>NZ_JAFMPZ010000393.1 GCF_017353455.1 Streptomyces laculatispora
GGGGCCGGGGCATGATGCTCGGCGTGGTCGGCATGTCTCTCTCCGGCCTGGTGGTGATGGGCCTGGTGGGCGGTGTGACCGGCTGGTGCCTGGCCATCCTGGTCGGCGCGCTGCTCATGACCATGGTCAACGCCTCGATGCAGACGATCGTGCAGACCAAGGTCCCGCACGAATGGCAGGGCCGGGTCTTCGGCGCGGTGATGTTCCTGTCGCAGATCTCCGTCCCCCTGGCCATGGCGGTCTCCGGACCGCTCGCCGACCACGTCTTCGAACCTCAGGCCGCCCAGGGCTCCGGCGTCTTCACCGTGCTCGGGCCCCTCGTCGGCGACTCTCCGGGCAGCGGCATGGCGGCCATGTTGTTCCTGGCCGGCATCGGCGGGACCGCGGTCGCCCTCTGGGGACTCGCCAGCCGTTCGATCAGGGACATCGACGTCCTGCTGCCCGATCTCGACGCCCCGCGGGAGCCGGTCGAGCAGAGCGACCGCCAGGGAGGTGAACGCGATGAGGTGCGCGCATGAACTGTTCGAGGAGCAGGTGGTCCTGGCGCCCGGCGCGACCGCGCTGATCGACGGCGACGAGCGGATCGACTACGCCGAACTCGACGTACGGGCGGACCGGTTGGCCGGTCTGCTGGCAGCGAGGGGCATCCGGGCCGGTGACACGGTCGGGGTGTACCTGGAGCGCTCCACCGCGCTCGTCGTGACCGTGCTCGGCATCCTCAAGGCCGGAGCCGGCTATGTGATGCTCGACCCCGGCTTCCCCGCCGAACGGCTGCGCGCGATGGCCGAGGACGCGCGGACGGCCGTGGTCGTGTCGGCGCGCGGCACCGCGCCCGACGGGCTCGGCGTGACGCAGGTGCACATCGAGGACGCCCCGGGGGCGCGGCCGCTGCCGCGCGGCGCCGTCCGGGTCCGGCCGGACGACATCGCCTGCGTGATGTTCACCTCCGGATCGACCGGGCGGCCGAAGGGCATCGCCGCGTCGCACCACGCGCTCACCTCCACCCTCACCGGACAGGACTTCGCCTCGTTCGGCCCCGGCGCCGTCTGGCTCCAGTGCGCGCCGCTGTCCTGGGACGCGTTCGCCCTGGAACTGTGGGGGCCGCTCATGAACGGGGGGACCTGCGTCCTGCATCCGGGGCGGCGGCCCGAACCCTTCCTGATGGCACGGCTCGTCGCCGAGCACGGCATCACCTCCATGTACCTCTCCGCCTCCCTCTTCAACGTCGTCGTCGACGAGTACCCGCAGGTACTGGAGGGGCTGCGGGAACTCGTGGTGGGCGGCGAGGCACTGTCCGCGCCGCATGCGGCGCACGCCCTGGAGCACAGCCCGGGCCTGCGGCTGAGCAACGGCTACGGCCCCGTCGAGTGCATGGTCTTCCTGACCGTCCACCCGGTGGCCCTTGCCGAACTCGGCGACGGCCCGGTGCCGATCGGCCGTCCGCTGGCGGGAAAGCGGCTGTTCATCCTCGACGAGGAGCTGCGTCCGGTACCGGACGGCGCGACCGGCGAGATCTACGCCGCCGGGGCGGGCGTGGCCCGCGAGTACCGGGGGCGGCCCGCGCTGACCGCCGAACGCTTCGTCGCGGCCCCGTCCGGCGAGCGCGTCTACCGCACCGGTGACCTCGGACGGCGGCGCGCGGACGGAGTCCTCGAATACCTGGGACGGGCCGACAGCCAGGTGAAGATCCGGGGCTTCCGGGTGGAGCCGGGTGAGGTCGAGAACGTACTGGCCAGGCATCCCGGCATCGACCGGGCGGCGGTTCTCGCCCATGAGCACCCGGCGGGCGACCGCCAGCTGACCGCGTACGTGGTGCCGCGCGGCGGCGCCCGACAGGGCTTCCGGGAGGCGGAGTTGCGCGAGTACGCCCGCAGCGTGCTGGCCGAATACCTGGTGCCGGCGGTCTTCGTACCGCTGGACGCGCTGCCGCTGACCCCCAGCGGAAAGCTGGACCGGGCCGCCCTGCCGGAGCCCGGAGCCGGGACGGTCCCGGCCGTACGGGCGGCGGCGAGCGGGACCGTGGCCGCGCTGTGCGACCTCTTCGCCCAGGTGCTCCGCGCGGCGGCGGTCGGCCCGGACGACGACTTCTTCTCCCTCGGCGGCCACTCCCTGCTGGCCGCACGGCTGCTGGGCCGGATCCGCACCGTGCTCGGCGCCGAGATCGATATCCGCGGGCTCTTCGAGGCGCCCACCCCGGCGCTGCTCGCCCCGTTCGTCGACACCGCTCCCCCGGCGCCCCCCGCCGCTCCCGCGCCCGGCACCGCTTCCGGTGCGCTCCCGGTCTCGCACGCGCAGCACCGGCTGTGGTTCCTGGACCGGATCGGGTCCGGCGCCGCGTACAACCTGCCGATGCTGGTGCGCCTGCGGGGCGCGGTCGACGCGGCCGCGCTGGGTGACGCGCTGGCCGAGGTCGCCGACCGGCACGAGGTGCTCCGCACCGTCTTCGAGGAGGCCGACGGCGCCCCCGTGCGGCGGGTGCTGAGCGGGGCGGCCGCGCGGCCGCCCCTGCGCGTCCTGCGCACCGCCGCGGATTCGACGGACCGGGAGATCGAGCGGGAGGCCCGCCACCGCTTCGACCTGCGGACCGAACTCCCTTGCCGTGCAACCCTGTTCACCTCCCAGGAGCGGCCGGACGAACACGCGCTCCTGGTGCTGGTCCATCACATCGCCGGGGACGGGTGGTCCCTGCGGCCGCTCTTCCGCGATCTGTCCCGCGCCTACGCGGCACGGGTCGCCGGCGCGGACGCCGTACTTGCGCCGCTCGCCGTCCCGTACGGGGAGCACGCCCGGCAGCAGCTCGGCCGGCTCGGCTCACCGGCCGATCCGCACGCGCTCGCCGCCCGTCAGCTCACGTACTGGCGCAAGGAGCTGGACGGGCTGCCGGACGGCGGCCCGCTGCTGCCCCGTCGCGCCGGGCGGCCCGCCGTACCCGGTCCGGCCGCGGAGGTCGTGGTGTGCCGGCTGGACGCGGCGGCCCACGCCCGGGTGGTCGAGTCGGCCCGCGCCCGCGGCGCCACGCTCTTCATGGCCCTGCACGCCGCGCTGGCCACCGTGCTGGTGCGGGCCGGCGCGGACGAGGACCTGGCGGTCGGCGCACCGGTGGCAGGCCGGGCCGGGGACGGCGGCGTCGAGGACGTCGTCGGGTTCTTCGTCAACATGCTGGTGCTGCGCACCGATCTGTCCGGCGACCCCACGGCGGCGGAGCTGCTCGCCCGGGTGCGGGAGACGGACCTGGCCGCGTTCAGCCACCAGGACGTGCCGTTCGAGGACGTGGTCGGGGCCCTCAACCCGGCACGCTCCCCCGGCCGTCAGCCGTTCACCGACGTGGTCCTCGCGCTCCAGAACAACGCACGGGCCGAGGTCACACTGCCCGGTGCCGAACACGGCGTCGAGGTCGTGCGCACCGGCGCCGCCCGGTTCGAACTCCTGGTGGACGTCACGGACTCCAGCACGGCGGACGGTGCGCCGGACGGACTGACCCTGACCTTCGAGTACCGCGGGGAGGCGCTGGAGGCGGACTTCGTCCAGTGGCTCGCCCAGGCCCTCCCCCAGGCCCTGGAGGCATCCGCGGCCGACCCCGAAACGCCCCTGTCGCGGCTGGGCCTCACCGCGCCGCCCCGGCGGGCCGGCCAGGGCGACCGGATCACCGCACCGACCCGGCACCGCGGCACCGCCGAACGCCCGATGACCGCTCTGGAGCGGGAGACCGCCGCCGTCTGGTGCGAGGTCCTCGGCGTGCCGAGCGCCGGTCCGCACGACGACTTCTTCGCCCTCGGCGGCAACTCCCTGCGCGCGGTACGCGTCGTGGCCCGGCTCGGCGCCGGCCGGCCGGTGACCGTGGCCCAGCTGTTCGCCGCGCCCACGGTCGCGGCCTTCGCGGCCGAGCTGGAACGGGCGGCCGCCCTTCCCGGACCGGTAGCGCCCACCGCCATCCCGCGCCGCCCCCGGGTGCCGCGGCGCCCGGAGACCCAGACCCAGACCCAGACCCAGCCCAGCAGGAAGCAGGAGGAGCGGCAGTGGACCTCAGTGTGATGTTCTTCGGTGCGGACAGCACCACCGCCGGCGAGGCCCGGCACACCGAGACGTACGAGGACATCCTCGCCGTGGCCCGTACGGCCGACCGGCTCGGGTTCCACGCCGTCTGGACCCCCGAACGCCACTTCCAGCAGGTGGGGCAGGTCTTCCCCAGCCCTCCGGTGCTCAGCGCGGCACTCGCCGTCGCCACCGAGCGGATCGGGATCCGCGCGGGCAGCGTCGTCCTGCCGCTCCACCACCCGCTGCGGGTGGCGGAGGACTGGGCCGTCGTGGACAACCTCTCGCACGGGCGGGTCGGCCTCTCCGTCGCCACCGGCTGGCACTCCAAGGACTTCACGCTGGCCCCCGAGCAGTACGCGGACCGGCGGCGGACCGCCCTGGAGACCATTCCGCGGCTGCGCTCGCTCTGGGCGGGCGAGGCCGCCGAGTACCCCGACGGCACCGGCACTCCGGTCTCCGTGACACCCCAGCCCCGGCCCGTACAGGACACCCTGCCGCTGTGGGTCACCACGTCCGGCAACCCGGAGACCTGGGCGGCGGCCGGCGGGCTGCGCGCCGGAGTGCTCGGCGCGACCGTCGGGCAGAGCCGGGAGGAACTGGCCGAGAAGATCGCCCTCTACCGCGCCGCCTGCGCCGCGGCCCCCGACCAGCGGGGCACCGACGCACACGGCCGGGTCACGCTCATGGCCCACACCTACGTCGGCGCCGACGACGCGGAGGTCCGCCGGATGGCGGGCGCGCCCCTCAAGACCTATCTCGCCTCGTACGTCCGCCAGACGGCGGCCAACCGGTCCGCGGACCCCACGACCGCACAGCTCACCGAGCAGCAGACCGCGATGCTCGCCGACTTCGCCTTCGAGCGCTATCTGAGCTGGGGCAGTCTGCTCGGCTCCCCGGGCCACTGCGCCAAGATGCTCGCCGATCTGGCCGAGCTGGGCGTCGACGAGGTCGCCTGCTTCATCGACTTCGGCATCGGGCGGGACGACGTACTGGCCGGGCTGCACCGGCTGGCCGAACTGAAAGAGAACCTGTGATGAGCGCCCCCACCGTTTCGCGCCCCGTTCCGGGCGCGGCGTCCCCCTCCATGGCCGACCGGTTCGGCGCACTCGGCCGGGAGCAGCGGGTCCGGCTGATGCGCCGACTGCTGGAGGCAGGGCGGGCCCGCGAGATACCCGCCGTCATACCGCCGCGCGACCCGGCCCGCCGGGTGCCTCTCAGCCCGGCGCAGCACGACCTGTGGGTGTACGACTCGCTGTATCCGGGCACCCCCGCGCTCAATCTGTGCGCCGCCTACCACTTCGAGCGGCCCGTCGACCCGGCGCATCTGGAGGCGGCGCTGACGCTGATCCAGCGTCACCACGACATCCTGCGGACCCGGATCGTGACGGATCCGTCGGGCGAGCTGCACGTCGAGTTCCCCGACGACGGGACCTTCGGCCTGGAGCACGAGGATCTGCGGGGCACCGGCGGGACGATCGACGAGGCCTTCGAGGCCTTCCGCAACCGCCCCTTCGACCTGAGCCGGGACAAGCTGATCCGGGCCCGGTTCGTCCGGGTCGGCGGACAGCGCTCCACCCTGATGCTGAGCCTGCACCACACCATCAGCGACTGGTGGTCGTTCGATGTGCTGCAGAACGAGTTCGCCCAGGCGTACGGCGCCCTGCGCGACGGTCTGGAGCCGCCCCTCACCCGGCCCGACGTCCAGTACGCCGACTTCTCGTCCTGGCAGGACGAGCTGGTGGAGGCCGGGGTCTTCGGGAGCCGGCTCGACTTCTGGCGCCGCTATCTCGCCGACCCGCCCGGTCCGCTGACCGTGCCGGGCGCCGGCACCGGCACCGCCGCCGAGGGCGACGGCATCGCGAACGTCCCCTTCCACATCGACGCGGCGACCACCGCCGCTGTTCGGGCGCTGGCCCGGGAGCGCGGCTCCTCCGTCTACGTCGTCCTCATGGCGGCCTTCGCCGTCCTGGCGCACCGGGTCAGCGGCGCCGACGACCTGGTGATCGGCACCCCGATCGCCAACCGTGCGGCCAAGGGCCTCGACCAGGTCATCGGGTATGTCATGAACGCCGTGCCGACCCGCTGGCAGGTGCGCCCCGACCGGTCGTTCGCCGATGTGCTCGCCGGGTTCGCCGTCGACTTCCCGGATCTGATGGCCAACGCGGACGTGCCCGTCGGCCGGATCGTGTCGGCCGCCGCACCCGAACGCAGCGCGGGCCGGGCCCCGCTGTACCAGTGGGTGTTCATGCATCTGACGCAGCAGCCGAGCGTCACGGTGATGAAGGAGTTCGCGGAGCCCGAGCGCATCCACACCGGGGGCGAGCACGACCTCGTCGGTGTGGTGAAGGACAGCGGCGACGGCATGGAGGGCAGCTTCGGTCTGCGCACCGACGTCTTCAGCCCCGCGACGGTGGCCCGCTGGACGCAGTGCTACGTCGAACTGCTGCGGCAGATCACCGCCGACCCCACGGCGCTCGTCGGGGACATCGACCTGGTGCCCGCGGTCATGCGCGCCGAACTGCTCGCCGCTTCCGCCGGATCCGCCGCCCCCGACCCCGTGTCGCTGCCCGGTCTGGTGACCCGGCACGCGGCCCGCACACCGGACGCACCGGCCGTCGAGTCCGCGGGGCGCACCCTGACCTATGCCCAGCTGGACGACCGGGTCGCCCGGCTGGCGGGCCGGCTGGTGCGCCTCGGTGC
>NZ_JAFMPZ010000394.1 GCF_017353455.1 Streptomyces laculatispora
GCCGCGCGACACGTCTCCGTCGTGGTGCCGGGTGCGGACATCGACGCCGGGACCTTCGGCCGCCGAAACGATGTGTACGGCACCCCGGCCGGTATGGCCAAGTCCCTCTACGCGCAGACCGGCCGGGGCAGCGCCGTGATCGCCTGGGCCGGGTACACCACCCCCATCGGCGTCGGCGTGGACGCCGCGACCGGCTCGCTCGCCGAGGCCGGGGCCGACCGGTTGACCCGGTTCGACGACGGAGCCGTAGCTGTGGCAGAACAGTGAGACGGGTGCGATGCCCGGGAGCGAGCCGACGAGCGCGTCGAGCCGGACCGCCCCGCGCCGGGCGAGATTCCCCAGGGCGGCGTCCATGCCGATACCGGCGGGCGCGGTGTAGTCGGCCCAGGCGATCACGGCGGTCCGTACGCCGGGGCGGGCGGACCGCTCGGCCGCGTACAGGGACTTGGCCATGCCGACGGGGGCGGCGTTGGTCTTGACCCCCGTCCGCTCCAGCGTCAGCAGATTGGTGTCGACACCCGGTACGACCACCGAGACCCGCTCGGCCCGGTCGAGATCACCGAAGACCTCGGCGGCGCGGCCCCGGCCGGACGGGTCGAACGCGAGGAAGTGCCGGCCGTCGGCGAGCATCGACCGGAAGCGGTCCATCCGGCGGACCGCCTCGGCGCGGCCGTCGGGGGAGAGCCTGCTGTCGTGCATGCGCTGCTGTTCGACCGTGCGCGCCTGTACGAGCGCGAGCCGGTTGGCCCGATAGCGCAGGGTGACCGGGGCGCCGTTCAGATTCCCCACCACCAGCGGGTACTTGTCCGCCAGTCGGATGCGCTGCGCGGCCGTGAGCATGGCGAAGAAGTGCGCCAGCCTGAACGACTGGGCATCGGCCGGGGGAAGCGCGTGCCCCGCTATCGATCCCTTGGCCCAGGAGGCGAGTGCGACAGTGCGTGGCTCGTCGGAGCGTTGAGGGCGCACGGCGGTCCAGCCCGTGGTCGTCAGCATCACGAACACAACCGCGATGGCGAGCAGAGTGCGCCACGCGGTGAGCGTCGGGGAGGAATCGAAGGAAGTCACTCCGGCCCACATTAGGAGACGCGCGCCGAAGGCCGTGAAGCGGGTGACACACATCACCCGACTATCAGGAATGGAACGCCTCTTCCCTCACGCTCCGTACGGATCACCCGTACGCTCCGCCGAGCCCCGTGTCCCTCAGATGCCGCATCCGGGCGGCGTGGTCCGCGTGTTGTGACCTTGGCCATACGCCGCGTCCGAGGTGTGCGGCACACGGTCCCGGGCGGGGGCGCGCCAGTCCTCGGCGAGGGCCGGTCCCAATTGGTCGAGGTACACCTCGGTCAGCGTCCGCAGCGAGTCCAGGCTGGTCTCCCGGCCCCGCCCCCACAGCTGGCCGGTCACCCGCATCACCCCGGAGAACGCGGCGACGGCGACCCGTGGCCGCGGGTCCAGCTCCACGTCCAGACCCTCGCGCTCGGCGATCAGCAGGGCGATCTGGTTCTCCAGCTCGCAGCTGCGCCGCAGGTGGGCGGCGAGCAGTGAGGGCGTCGATTCGATCATTTGGTACGTACGCATGTGGAGTTCGACCGGGATCAGGGCCTCGATGGCGTCCCCGATACTGTTCCAGGCGCAGAGGACCGCGCGGCGCATGGCCTCGAAGGGGGCTTCCGACGCGGGCCGTTGGCGCAGTTCGGCGATGAAGCGCGACTCCACCATCTCCTGGACGGCGAAGGCGGCCGACTCCTTGCCGGCGAAGTAGCGGAAGAAGGTGCGCTGGGAGACCTCCACCGCGTCGACGATCTCGTCGACGGTGGTCTCCTCGTACCCCTGGGTGGTGAAAAGATCGAGGGCGGCATGGAGCAGGGCGTCCCGGGTGCGTCGCTTCTTGCGCTCGCGCAGCCCGGCCGGATACTCGGCGGCTCGTTGCCCGTCGGTCACTGAGCTGGTCCCCTTTTCCTGCTTTGTCCAGCTCAGCGTACCTGTGAGCTACGTGACAGTTACCGACTTGTGAATGGGTTTGTCAACTGTCAGCGACTGACACTAATCTCTGGGTATGACTAGTCAGACCACCGTCGAAAAGGCGTCGCGGGAGCCCCGGGATGTCCCTGTTCCCGCACCTGCCAAGGGGCTGCGCGGCCATCCCTGGCTGACGCTCTTCTCCGTGGCCATCGGCGTGATGATGGTTGCGCTCGACGGCACGATCGTCGCGATCGCCAACCCCGCGATCCAGAAGGACCTGGGCGCCTCGCTCGCCGATGTCCAGTGGATCACCAACGGCTACATGCTCGCCCTCGCGGTCTCCCTGATCACCGCGGGCAAGCTCGGTGACCGGTTCGGCCACCGCCAGACCTTCCTGATCGGCGTCGTGGGCTTCGCCGCGGCGTCCGGGGCCATCGGCCTCTCCAGCAGCGTCGTCCTCGTGATCACCTTCCGGGTGCTCCAGGGCCTCTTCGGTGCGCTGCTGATGCCGGCCGCGCTCGGCCTGCTCCGCGCCACCTTCCCGGCCGAGAAGCTGAACATGGCGATCGGCATCTGGGGCATGGTGATCGGCGCCTCGACCGCCGGTGGCCCGATCCTGGGCGGCGTGCTCGTCGAGCACGTCAGCTGGCAGTCCGTCTTCTTCATCAACGTGCCGGTCGGCGTGATCGCGCTCGTGCTGGGCGTGCTGATCCTCAAGGACCACCGCGCCGAGAACGCGCCGCGCTCCTTCGACATCGCCGGCATCGTCCTGCTGTCCTCGGCGATGTTCTGCCTGATCTGGGCGCTCATCAAGGGCTCGGAGTGGGGCTGGGGCGACCTCAAGACGATCGGCTTCCTGGTCGCCGCCGTCGTTCTGTTCGTCGTGTTCGCCCTCGTCCAGCAGCGCGTCAGGGAACCGCTGATCCCGCTGGCGATGTTCCGTTCCGTGCCGCTCTCCGCCGGCACGGTCCTGATGGTGCTGATGGCCTTCGCCTTCATGGGCGGGCTGTTCTTCGTCACCTTCTACCTCCAGAACGTGCACGGGATGAAGGCCGTCGACGCCGGTCTGCACCTGCTGCCGCTGACCGCGATGATGATCGTCGCCTCGCCGCTGGCGGGCTTCCTGATCACCAAGTTCGGCCCGCGGATCCCGCTGGTCGGCGGCATGGTGTGCACCGCCGTCGCGTGCTTCGGCATGTCCCAGCTGACCGTCGGCACCGGCACCGTCACCATGTCGATCTGGTTCGCCCTGCTCGGCCTCGGACTCGCGCCGGTCATGGTCGGCGCCACCGAGGTCATCGTGGGCAACGCCCCGATGGAGCTCTCCGGTGTCGCGGGAGGCCTCCAGCAGGCCGCCATGCAGGTCGGCGGCAGCCTCGGTACGGCCGTCCTCGGCGCGATCATGGCCGCCCGGGTCGACGCCGAACTGGTCGGCAACTGGAAGGACGCGCAGCTTCCCCCGCTGTCGGCGGAGCAGCTCGACCAGGCGTCCTCGGCCGTCAAGGTCGGGATGCCGCCGGTCGCCCCGGGCACTCCGCCCGAGGTCGCCGGCAAGATCGTGGGCGTCGCCCATGACACGTTCGTGTCGGGCATGAGCACGGCGTTCATGGTCGCGGGCATCGTCGCGGTGATCGCGGCCCTGGTCGCCACCCTGACCAAGCGCGGTGCGAACGCCGAGGCCGGTGCGGGCGCCGGCCACATCTGACCGGTCCGTCCCGACGCCGCACGGCGTCAACACAGTGTGTGCAGCAGCCCCGCCGGAACGTTCCGGCGG
>NZ_JAFMPZ010000395.1 GCF_017353455.1 Streptomyces laculatispora
GTAACTTCCCGACTCCCCTTGCGGCTCGACAGCAACCGCTTACATGCTGACGGCACGCCTCATCCCGTTCCGCACGCTTCCGCCCCTCATTCGTTTCTGCAGGGAGAGTTCCGCATGCGTAAGCACAGCCCCTCCGCCACGCCTTCCACCCCGGTCGGCCGCCGCTCCGTACTCGCCGCCGCGGCCGGTGCCGGAGCGGTGGCCGCGCTCGGCGCCACCGTCTCTTCGGCACAGGCCGCCCCCGGCCGGCCGCTCGCCCGTCCGGTCGCCCTGACCGTCACCGCCCGCCCCGCCGCCGAGGCCGAGCGGCTGCGGCTCGCACAGGCCCTGCGCGGCTCGGAGTTCCAGCCGACCGGCCTGTACGTGCCCGCCGGCACCCCGCTCTCACTGACCGTCCGGCCCCACGACGGCCTGCTGCCCACGCTCTGGATCGGCGCCTGGGACTACTACGGCGAGATCACCGAACCGCGCGGCTACCCGCTGACGGCCGGCGCCAACACCGTGACCGACCCGCACGGCGGCCCCGTCTATCTGACGCTCACCGGGCACGGCGAGCGGGCGGAAGTGCTCATCCGCGCCGGAGCCGTCCCCATGCCGGTCTTCACCCTGGGCCGCACCACCGAGGCCGACTACCAGCGACAGCTCGACACACTGACCACGTCGCCCTGGGTCGAACTCCACGGGCCGGACACGATCATGACGCTGACCCGTGACGGCGCGCTGCAGTACCGGGGCGAGGACCACGCCGCACTGCTCCGGCTGGTCGGGACGATCATCGACTCGCACGCCCGGATCAGCGGGCTCGACGGCTCCCGGCCGGTGCACCGGAGGAAGGCGGGGCCGTACCACTTCACCGAGGTCAGCAAGGTGCCGACCGGTGTCGGCGCGTACGCCACGCACGGCTACAACGGCTTCCCGCGCGCCTATCTCGACCGGGCCACGACCGTCGAGGGACTGCGGACCCGCGGCTGGGGGCTGTACCACGAACTCGGCCACCTGCATCAGCAGATGGCCTACAAGCCGGGCGGCATGACCGAGGTCACGGTGAACATCTACTCACTGGCCGCGCAGCGCACCCTGAAGCAGCCGTCCAATCTGCTCACGGTCGACCCGGCGACCGGCCTCACCGCCTTCCAGACCTCACGGGCCAAGTTCGGCACGGCCGGGCTGACGTACGAGAAGTCCTTCGGCGCGTACGAGAAGCTCGTGCCGCTGCGTCAGCTGGAGCTCGCCTTCGGGGACGACTTCTGGCCCCGGCTGCACAAACTGGTGCGCGAGGAGAACCCGCAGTCCGACTCCACGGAGAACGACAAGCGCTACCGGGCGCTGGCCACCTACTCCAGCCGCGTCGCGGGCCACGACCTCACGGACTTCTTCGTCAACACCTGGGCCTTCCCGATCGACGCCGTCGGCCGGGCCGAACTCGCCGCCCTGCACCTGCCCCAGCCCCCCGTCGACCCGAGCACGCTCTCCGACTGAGCACCGTGAACACAGCGGACACAGCGGACGCACAGGACAGGGAGTCATCGTGCAACTGAGCAGAAGGACCCTTCTCGCCGCGAGTGGCGCCACGGCCGTCGGCGCGGCGCTCGCCCCGACCGCGGGCGCCGCACAGGCCGCGGCCCCGGAGCAGGCGGCAGGCATCGCACCGGATACCCGACCGATCGCGGACCAGGACTTCGACGGGCTCCTCCTGCGGGCGGAAACCCTGATCACCGGAGGCGGGTTCGACCCGTCCGACCCCGACTTCGCCGCCGCCCTCGCGGCCCTGGACGGCGCGGCGAAGGAGCTGTGGGACACCCTGGACCGCAGCGCCGGACGCACCGCGCTGTGGGCCGACCTCTCCCCCGTCACCGATCCGGGCAACTTCGGGCAGAGCTACACCCGGCTGCGCACCCTCGCGACCGCGTGGGCCACGCCCGGCGCCTCTCTGGCAGGTGACGCGGCGACCGCCGACGCCCTGCTCGGCGCGCTGCGCTTCACCTACGACACCGCCTACCACCCGCAGGCGGGCGAGAGCGGCAACTGGTGGTTCTGGGAGATCGGCGCTCCTCGTGCGCTGATGGACTGCTGCGTGCTGCTGCGCGGGCGGCTGTCCGGCGGCGATCTCACGGACTATCTGGGCGTCGTCGACCGGTTCTGCCCCGACGCGGACCGCCGGACCAACTCGCCCACGCTCTCCGAGACGGGTGCCAACCGCACCGACAAGGCCGTGATCGTGGCGCTGCGCGGACTGCTCGGCAGGGACGGGGACAAGCTGGCGTCGGCCCGTGACGCACTCTCCGACGTGCGCGACTCTGGCCGCAACAGCCTTTTCCGCTACACGAGTTCGGGTGACGGCTTCTACGAGGACGGCTCGTTCGTCCAGCACGACGTGGTCGCGTACACCGGCTCGTACGGCACCGTGCTGCTCGGCGGTGCGGCCTGGCTGATCTCGCTCCTGGCGGATTCCCCGTGGGCGGTCGCCGACCCGAAGGTGTCGGTGATGTACGAGGCCGTGGAGCGGAGCTTCGCACCGGTGGTCTTCGACGGGCTGATGATGGACGCGGTGCGCGGGCGGGCCGTCTCACGGGAACGCGCGGGTGACCACCGGGACGGCGCCGCGGCCGTCGCGGCGATCCTGCTGCTCGCGTCCGGAGCACCCGCCTCCTACGCGGACCGCTGGCGGCAGCTGGCCAAGGGCTGGCTGACCCGCAACCGCACCACCCCGTTCGCGGCGCTCGCCACACTGCCCCAACTGGCCCTGGCCAAGGCCGTGCTCAACGACCGGGGCATTCGCACCGGGGCCCGTACGACGGGCAGCTTCGTCCTCGCCGACATGGACCGCGTGGTGCACCGCCGCCCGGGCTGGGCCTTCGCGCTGTCGCTGTCCTCGAAGCGGATCTCCGCGTACGAGGCGGGCAACGGCGAGAACCTGCACGGCTGGTACACCGGTGACGGCATGACGTATCTGTACGACGGCGACGGCCTCGGGCAGTTCAAC
The DNA here is from genome assembly GCF_017353455.1 of Streptomyces laculatispora. Taxonomy (GTDB): domain Bacteria; phylum Actinomycetota; class Actinomycetes; order Streptomycetales; family Streptomycetaceae; genus Streptomyces; species Streptomyces laculatispora. Next base: position 2,984 of record NZ_JAFMPZ010000395.1, read on the forward strand.
GACGGCTTCTGGCCGACCGTCGATCCGTACCGGCTCCCCGGCACCACGGTCGACACCCGCCGGCGCGACGATCTCGGCACCGGCGCCGGTACGTCCACCTACCGGCCGTCGAACACCGTCGCGGGCGGGGCCGTGCTGGACAGCCGGTACACGGTGGCCGCGATGGAGGTGATCGGCGCCCCGGGCAGCACGCTTCGGACCAGGAAGTCGTGGTTCCTGCTGGACAACGCGGTGGTCTCGCTCGGCGCGGGCATCACCGCGAGCGACGGCCGGGTTGACGCGTACCCCGAAGTCGGCGGCCTCCAGGGCGGCGCACCGCGTGAGGGCCATGACGCCGGCCTTCGCTGCGGCGTAGTGGGCCTGGCCGCGCTGGGCGCGCCAGCCGATGACGGAGGCGTTGTTGACGACGATGCCGCCGGTGTCGCGGTCCTTGAAGTGGCGCAGGGCGGCGCGGGTGCAGCGGAAGGTGCCGTTCAGGGTGACGTCGAGGACCTTCGACCACTGGTCGTCGGTCATCTCGACGAGGTCGGCGGTGCCGCCGAGGCCTGCGTTGTTGACGACGACGTCGAGGCCGCCGTGGCGATCTGCGGCGAACGCGAAGAGGGCGTCGACCTGCTCCTGATCGGTGACGTCGCAGGGCAGGGCGGCGACGCTGTCCGCGCCGAACTCCTCGGCGAGGGCGGCGGCGGTCTCCCCCAGCCGGCGTTCGTGGGCGTCGCCGATGACGATCCGGGCACCCTCCTCCAGGAATTTGCGGGCCGTCGCTCCGCCGATCCCGGCGCCCGCGGCGGCGGTGATCACGGCGGTGCGTCCGGCCAGGAGGGAGTGCCCTGCTACATAGGGCGGCTGGGTGGTCACGGGCGGATCTCCTTGGGCAGGCCGAGGACGCGCTCGGCGATGATGTCGCGCTGGATCTCGTCGGACCCGGCGTAGCTGGTGTCGGAGCGGGTGACGAGGAACAGCCGCTGCCGGTCGTCGAGTTCGTGCCTGGACGGTGACGATCGGCGGCAGGAAGCGGGCCCGCCGCTCAGGGGCGCCGAAGGCCGCCGGCGTCGGGCCGAGCAGCTGTTCCCCGATGCGGCTGACCCGTGCGGGGGCGTCGGCGAGGGCGTACTCCTCGTGGAAGGCGACCTGTCGCCCGATGGCCGCGCCCTCGTGCTCGCGGCCGGGTCCGCCGCAGCCTCGGAGGCCCGCGAAGGATCCGGTGCGGCCGGTGGCCGGCCGGCCGCGGATCCCGGTGCGGGACTGCTCGACGCTGCTCATGGGAGTACGTTAATCTACCAAACACTTGTTAGGGAAGGAGGCGCCGATGTCCGCTGCCCACGACGAACCGGTGCGCTACGAGAAGCGGGGCCCGGTCGCGACGGTGACCATGAACCGGCCCGACTACCGCAACGCGCAGAACTCCGCGATGACCTACGCCCTGGACCGGGCGTTCTACCGCGCGGCCGACGACAGCGAGGTGAAGACCGTCGTACTGGCCGGAGCGGGCGAGCACTTCTCCGCGGGCCATGACATCGGCACCCCGGAGCGGGACGCCCATCTGCCGTTCGAACGCCGGGCGGGACTCTGGTGGGACCACTCGGACAAGGAGGGCGCGGAGAGCCGCTTCGCCCGCGAGTCCGAGGTGTATCTGGGCATGTGCCGCCGGTGGCGGGAGCTGCCCAAACCGGTCATCGCGTCCGTGCAGGGCGCGTGCGTGGCGGGCGGACTGATGCTGGCCTGGGTGTGCGACCTGATCGTGGCTTCGCAGGACGCCTTCTTCGCCGATCCGGTGGTCCGCATGGGCATCCCCGGCGTCGAGTACTTCGCGCACCCCTGGGTGATGCCACCGCGGATCGCCAAGGAGTTCCTCTACACCGGCGACCGGATGAGCGCACAGCGCGCGTACGAGGTCGGCATGGTCAACCGGGTCGTGCCCGGGGAGGAACTGGCCGAGCGCACCCGGGAGCTGGCGCTGCGGATCTCCGAGATGCCGCGTCTGGGCCTCGCCCTGACCAAGCGCGCCGTCAACCAGGCCGAGGACCTGCAGGGAATGCACACCGGCATGGACTCGGTGTTCGGCCTGCACCACCTGGCGCACGCCCACAACGCCGAGACCGCGCCCGACGCGCTCGGCGGCATGGACATCCGGGCGATGAAGGAGGCGGGCGCCTGATGGACCTCGATTTCGACGCGGCCGACGAGGCGTTCCGTACCGAGGTGCGCGACTGGCTGGCCGCCCACGTCCCGGCCGCTCCCCTGCCGTCCCTGGAGACCGCTGAGGGATTCGCCGCGCACCGGGAGTGGGAGGGCACGCTGGCCGCCGACCGCTGGTCGGTGGTGTCCTGGCCCGAGGAGTTCGGCGGGCGCGGCGGCTCCCTGCTGCGCTGGCTGGTCTTCGAGGAGGAGTACTACGCCGCCGGGGCGCCCGGCCGGGTCAGCCAGAACGGCATCAATCTGCTGGCCCCCACCCTCTTCGAGAACGGCACCGCCGAGCAGCGCGCCCGGATCCTGCCGGCGATGGCACGCGGTGAGGTCATCTGGGCGCAGGCCTGGTCGGAGCCGGAGTCCGGCTCCGACCTGGCCTCGCTGAGGTCGACGGCCATACGGACCGGGGGCGGCTGGCTGCTCAGCGGCCAGAAGACCTGGTCCTCCCGGGCCGCCTTCGCCGACCGGGCCTTCGGCCTGTTCCGCAGCGACCCGGACGCGGACCGGCCCCACCGGGGACTGACGTATCTGATGTTCCCGCTGGACGCCGAGGGTGTCACGGTGCGGCCCATCGGACGGCTCGACGGCAAACCCGCCTTCGCCGAACTCTTCCTGGACGAGGTGTTCGTACCGGACGAGGACGTCATCGGCGAGCCCGGACAGGGCTGGCGCGTCGCGATGAGCACCACCGGGAACGAACGCGGACTCACCCTGCGCAGTCCGGGCCGGTTCACGGCCGCGGCGGACCGGCTGACCGCCCTGTGGCGCGAACACGGCGACCCGGCGGACACGGCGATGCGCGACCGGGTGGCCGATGCGGTGATCGGGGCCCGCGCCTACCGGCTGTTCTCCTACCGGGGCGCCTCCCACGTACTGCACGACGAGGGCGGGCCCGCCGGGGCCGCCTCCAGCCTCAACAAGATCTACTGGTCCGAACTGGACATCGCCCTGCACGAGACGGCGCTCGACCTGCTCGGCCCGTACGGCGAACTCGCCGACCACGCGGGCGAAGCGCCCGCCGGCGGGGGCTGGGCGGAGGGCTACACCTTCTCGCTGGCCGGCCCCGTGTACGCGGGCACCAACGAGATCCAGCGCGACATCATCGCCGAGCGGCTGCTCGGCCTGCCGAAGGGACGCCGGTGATGCGCTTCTTCCTCGACGCCGAGCAGCGGGAGTTCGCCCGCTCCCTCGACGGTCTGCTCACCTCCTGCGACACCCCGGCCGCGATCCGGGCCTGGGCCGTCGGCGGCCACGGGCCGGGGCGGGCCGTCTGGGCCCGGCTCGCCGAGGCCGGGGTGTTCGCACTCGCGGTCCCTCAGGAGCACGACGGTTTCGGGCCGCTGCCCCTCGAACTGACCGTCGCCTTCGAGGCGCTGGGGCGCCACGCCGTCCCGGGACCGCTGGTCGAGACGGTGGCCGCCGCAGCCCTGCTGGACCGGCTCGGCGACCAGCACGTGGCCGCCGCCCGGCTGCCCGCCATCGCCTCGGGCAAGTCCCTCGTCTCGCTCTGCCTGACCGCTCTGGGCCCGTACGCCCTGGACGCCGACGTGGCCGACACGGTGTTCGTGGTGGACGGCGACATCCTGCGCGTCGCCACCGGTGCGGGTCCCGTACAGCCGTCGGCCGATCCGGGGCGGCGGCTGTCGAAGCCGACGGGCGGGACGGTGATCGCCCGGGGCCCGGCGGTGACCGCCGCGGCCGGATACGCGGCCGATGTCGCCGCGCTCGCCACGGCGGCCCAGGCACTCGGGGCCGGCCGGACCCTGCTCGCCCGTACCGTCGCCTACGTCACGCAGCGCACCCAGTTCGCAGTGGCGATCGGCTCCTTCCAGGCAGTCAAGCACCGGCTGGCGGACACCCTGCTGGCCCTGGAGTTCGCCGAACCGCTGGTACACGGCGCCGCACTCGCGCTCGCCGCCGGCGACGACGGGGCGGGGCGCGACATCGCGGCGGCCAAGGTCACGGCGGGCGAGGCCGCGTACGGAGCGGCGCGCACGGCCCTCCAGCTGCACGGGGCCGTGGGCTACACCGACGAGTTCGACCTGTCCCTGTGGATCCGCAAGGCCCGTCCGCTGCGCGACGCGTGGGGCACCCCGGCCGCGTGCCGGGCCCGTGTACTGGCCGGCTGACCGCACACCGAGGGGCGGTTCGGCCGGCCCGGCCCGTCCACCAGAAAGAGAGGCCTCACATCATGGACACCGACAGCCCGTTGGACTTCACGGGGCGCGTGGTGCTGGTCACCGGCGGCACCAAGGGCATCGGGGCCGCCATCGCCGGGGCGTTCCTCGGCGCCGGGGCGGACGTGGTGGTCTGCGGCCGCACCACCCCGGACACCCTGCCCGCGGCCGGGGGCCGGGAGGCCGTCTTCGTGGCGGCCGATGTGCGTGATCCGGCGGCGGCGGCCGCGTTGGTGGACACCGCGGTGGAACGCTTCGGCCGGCTCGACGTACTCGTCAACAACGCGGGCGGCTCCCCGGACGCCGACGCGGCCACCGTCTCGCCGCGGTTCGTGGAGCGGATCGTCGCGCTCAATCTGCTCGCGCCGTTCTATGTGGCGCAGGCGGCCCACCGCGCCATGCACGCCCAGGACGGGGGCGGTTCGGTCGTCAACATCGGCAGTGTCTCCGCCCATGACCCGCAGCCCGGCACCGCCGCGTACACCGCCGCCAAGGCCGGGCTCCTGGCGCTCACCAAGGCGCTGGCCCTGGAGTGGGCGCCCGCGGTCCGGGTCAACCACATCACCACGGGGCTGATCCGCACGCGGAGCGCGGAGCCGGTCTACGGCGCGGACGGCGGGGCTTCGGTGGCGGGCGTCATCCCGATGGGCCGGATGGCCGTGCCCGAGGACGTCGCCCGTGCCTGCCTGTTCCTCGCGAGCGACCTGTCCGGATACATCAACGGGGCGGACCTGGCGGTGCACGGCGGCGGCGAGTACCCCGCCCGCTACCTCGCCGCGAAGACGGCCGGCCGGCCCGGCTGAGGACGACAGGAAACGGTCCGGGCCCCCTCCCGGGGCCGGGACCGTCCGCGTGCCCGGACCAGTTGTCCTGGAGCGTCAGCCCGAAGGCCCCTTGGCCGTACAGCAGCGCCCCCGAGCTCAGTGAAGACATGCGCGCGCCCTCTTCTCGCCGCGCGTGGCACCGCCGCCCTCCGCGCCCCCCGGGAAATCTCCGGGACCTTCGCACGTGACGCAGGCCATTCTCTGTGTCCGCGATCTCTGGGTAGGTCTCCGGTACGGTGTCGAACGCTTCCGACCCGACAAACCACGGAGCGGTTCGCCGCCGCCGAGTGACCACGGGACGCCGACCGGCGTATCCGTGCGACATCGCCCGTCCTGACGCCACGCGCTCGTGACACGACTGGGGAGTTTGATGTTCGACAAGGTATTGGTCGCCAACCGCGGAGAGATCGCGATCCGCGCGTTTCGCGCGGCGTTCGAGCTCGGGATCTCCACGGTGGCCGTGTATCCCCACGAGGACCGCAACTCCCTGCACCGGGCCAAGGCCGACGAGGCCTACCGGATCGGTGAGCCCGGCCATCCCGTGCGCGCCTACCTCTCGGTCGACGAGGTCATCAAGGCCGCCCGGAAGGCGGGCGCCGACGCGATCTACCCGGGCTACGGCTTCCTGTCGGAGAACCCTGACCTCGCGGCCGCGTGCTCCGAGGCCGGCATCACGTTCGTCGGACCGCCGGCCTCGGTGCTGAACCTGACCGGGAACAAGTCCCGGGCGGTCGCCGCCGCCCGGGAGGCCGGCGTACCGGTACTGAAGTCCTCCGAGCCCTCCGAGGACGTCGACGCGCTCGTCGACGCCGCCGACGAGATCGGCTTCCCCGTGTTCGTCAAGGCCGTCGCGGGCGGCGGCGGACGCGGCATGCGCCGGGTCGCCGAGGCGGGCGAACTGCGCGAGTCGATCGACGCGGCCATGCGCGAGGCGCGCTCCTCGTTCGGCGACGCGACGGTCTTCCTGGAGCAGGCGGTGATCAATCCCCGCCACATCGAGGTGCAGATCCTCGCCGACGCCGAGGGCAACGTCGTGCACCTGTACGAGCGGGACTGTTCACTCCAGCGCCGCCACCAGAAGGTCGTCGAGATCGCGCCCGCCCCGAACCTCGACCCGGCGCTGCGCGACCGGATCTGTGCCGACGCCGTCGCCTTCGCCCACCACATCGGCTACGTGAACGCGGGCACGGTCGAGTTCCTCGTCGACGAACGCGGCAACCACGTCTTCATCGAGATGAACCCGCGCATCCAGGTCGAGCACACCGTGACCGAACAGGTCACCGGGCGCGACCTGGTGATCGCCCAGCTGCGCATCGCTGCGGGCATGACGCTGCCCGAACTGCACCTCACCCAGGACGACATCACCCTCAACGGCACCGCGATGCAGTGCCGCATCACCACCGAGGACCCGGCCAACGGCTTCCGGCCGGACACCGGCACCATCTCCGCCTACCGCTCCCCCGGCGGCCCCGGGGTGCGGCTGGACGGCGGCACCGTCCACACCGGTGCCGAGGTGTCCGCCCACTTCGACTCGATGCTCGTCAAACTCACCTGCCACGGGCACGACTTCGCCAACGCGGCCCGCAGGGCGCGCCGGGCCATCGCGGAGTTCCGCATCCGGGGTGTGGCGACCAACCTGCCGTTCCTGGGCGCCGTACTGGACCAGCCCGACTTCCGGGCGGGACACGTCACGACGAGCTTCATCGAGGAACACCCGGAGCTGATCCGGGCCCGTCCCTCGGCCGACCGCGGCAGCCGCATGCTCGGCTATCTCGCCGAGACCACCGTCAACCGGCCCTACGGGCCCCGCCCCTCCGTCATCGACCCGGCGGACAAGCTGCCGGACCTGCCGGCCGGGACACCGCCGGCCGGTTCGCGGCAGCGCCTCGCGGCCCTCGGCCCGGAGGCCTTCGCCGCCGAGCTGCGCGCCCAGTCGGCCGTCGCCGTCACCGACACCACGTTCCGCGACGCCCATCAGTCGCTGCTGGCCACCCGGGTCCGGACCCGTGACCTGCTGACCGTCGCCCCGCACGTCGCCCATACCGCACCGCAGCTGCTGAGCCTCGAATGCTGGGGAGGCGCCACCTACGACGTGGCGCTGCGCTTCCTCGCCGAGGACCCGTGGGAGCGGCTGGTGAAGATCCGGGAGGCCGTGCCCAACATCTGCACCCAGATGCTGCTGCGCGGCCGCAACACGGTCGGCTACACGCCCTACCCCACCGAGGTCACCGAGGCGTTCGTGGCCGAGGCCGCGACCGCCGGAATGGACATCTTCCGGATCTTCGACGCCCTCAACGACGTGTCCCAGATGCGTCCGGCGATCGACGCCGTACGCGCCACCGGCACCTCGGTCGCCGAAGTGGCGCTCTGCTACACCGCGGACCTCTCCGACCCCGGCGAGACCCTGTACACGCTGGACTACTACCTGCGTCTCGCCGAACAGATCGTGGACGCGGGCGCCCATGTGCTCGCCATCAAGGACATGGCCGGGCTGCTGCGCCCGCCGGCCGCCCGCACCCTCGTCACCGCGCTGCGCGAACGGTTCGACCTGCCGGTCCATCTGCACACCCATGACACGGCCGGCGGGCAGCTCGGCACACTGATCGCCGCCATCGACGCGGGCGTGGACGCGGTGGACGCGGCGGTCGCCTCCATGGCCGGTACGACCAGCCAGCCCCCGCTGTCCGCGCTGGTGGCCGCCACCGACCACACCGAGCGCGCGACGGGCCTCTCCCTCCAGGCCGTCGGCGACCTGGAGCCCTACTGGGAGGCGACCCGCAAGGTCTACGCCCCCTTCGAGTCCGGGCTGGCCTCGCCGACCGGCCGGATCTACCACCACGAGATCCCCGGCGGGCAGCTGTCCAACCTGCGCCAGCAGGCCATCGCCCTGGGTCTGGGCGACCGCTTCGAACTCATCGAGGACTGCTACGCCGCGGCCGACCGGATGCTCGGGCGGCTGGTGAAGGTGACGCCGTCGTCCAAGGTGGTCGGCGATCTGGCACTGCATCTGGTGGGTGCGGGGGTCGAGGCGGCGGACTTTGAGTCCGACCCCGGCAAGTTCGACGTTCCTGACTCCGTGATCGGGTTCCTGCGCGGCGAGCTGGGCGACCCGCCCGGCGGCTGGCCCGAGCCGTTCCGGACCCGCGCGCTCAAGGGCCGCCCGGCGAAGGCGCAGACGCCGCAGTTGTCGGACGAGGACCGCGAGGGTCTGGAGCAGTCGCCGCGCGCGACACTGAACCGGCTGCTGTTCCCCGGCCCGACCAAGGAGTTCGAGGCCCACCGCGAGGCGTACGGGGACACCTCCGTCCTGCCCACCCAGGACTTCCTGTACGGGCTGGAGCCGGAGACCGAGCACACGGTCACGCTCGATCCCGGTGTCACCCTGCTGATCGAGCTGGAGGCCATCTCCGAGGCCGACGAGCGCGGGTTCCGCAGCGTACTGGCCACCCTCAACGGGCAGTTGCGGCCGGTGTCGGTGCGGGACAGGTCCGTCGCCACCGAGGTCAAGGCCGCCGAGAAGGCGGACCGCGGCAACCAGGGCCATGTCGCGGCGCCGTTCGCCGGAGTCGTCACCCTCCAGGTGGAGGAGGGCACGTCGGTGTCGGCCGGCCAGACCGTCGCCACCATCGAGGCGATGAAGATGGAGGCCTCGATCACCGCCCAGAGCGCCGGGGTGGTGCGACGCCTCGCGATCGGCAGGGTCCAGCAGGTCGAGGCGGGCGACCTGCTCATCGAGATCGCCTGAGGCACCGGACCGGACTCCGGCCCCGGACAGCGCGGCGTCCGGTCCCCGCGGGCGCGTTCGCGCACCGGGGGCCGGACGTCCGGCGGCCGGGGTGCTGTTACGCGTCGTCGTCGTTG
>NZ_JAFMPZ010000638.1 GCF_017353455.1 Streptomyces laculatispora
CGGCGGCCCGTTCGCGGTCGGCGCGCTCCGCGGGGGTGCGCCGGACCGGTTCGGCGGGCTGCTCGCCCGGCCGGCACGGTTCGACCTCGCTGCCGTCGACCGGGTTGACCGTGAGCAGGAGGTCGCCCGATATGAGCGGGACGATACGTGCCTGTTGCGGTGTTTGCTGACCGAAATCAGGAGTCAGCGGATCGCGGGAGGGACGCCGTCGGCCGGCGTCCTGCGCGGAGCCGTTCCTGTCGTGGCCGTACTCTTCCGGCCCCCGGTGTGTCGGGTCCATCGCCAAAGCCCCCAAGACGCGTCGAGCACGGTTGCCCCTCCCGGCCTCGCACGTCCAGCTGTCGCTTCCGGTCCGGTGTCAGCCAGGTGGGTCCGTCAATCGGCAGACGGCCGAACCCTAAACCTTCGCACAGTATCTACGAACATCCGGGGTGCCGTGCCGCCCGACAGATCACGGTCTCGTGAGGATTGTGCGGCTTCGGCCGCGGGGCACGGACGGGCGTCCGCCGCCGCCGGGAACCTCAGACGCGCGGCAGGGACTCCGCCGCGATCCCACCCTCGATGGCCAGGATGCGGTGCAGTCTGGTGGCCACCAGGAGGCGTTGCATCTGCGGCGGCACACCGCGGAGCACCAGCCGCCGGCCGGCCCGTCCGGCCCGTCTGTGCGCGCCCATGATGACACCGAGTCCGGTGGCATCCCATGAATCCAGCTCGGTCAGGTCCAGCACCAGATCGCCGACTCCGTCGTCGAGGGCCGAGTGCAGGGCCGTACGGGCGTCCGCCGCGCTTCGGACGTCGAGGCGGCCCCCGACGACCAGCTCGGCGTGGTCGCCCCTGATGTGCATATGCGCTCCCCTGGAATGCTCCGTAGCAAGGTCCGTCTGTCTGAAACTGCCTCTGCCCCAACTGACTGCGACAGCGACAGGGAAGTTGCCGTCTGTAAGCGAACCGATACCGAATTCACTCCGTGGAGTGACGTGGGCCCGCCGTGGATCCGCTGCGGATCCGATGGTCCCGGGAGGCGACCCCCGGGGCCCCCGGGCCTGATGTGACGGCGGATCAGGCAACCGGGGACCAAAAACGATCAGTAGGTGTAAAAGCCCTGCCCGCTCTTGCGGCCGATGTCACCTGCATCGACCATCCGGCGCATCAGCTCCGGGGCGGCGAACTTCTCGTCCTGGGACTCGGTGTAGATGTTGCCGGTGGCGTGCAGCAGGATGTCGACGCCGGTCAGGTCCGCGGTCGCGAGCGGACCCATGGCGTGGCCGAATCCCAGCTTGCAGGCGATATCGATGTCCTCGGCCGAGGCGACGCCGGATTCGTACAGCTTGGCGGCCTCGACGACCAGCGCCGAGATCAGCCGGGTGGTGACGAAGCCGGCCACGTCCCGGTTGACCACGATGCAGGTCTTACCGACCGACTCGGCGAACTCCCGCGCGGTGGCGAGGGTTTCGTCGCTCGTCTTGTAGCCGCGGACGAGCTCGCAGAGCTGCATCATCGGGACCGGCGAGAAGAAGTGCACACCGACGACGCGCTCCGGGCGCTCCGTCACGGCCGCGATCTTGGTGATCGGGATGGCGGAGGTGTTGGAGGCGAGCACGGCGTCGTCCCGGACGATCTTGTCGAGGGCCCGGAAGATCTCGTGCTTCACCTCCAGCTTCTCGAAGACCGCCTCGACGACGACATCCGCGTCGGCGACCGCGTCGAGATCGGTGGTCGTGGTGATGCGGGCGAGCGCGGACTCGGCGTCGGACGCCGCGAGCTTGCCCTTGGAGACGAACCTGTCGTAGGAGGCCTTGATGCCGTCACGGCCGCGGGTCAGGGCCGCGTCGGTCACATCACGCAGCACCACGTCCCAGCCCGCCTGGGCGGAGACCTGCGCGATGCCGGACCCCATGAGTCCGGCTCCGATGACGGCGAGCTTCCTGGCCACGTTGGCACCCCTGCTTTCCATACGGTTCTCGTCCATGCTCTCCGGCGGAGGTTAGTACCCGTGAGGGGCGCTGGGGCTGCGAAGAGATGCGCGTCACGTCTCAAATGACGGACATCACACCGGGATGCGTCATTCGGCGGCGCGCCGGGCGTAGTTGAGCACCTTTTCGCCCAGCAGGTCCTCGATGTCGTCGAGCAGGACGAGGGCGTCCCGGGACACCTCGGTGGCCCTGCGGCCCGCGACCATCTCGCGTCCGATGTACCCCATGAGCGTGCCGTGCACCCAGGAGAGCTGACCGGCCACCAGGACCGGGGCCGAGTCCCCGGGCTCCGCGCCGGACTCCTCCAGGAGCGTCGCCTCCAGATGCTGGAGGGCCTCCTGCTGCACGTGCCAGAGGCGGGCCTTGAGGCCGTCGGCGCCCTCGATGACCCGCATGAAGCGCTCGTACCCCTCCATCAGGCCGACGGCGGGCGACACGCCCTCCACCTGGATGCGCAGTTCACGCAGGACGGCGTCGGCGGCGGACTCCCCCTTGTCCCGGCCCCGGACGTACCGCGAGAGGCGGTCGACGATGCCGCGACTGCGGTCCAGGAAGAGGTCCTCCTTGGTCGGGAAGTAGTTGTAGACCGTGTTCACCGAGACGTCGGCGGCGCGGGCGACCTCCGCGATCGTGACCGCGTCGAAGCCCCGCTCCAGGAAGAGCCCGGTGGCCACGTCCGAGAGGTGCTGCCTGGTCTGGCGCTTCTTGCGCTCCCTGAGTCCCTCAGCCATGACCCCACCCTAGAGCCCCCTGGAGTCCATGAATTTTTGGTGTCATTGCAATTTTTCACTGACTCTGTTTTTGTGGTCACTATGCCAATCATCAGCACGGCCGGGCTCGCCCGGACCTTCGACGCCAAGGCCGGCCCGGTGGAGGCCGTACGCTCCGTCGATCTGACGGTCGCGGCCGGCGAGATCGTCGGACTGCTCGGGCCCAACGGAGCGGGCAAGACCACCACGCTGCGGATGCTCACCACGCTGCTCGCCCCCACCGGCGGCGCCGCCACCGTCGCCGGCCACGACCTGATCGCCGACCCGGCGGGCGTACGGGAGAACTGCGGGTACGTCGCCCAGTCCGGCGGGGTGGACCCGCACATCACCGTGCGGGAGGAGCTGGTCACCCAGGGCCGGATGTACCGGCTCGGCAAGGCCGAGGCCGTCGCCCGCACCGGAGAGCTGGCCGGGGACCTGGGCCTGTCGGACCTGCTCGACCGGAAGACCGCCTCGCTCTCGGGGGGCCAGCGACGACGGCTCGACATCGCCATGGGACTCACCCACCGCCCGCCGCTGCTCTTCCTCGACGAGCCGACCACCGGTCTCGACCCGGGCAGCCGCGCCGACCTGTGGGACCTGGTGCGGCGGCTGCGTGACGAATCCGGCACGACCGTCGTGCTCACCACGCACTACCTCGACGAGGCGGACGCGCTCGCGGACCGGCTGGTCGTGGTCGACGGCGGCCTGGTGGTGGCGGAGGGCACCCCGGCCGCCCTGAAGACCCGGTACGCGGGCTCCCCCGCCGCCTCGCTCCAGGAGGCCTTCCTCGCGATCACCGGCCGCGCCCCCGCCGCCGCCGATGCCGCTCCCGTCGCCGTCTAGGAATCGGACCCGATGCTTCTCCATGACACCGCGCTCGTCTTCGGGCGGTACGCCCGGCAGACCCTGCGCTCGAAGTTCCAGATCCTCTTCGGCATCCTCATGCCCCTGCTGTACCTGCTCTTCTTCGGTCCGCTGCTCACCGGACTGCCGCTCGGCCGGTCCGGTGACTCCTGGCAGATCCTGGTACCCGGCCTGCTGCTCCAGCTCGGCCTGTTCGGCGCCTCGTTCAGCGGGTTCGCCCTCATCATCGACAAGTCGACCGGCGTGGTGGAGCGGATGCGGGTGACCCCGGTCAGCCGGCTGGCGCTGCTGCTGGGACGGGTGCTGCGGGACACGCTGCTGTTCATGTTCCAGGCGGTGCTGCTGGTCTCGGCCGCCCTGGTCATGGGCTTGCGCGCGCCGCTCCCCGGAGTCCTGATCGGCTTCGCGTTCGTCGGCCTGCTGACGGTCTCGCTGGCCTCGCTCTCGTACGCCCTGGCGATGAAGGTCAGCACACCGCAGGAGTTCGGGCCGGTGATCAACTCGCTCACCATGCCGGCCATGCTGCTCTCCGGTCTGATGCTGCCGATGACCCTGGGCCCGAAGTGGCTGGACGTGCTCTCCCGCCTCACGCCGCTGCGCTACCTCGTGGACGCGGTACGGGACGCGTACATCGGCTCGTACGCCACCACGCACATGCTCTGCGGCGTGCTGGTCGCCCTCGGATTCGCGACGCTCGCCGTGACAGTGGGCACACGCGTCTTCCGGAGGGCCGGGGCCTCACTACGCTGACGCCATGGTCAATCTGACACGTATCTACACCCGTACCGGCGACCAGGGCACCACCGCCCTCGGCGACATGAGCCGGACCGCCAAGACCGATCTGCGGATCTCCGCCTACGCCGACACCAACGAGGCCAACGCGGTCATCGGCACGGCGATCGCGCTCGGGCAGCTGACCGACGATGTCGTGAAGGTGCTCGTCCGCGTACAGAACGACCTGTTCGACGTGGGCGCGGACCTGTCGACTCCGGTCGTCGAGGAACCGAAGTACCCGCCGCTGCGGGTCGAGCAGTTCTACGTCGACAAGCTGGAGGCGGACTGCGACCACTACCTGGAGCAGGTGGAGAAGCTCCGCAGCTTCATCCTGCCCGGCGGCACCCCGGGCGCGGCGCTGCTGCACCAGGCCTGCACGGTGGTGCGGCGCGCGGAGCGGTCCACCTGGGCGGCGTTCGAGGTGCACGGCGAGGTGATGAACCCGCTGACGGCGACCTATCTCAACCGGCTCTCCGACCTGCTGTTCATCCTCGCCCGGGTGGCGAACAAGGAGGTCGGCGACGTCCTGTGGGTGCCGGGCGGCGAACGGTGACCGGCGTCCTCGATCGCCGGAACCCCGGGTTCAGCCCGTCCGGCGATCGAGGACGACGCGTCAGCCGGGCGGGCCCGGCACCCGCTTCGTCTCCCGCCGGGGGCCCCGCTTCGGGAACACCGTGTAGCTCGCCGCGATCACCAGGTTGATCCCGATCACGAACAGCATCGTCTGCTGCCAGGACCGCAGCGACGCCACGTCCCCGTCGCCCCCCACGTACCAGACCGCCCCCTGGAGCAGCGCCAGCGCCGTCACCGCGGCCAGCGCCCACCGCCCGGCCACCCGCCACTCGTGCACCGCCCGCGCCATCCCGTACTTCGGCGGCTTCACCGGTGGCGGGCCCCCCGCGAAGCGGTGGGCGACCCAGGCGTCGACCCACCGGATCGTGGAGTGCCCGAGGCCGACCGTGAAGCCGATGTACACCGCGGCGAGGCCGTGCTTCCAGTCCGGAGCGGCACCGTTCTTCAGGTCGACGGCCGTCACCACCAGCAGGATCACCTCCAGCAGCGGCTCGCACAGCAGCACCGCGCCACCGAGCCGCGGCTTCCTCGCCACGTACCGCAGCGCGAGTCCCCCGGCCAGCAGCACCCAGAAGGCGATCTCGCAGAGAACGATCAGCGTGACGATCACGGTCCTGTCTCCCTTCGCTCCCCTCCAGCGTCTCCGCCGCGGCGCGCCCGATCGTCGCCCGGAGTGACGAACCGCCACTGCATCCTTCGATGTAGTCGCGCCTCACTCCCCGTACGGACGTCCCGGGACGGTCCGCCGTGTTGGATGGGAGGGTGCTCTCCCCTCCCCGCCCCCACCGCGACGACGTCCTCATCGCGCTCAGCGGTCTGCTCGGCGGAGTGCTGCTGTGGCTGCTCGGCCTGCACATGCAGACCGGCCGGCCCCTCGACGCCCCCGGGATCGAACTGGTCGCGCTCACCGTGATGTCGGCGCTGGCGCTGCTGCGCAGGAGCGCGCCGCAGACCGCCCTGGTCATCGGCACCCTCGCGCTGATCATGGACCAGTTCACGGCCGGGAACCTGGCGACCGTGCTGCTGTACACCGACGTCATGTACGCGGCCGTGCTCTACGGCACCCCGGCGGCCGCCCGGCGGATTCCGGTGACCACCTTCCTGATCACGGTCACGGTCACGATCGGCTTCCTGGCCTGGTTCCGCAGTGCCGAGGCGCTGCTCATCGGCATCGTCACCGGGCTGGTCTCGTTCGTGCCCGCCCTCACCGGGGTCAGTGTGCGCAACCACCGCGATGCCGCCGAGACCGAGCGGCTGCGCGCCGATCAGACGGCTCTGCTGGCCGAGATGGACCGGGCGCAGGCGGTGACCGCCGAACGGGCCCGGATGGCGCGCGAGCTGCACGACATGGTCGCCAACCACCTCTCCGCGATCGCCATCCACTCCACAGCCGCGCTCTCCATCGACGACCCGGGGACGTCCCGGAACGCCCTGGGGGTCATCCGGGAGAACAGCGTCGCCGGTCTGGCCGAAATGCGCCGTCTGATCGGGCTGCTGCGCACCGGCGGGGCCGATCCTGAGCCCAGTATCTCGCCGACGCTCGGCTCGCTGGACGCCCTGGTCGAGCAGCACCGTACGAACGCCGCGTCCAGCGGGCTGACGTGCGTGCTGGAGGACTCCCGCACCGAGACGGGCCCACTGCCGGCGCCGGTCGAGCTGGCCGCGTACCGGATCGTCCAGGAGTCCCTCACGAACGCGCTCAAACATGCCGGGCGCGGCCCGGTCACGGTCCGGCTGGGGCAGGCGGGGCAGCGGCTGACGGTGGAGGTCACCAGCGTCCTCGGGGACCGGCCGGGGCCGCGCGCGCCCGGTTCGGGGGCCGGACTGGTCGGGATGCAGGAGCGGGTGGCGCTGCTCGGCGGGGAGATCGAGGCGGGGCCGGTGTCCACCGGGAGCGGGACGAGGATCTGGTGTGTACGGGCTGAACTGCCCGTCGGGGAAGGGAGCGTGCGGGCATGACCATCCGGGTTCTGGTGGCCGAGGACCAGTCGGCGGTGCGTGCGGGGCTGGTGCTCATCCTGGGCAGCGCACCGGACATCGAGGTCGTCGGGGAGGCCGGTGACGGGGAGGCGGCGGTGCGGCTGGCCCGTGAACTGCGCCCCGATCTGGTGCTGATGGACATCCAGATGCCCAGGCTGGACGGGGTGTCGGCGACGAAGCAGGTGGTCGCGGAGCGGCTGGCGGATGTGCTGGTGCTGACGACCTTCGATCTGGACGAGTACGTCTTCGGCGCGCTGCGGGCCGGGGCGTCGGGCTTTCTGCTGAAGGACACCGAGGCGCACGGCCTGCTCGAAGCGGTACGCACGGTGGCGCGCGGCGAGGGCCTGATCGCCCCGGCGGTGACGCGCCGGCTGATCGCGGAGTTCGCCGGTACCACCACCGCGCCACCGCCACAGGCTCCGGACCTGGCGGTGCTGGACTCCCTCACCCGGCGCGAGCGCGAAGTGCTCGGCTGCCTCGGCGAAGGCCTGTCGAACGCCGAGGTCGCGGTGCGCCTCTCCATGGCGGAGGCGACGGTGAAGACGCACGTCAGCAGGCTGCTGGGAAAGCTGGAGCTCCGCAGCCGGGTCCAGGCGGCGGTGCTGGCCCAGGAGTTGGGCATCTGAGGTTTAGTCGCACCCGACTCCGATCTTTGGTCCAGACCTCTTGACGATTGGTCCAGACCTTCCTAATCTCACCGAGCACACTGCGGTGAGCGCGCCATGACAAAGCGCGCTCAGGGCGGCGCAGGGTTTGCAGTCGACGGACCACCCCCGTTTGTCCGGACCTCACCCGAGGAGCACCGTTGAGCACTGAGACCCCCCGCCGGACCCGATTCAGACTCGGGGCCGGAAAAGCCACCAGATCCAGAGCCGTCGCGGGCCTCACCGCACTGCTCCTTCCGCTCGCCGCGATGGTCGGCATGGCCTCCCCGGCCCAAGCCGCCACCTCGGCGACCGCCACGTACCTCAAGAAGTCCGACTGGGGCAGCGGGTTCGAGGGTCAGTGGACGGTGAAGAACACCGGCACCACCGCCCTCAGCTCCTGGACCATCGAGTGGGACTTCCCCTCCGGCACCGGCGTCGGTTCCGCCTGGGACGCCACCGTCACCAGTTCCGGGAATCACTGGACCGCCAAGAACCTCAGCTGGAACGGCTCGGTCGCACCGGGCGCCAGCGTCTCCTTCGGCTTCAACGGCACCGGCTCCGGCTCCGGTGCCGCCACCGGCTGCAAGCTGAACGGCGCCTCCTGCGACGGCGGCAGCGTCCCCGGTGACAACGCCCCCTCCGCGCCCGGCACCCCCACCGCGAGCTCCATCACCGACACCTCGGCGAAGCTGAGCTGGAGCGCGGCCACCGACGACCACGGCATCAAGAACTACGACGTCCTGCGGGACGGCGCGGTCGTCGCCACGGTCACCGGCACCACGTACACCAACACCGGCCTCACCGCCGGCACGGACTACTCCTACACCGTGCAGGCCCGCGACACCGCCGACCAGACCGGTCCGGCCAGCGGCGCCGTCAAGGTGCACACCACCGGCGGCGGGGGCACCGACCCCGGTCCGGGCACCGGCGGCAAGGTGAACCTCGGCTACTTCACCGACTGGGGCGTCTACGGCCGGAACTACCACGTGAAGAACATGGACACCTCCGGCTCGGCCGCGAAGATCACGCACATCAACTACGCCTTCGGCAACGTCCAGGGCGGCAAGTGCACCATCGGTGACTCCTACGCCGACTACGACATGGCGTACACCGCCGACAAGTCCGTGGACGGCGTCGCCGACACCTGGGACCAGCCCCTGCGCGGCAGCTTCAACCAGCTGCGCAAGCTCAAGGCGAAGTACCCGCACATCAAGGTCCTCTGGTCGTTCGGCGGGTGGACCTGGTCCGGCGGCTTCGGCCAGGCGGCGCAGAACCCGGCCGCGTTCGCCGACTCCTGCTACAAGCTGGTGGAGGACCCCCGCTGGGCCGATGTCTTCGACGGCATCGACATCGACTGGGAGTACCCCAACGCCTGCGGCCTGACCTGTGACACCAGCGGCCCGGCCGCGCTGAAGTCCATCACGTCCGCGCTGCGCACCAAGTTCGGCAGCAACAACCTGGTGACCGCGGCCATCACGGCCGACGGCTCCGAGGGCGGCAAGATCGACGCCGCCGACTACGCGGGCGCCGCGCAGTCGCTGAACTGGTACAACGTGATGACGTACGACTTCTTCGGCGCCTGGGACGCGAAGGGCCCGACGGCTCCGCACTCCCCGCTCACCCCGTACACCGGCATCCCGAAGGCCGGCTTCAGCTCCTCCGAGGCCATCGCCAAGCTGAAGGCCCAGGGCGTCCCCGCCTCGAAGCTGCTGCTCGGCATCGGCTTCTACGGCCGCGGCTGGACCGGCGTCACCCAGGACGCGCCCGGCGGCACCGCGACCGGCGCCGCCCCGGGTACGTACGAGGCGGGCATCGAGGACTACAAGGTCCTCAAGAACAGCTGCCCCACCACCGGCACCATCGCCGGCACCGCCTACGCGCACTGCGGCACCAACTGGTGGAGCTACGACACCCCGGCCACCATCTCGTCCAAGATGGCCTGGGCGAAGAACCAGGGCCTGGGAGGCGCGTTCTTCTGGGAGTTCAGCGGGGACACCAGCAACGGTGAACTCGTGAGCGCGATGAACAACGGCCTCAAGTAGTCACCGCCGCACCGCATTGCGCGTAACCCCGAAAAAGCACCGGGGAGACAGGTCCGCCCCCTGTCTCCCCGGTTTTCGTCTGTGTGGCGCGTGGCCGGCCTCAGGCCACGTTCACCCGCTGGCCGGGCGGTGCCGCCTCCAGCCAGGCGAGGAATCCGGTCAGGGCGTCCTCGCTCATCGCCAGCTCCAGGCGGGTCTCCCGGTGGAGACAGCCGAGCACGATGGCGTCGGAGAGCAGCGCGAGCTCCTCCTCGCCCTCGGGCAGCCGGCGGGCGACCACCTCGATCGAGGACCGCTCAAGGACCCGGCGCGGGCGCGGGGAGTAGCTGAAGACCCGGAACCAGTCGACCTTGTCGCCGTGGTACCGGGCGACCCCGTACACCCAGCCCTTGCCCGAGAGATCGGGCTCCACCGGCACATTCCAGCGCAGGCTGCAGTCGAAGGTCCCGCCGGAGCGCTGAATCAGCCGCCGGCGCAGACCGAAGACGAAGAGACCAACCGCGACCAGTGCGACGACCAGCCCGCTCACCCACAGCGCGAGGAACATCTCCACCGACCTCCTCGCGTCGTCGAGTAAACGGATACCGCCCGGACTTCACCTGCACCTGCATCGCCTCAGCCGCGACACGGTCTGGAGAGGTCTCCAGCTCGGGCCGCGGCTGAGGGTAAAGACTTGTCGCGGGGTGGCTAGTGCACCGCCACCGCGCGCAGTCGCACATCGGCGCGACGCTCGGCGGCGCCGTCCGTGTCCGACTTCGCACGTTCCAGCGCACGCTCGGCGCGCTGGACATCGATCTCGTCCGCCAGCTCGGCAATCTCCGCCAGCAGCGAGAGCTTGTCGTCGGCGAACGAGATGAAACCGCCGTGCACCGCGGCGATGACAGTGGAGCCATCGCTCGTACGGATCGTCACCGGGCCCGATTCCAGCACACCCAGAAGCGGCTGGTGACCGGGCATGACGCCGATGTCGCCGGACGTGGTGCGCGCGACGACCAGGGTGGCCTCGCCGGACCAGACACTACGGTCCGCCGCGACCAGCTCGACGTGCAGCTCAGCAGCCAAGGGTGGCTCCTCGGGTCACCACCCGGCGGTCATGCCGGGTGTTGGGTCAATTCTACGGGGCGTGGTGAGGGGGACGGGACGCACCCGCCCCCCTCGGTGAGCCGGAGGCTCAGGAGACGCCGAGCTCCTTGGCGTTGGCCTTGAGGTCCTCGATGCCACCGCACATGAAGAACGCCTGCTCGGGGAAGTGGTCGTACTCACCGTCGGCGATCGAGTTGAACGCGGCGATCGACTCGTCGAGCGGAACGTCCGAACCGTCCACGCCGGTGAACTGCTTGGCGACGTGGGTGTTCTGCGACAGGAAGCGCTCGATGCGACGGGCGCGGAAGACGGTGAGCTTGTCCTCCTCGCCGAGCTCGTCCATTCCGAGAATGGCGATGATGTCCTGGAGGTCCTTGTACTTCTGAAGGATTCCCTTGACCCGCATGGCGGTGTCGTAGTGGTCCTTCGCGATGTAACGCGGGTCCAGGATCCGGGACGTGGAGTCCAGCGGGTCCACGGCCGGGTAGATGCCCTTCTCGGAGATCGGACGGGAAAGGACCGTCGTCGCGTCGAGGTGGGCGAAGGTGGTGGCCGGAGCCGGGTCGGTCAGGTCGTCCGCGGGGACGTAGATCGCCTGCATCGAGGTGATCGAGTGACCACGGGTCGACGTGATGCGCTCCTGGAGGAGACCCATCTCGTCGGCCAGGTTCGGCTGGTAACCCACCGCGGACGGCATACGGCCGAGCAGCGTGGACACCTCGGAGCCGGCCTGGGTGTACCGGAAGATGTTGTCGATGAAGAAGAGCACGTCCTGCTTCATCACATCGCGGAAGTACTCCGCCATGGTCAGACCGGCAAGCGCGACCCGCAGACGGGTGCCCGGGGGCTCGTCCATCTGACCGAAGACAAGCGCCGTCTTGTCGATGACGCCGGACTCGGCCATCTCCTCGATGAGGTCGTTGCCCTCACGGGTACGCTCACCGACACCCGCGAACACCGACACACCGTCGTGGTTGTTGGCCACGCGGTAGATCATTTCCTGGATCAGAACGGTCTTGCCGACACCGGCACCACCGAACAGACCGATCTTTCCACCCTTGACGTACGGGGTGAGAAGGTCGATGACCTTGACGCCGGTCTCGAACATCTCGGTCTTGGACTCGAGCTGGTCGAAGGCGGGCGCCTTGCGGTGGATCGGCCAGCGCTCGGTGACCTCGGCCTCGGCCTCGGGCTTGTTCAGGATCTCACCAAGGGTGTTGAACACCTTGCCCTTGGTCATCTCGCCGACCGGCACCGTGATGCCGGAGCCCGTGTTGGTCACCGGGGCCTGGCGGACCAGACCGTCGGTGGGCTGCATCGAGATGGCGCGGATCACACCGTCGCCGAGGTGCTGGGCAACCTCGAGCGTCAGCTTCTTGATCTTGCCGTCCTCGGCCGGGTCGGCCACCTCGACGGTCAGCGCGTTGTAGATCTCCGGCATCGCGTCGACGGGGAACTCCACGTCGACGACCGGGCCGATGACCCGGGCGACGCGGCCCGTGGCAACGGCCGTCTCAACTGTGGTCGTCATTACTTGTCACTCCCCGCGGTCGCGTCGGCCAGCGCACTGGCACCACCGACGATCTCGCTGATTTCCTGGGTGATTTCGGCCTGGCGGGCCGCGTTGGCAAGCCGGGAGAGGCTCTTGACGAGCTCCCCGGCGTTGTCGGTGGCCGACTTCATCGCGCGGCGGCGGGCAGCGTGCTCGGAAGCAGCGGCCTGCAGCAGCGCGTTGTAGATCCGGCTCTCGACGTACCGCGGGAGCAGGGCGTCCAGGACGTCCTCCGCCGACGGCTCGAAGTCGAACAGCGGCAGGATCTCTCCCTGGCTGTCCTCGTCCTTCGTGGTGTCGAGGCTGAGCGGCAGCATCCGGTTGTCCACCGGGTTCTGCGTCATCATCGAGACGAACTCGGTGAAGACGATGTGCAGCTCGTCCACGCCGCCCTCGGCGGTCTCCTTGGTGACCGCCTCGATCATCGGGGCGGCCGCCCGCTTCGCATCCGCGTACGTCGGGCTGTCGGTGAAGCCGGTCCACGACTCCGCGACCTTGCGCTCGCGGAAGTTGTAGTAGGCGACACCCTTGCGGCCGATCACATACGTGTCGACCTCCTTGCCCTCACCGCGCAGCCGCTCGGTCAGCTGCTCCGCCGCCTTGATGGCGTTGGAGGAGTAACCGCCGGCCAGACCGCGGTCGCTCGTGACGAGCAGGATCGCGGCCCGTGCCGGAGTCTCGGCCTCGGTGGTCAGCGGGTGCTTGGTGGTGGAACCGGTCGCCACCGCGGTGACAGCACGGTTCAGCTCGGTGGCATACGGCATCGAGGCCGCCACCTTGCGCTGCGCCTTGACGATGCGCGAGGCGGCGATCATCTCCATCGCCTTGGTGATCTTCTTCGTGGCGGTGACGGAGCGGATGCGGCGCTTGTAAACGCGAAGCTGAGCGCCCATCGATCAGCCCTCGCCCAGAAGCTTGCCGTCCGAGGTCTCGAACTGCTGCTTGAAGGCGGCGACCGCGTCGGCTACCGACTGCAGCGTGTCGTCGGACATCTTGGCGCCCTCGGCGATGCTGGTCAGGAGGTCCTTGCGCTCGCGGCGCAGGTACTCCAGCAGCTCGCTCTCGAAGCGGCGGATGTCCTCGACCGGGACGTCGTCCATCTTGCCCGTGGTGCCGGCCCAGACCGAGACGACCTGCTCCTCGACCGGGAGCGGGGAGTACTGCGGCTGCTTCAGCAGCTCGACCATGCGCTTACCGCGCTCCAGCGAAGCCTTCGAGGCCGCGTCCAGGTCGGAACCGAAGGCGGCGAACGCCTCCAGCTCGCGGTACTGGGCGAGGTCCACGCGGAGTCGGCCGGAGACCTGACGCATGGCCTTGTGCTGGGCGGAGCCACCGACTCGCGAGACCGAGATACCGACGTTCAGAGCCGGACGCTGGCCGGCGTTGAACAGGTCGGACTCCAGGAAGCACTGGCCGTCGGTGATGGAGATGACGTTGGTCGGGATGAACGCCGACACGTCGTTCGCCTTGGTCTCGACGATCGGGAGGCCGGTCATCGAACCGGCACCCATCTCGTCGGAGAGCTTGGCGCAGCGCTCCAGCAGACGCGAGTGGAGGTAGAAGACGTCGCCCGGGTAGGCCTCACGGCCCGGCGGACGGCGCAGCAGAAGCGATACGGCGCGGTACGCGTCGGCCTGCTTCGAAAGGTCATCGAAGATGATCAGGACGTGCTTGCCCTGGTACATCCAGTGCTGGCCGATGGCCGAACCGGTGTACGGCGCCAGGTACTTGAAGCCGGCCGGGTCGGACGCCGGGGCGGCGACGATGGTCGTGTACTCAAGCGCGCCGGCCTCTTCGAGGGCACCGCGCACGGAGGCGATGGTGGAGCCCTTCTGACCGATGGCGACGTAGATGCAGCGCACCTGCTTCTTCACGTCGCCCGAGCGCCAGTTGTCGCGCTGGTTGATGATCGTGTCGACAGCCAGAGCGGTCTTACCCGTCTGACGGTCACCGATGATCAGCTGACGCTGGCCGCGGCCGATCGGCACCATGGCGTCGACGGCCTTGTAGCCGGTCTGCATCGGCTCGTGCACCGACTTACGGACCATGACGCCAGGGGCCTGCAGCTCGAGGGCGCGCCGGCTGTCGGTCGCGATCTCGCCGAGACCGTCGATCGGGTTGCCGAGCGGGTCGACGACGCGGCCGAGGTAACCCTCGCCGACGCCGACAGAGAGCACCTCACCGGTGCGCTGCACCGGCTGGCCCTCCTCGATTCCGCTGAACTCGCCGAGGACGATCGCACCGATCTCGCGCTCCTCGAGGTTGAGGGCGAGACCGAGGGTGCCGTCCTCGAACTTCAGCAGCTCGTTCGCCATGGCGGAGGGCAGGCCCTCCACCTTCGCGATGCCGTCGCCGGCAACGCTGACCGTACCGACCTCCTCGCGCGAGGCCGCGTCCGGCTTGTACGACTGGACAAAGTTCTCCAGCGCATCCCGGATCTCCTCCGGCCGGATCGTGAGCTCCGCCATCTGGGTTCCCTGCTCTCCTTGTTGGGCCCGAAGTTTCTTAAGGGGGTCTGGGGGCCGACCCCCAGGAATCTTCTGCAATTTCTGCACGGCCCAACCGGGCCGCTGGTCTTGCTCTGTCTCTGTTACTGCGCCGGGCTGGGTCAGCCGGCCATCCGTCGGGTCGCCTCGTCGAGACGCTCCGCGATGGTGCCGTTGACGACCTCGTCACCGACCCGCACCGTGACTCCGCCGAGGACCTCGGGGTCCACGTCGAGATTCAGGTGCATCTGGCGGCCGTAGATCTTCGCCAGGGCGGCGCCGAGGCGCTGCTTCTGCCGATCGCTCAGCGGCACTGCCGAGGTGACGATCGCGACCATGCGGTCACGGCGCTCCGCGGCGAGCTTGGAGAGGGAGTCGAGTCCCTCTTCCAGGCTACGTCCCCGGGGCTGGGTGACAAGCCGCACGATGACGCGCTCGGTGGTGGGCCGCGCCTTCCCGCCGAGCAGGCTGCGCAGCAGCTCGCTCTTGGCGGCGGGGGTCGCGGTCCGGCTGGTGAGCGCGGCGCGCAGCTCCGGGTCCGAGGCGACGATCCGGCCGAACCGGAACATCTCGTCCTCGACGTCGTCGAGGTCTCCGTTGCGCTGGGCGGCGGTGAGGTCCGCGGTGTTCGCCAGTTCCTCGACCGAGTCGACCAGGTCACGCGACTGCGACCAGCGCGAGCGGACCATGCCGGAGACCAGATCGACGGCTTCGCCGCCCACCTGGCCACGCAGCAGACGTCCGGCCAGCTCGGCCCTGGCCTCGCCGGGCTGAGCCGGGTCGGTCAGGACCCGGCGCAGCGACACCTCGCGGTGCAGCAGCGCCGTGACGCCGGCCAGGTCCTCGGCGAGCTTCGACGCGTCGACCGACGTGCTGTCGGTCAGTGCGTCGAGACGCTCGCGTGCGGCGGCCAGTGCCTCGCGGCTCGCGCCGTTCATCGGACGGCCTCGGCCTTCGCCTCGAGCTCGTCGAGGAAGCGGTCGACGGTGCCACTCTGCCGGGCGTGGTCCTCAAGGGACTCGCCGACGAGCTTGCCGGCCAGGTCGGTGGCGAGCTTGCCCACGTCCTGACGCAGCGCGGACGCCGCGGCCTTGCGGTCGGCCTCGATCTGGGCGTGGCCCGCAGCGACGATCTCCTCGCGCTGCCGCTGGCCTTCCGCCCGCATCTCCTGCAGGATCACGGCGCCCTGCTCCTGCGCCTCCTGGCGCATACGAGCGGCTTCGTGGCGGGCCTCGGCGAGCTGAGCCTTGTACTGCTCAAGAACGCTCTGGGCCTCGGTCTGGGCCGCATCGGCCTTTTCGATACCGCCTTCGATGGCCTCGCGACGCTCTTCCAGAACCTTGTTGATGTTCGGGAGGAGCTTCTTGGCGAGGAAGCCGAAGACGATGAGGAAAGCGATGAGGCCGATGACGAGCTCAGGGATCGGCGGGATGAGCGGGTTTTCCGTCTCAGCCGCGATCGTAAGCAACTGGCTCACGTCATTGCCTTTCGTCTAGTGGGCTGGTCTGTGATCCGTGGATCAGGAGCCGTAGACGAACGGCATGACCAGACCGATGAGGGCGAGCGCCTCACAGAAGGCGAAGCCGAGGATCTGGTTGGCGCGGATGAGGCCGGCCGCCTCAGGCTGACGGGCGAGTGCCTGGGTGCCGTTACCGAAGATGATGCCGACGCCGACGCCCGGGCCGATGGCCGCGAGGCCGTAACCGATGGAGCCGAGAGCCTTCAGGTCGCCGGTGACAGCGGCAAGGGTCTGGGACATGCCAGTTCTTCCTTCTCTTTCAAGAACCGGTGGGGGTTGGCCACCGGACGACTGCGAATTGTTCGGGCGGGACTCAGTGGTTCTCTGCGAGCGCGCCCTGGATGTAGGTGCAGGTCAGCAGCACGAAGACGTACGCCTGAAGTGCCTGCACGAAGAGCTCGAAGGCGGTCATCACGATCGTCATCACGAACGAGACGCCTGCGTAGGCGAAGCCGATTCCGTTCAGCAGGTACCAGCTGGCGAGCGTGAACAGCAGCAGCAGCGTGTGCCCGGCGAACATGTTCGCGAACAGTCGGACCGCGTGAGTGAACGGCCGCACCAGCAGGTTCGAGAACAACTCGATGAAAGCGGCGAGATACGCCACCGAGCCCAGCGACTTGTCGAAGCCCGTGAAGTTCTTGAACGCCCCGACGAAGCCATGGCGCTTGAACGTCAGGCTGACCCAGACGATGTACACGATCGCCGCAAGCACCGCGGGGTACGCGATGATCGACGTGACCGGGAACTGGGCGACCGGAATGATCGACCAGAGGTTCATCATCCAGACGAAGAAGAACAGCGAGACGACGAGCGGGACGTACTTCTCGCCCTCACGCTTGCCGATCGTCTCGTACACGATGCCGCGGCGGATGAAGTCGTATCCCGTCTCGGCAACCATCTGCAGCTTGCCCGGGACGATCTTCGGCTTGCGGAAAGCCGCCCAGAAGAAGCCGACGATGACGATCGAGCCGAGCAGGGCCAGCAGCATCGGCTTGTTGAAGTACAGGTTGCTGTCCGCGTCGCCCCAGAGGGGTTCGAACAGGAACGAGTGCAGGCCGGGTGCCGGGAAACCACAACCGGAGAAGATGTGGCAATCGGTCTCGAAGGCGAGCACCTGTGTCGGGTCAGCACTCACCGCGGGCTCCTTCAGCGTGGCGCATAGGTACGGCAACCTCGTTGTGTCGGCGCGGCGCGCAGCCGCGGTTCGGCACTGGACTGGTGTTTCGGATGTGTGAGCGGCAGTCAGGCATTGAGCCTCGCGATCGAGCAGGCGTCAGCTCACATGCCCGCGCCCGCGGTGCCGCAGTTGGAACCGGACGATAGCAGGGTCCTGAACTCGCCCTTATCCCGCCCCTACCCTTCACGACCTGGAACCAGTGTTCTTGGGCTTCTCACCCTTGTCGGACTTCGACTCGGGCTCGACGTAAAGGATCTTGGCCTTCATGTACGCACGCGCCTGTGCGCCGATCCACACGAGTGTCGTCACGACCAGGGTGATCGCGAAGGCCTTCGGGTTGAACATCGTGGTGTTCTTGAATACAGCGACAAAGATGACCAACAGGAGCAGCTGAGCCGTGTACAGCATCAGCCCCATCGCCTGGAACAGATGGGGCAGGGACTTGGCGGTCCGCTGCAGGACCACCAGCCCGATACCCATGAAGAGGATGACCACGATCGTCGCAATGACCGCGCCCAGGGCTCCCTTGCCACCGGCGACGCCACCGCTGATCGCGGCGGCAACAGCGCCGGCGACAGCGGTGGGTACGGCGGTCTGGAGGAGAGTCCGGACGTCGTTGGACGGCATGGCGGCAGCTCCGCTTGCTGGGGGGTCGGCAGTGTGTCGTCATGGACGAGCGTAGGCCCGGTCCGAGTCGATGCCTCGGGGCCAAGGGACCGTGCTACTCAGGCCCTTCGGCTCTGTCACCGGGTTCGTGAACGGTATCACAAACTATTTGATGAGGTCTTTACCAAGAAAGTGTGCTTGCTGTCACACTTGAGTGTGAACAAGCGCGTGTGAGCAAGGCAACGCAACCGCTTGTCTGGTATTGCCCGTTGATGCCCGAATTATCGACGCGTGGAATCGGCCTCGCGCCGGTCCGAAAATCGCGAACGGGGGCCAATGGCGGTCGCTCCGTTGACGCCCGAGACACCTGCGGCGATCGGAGCCCCCGGGGCGGTCTCGCGCCCCCCCTGCCCCATC
>NZ_JAFMPZ010000639.1 GCF_017353455.1 Streptomyces laculatispora
GGATCAGTCATGCGCGCCATCGTACAAATCAGCCGGTGCGGGCGGCCCGGCGCAGCAGGGCCCGCACGGTCAGCGGGTGCCGAGCACGAACATGGCGACGACCATGGCCAGCGCGAGCACCAGTCCCACGCGCCGCATCATCTCCTGGGCGTCGCGCAGTTCCTTCGGCGGCTTGTTCTCGGGGTCCGACCACAGCATGCCTCCGATCCTGCTGCGCGGACCGCGCAGGCGCCTGAGTACGGGTACTCAGCCATCCCGCGCGGATGGACCGGATCCTTCCGGTACGCACCGGAGGCCCGGACCCCGCAAGGGTTCCGGGCCTCCGGTGACGGCGGGTGACTACCCGGGCCAGTACGTACGTGCCCAGGCGCGCGGCCCCGGCAGATGACGGCCGCGCCGGGCGACCCGGCCCGGGTCGGACCACTGACCGGGCAGCTCCGGCGTACCGGACGACACGGCGGCCACCGCGGCGGCGCGTGCCTGGACGACCGCGAGCGCGGCCGCCAGCTCTTCCGGGGTCGGGTTGCCCCGTACGACCTTGATCATGGCCGGAGCCCTTTCTAGAGAGGGATGTTGCCGTGCTTCTTCGGGGGCAACGACTCCCGTTTGGTCCGCAGCTGCCGGAGCCCCTTGACCACATGGGCCCGGGTCTCGGACGGCATGATCACCGCGTCCACGTAGCCGCGCTCGGCCGCCACGTACGGGTTGAGCAGCGCGTCCTCGTAGTCCGCGATCAGCCCGGCGCGGGTGGCGTCCTGATCCTCCGCGGCGGCGATCGTGCGGCGGTGCAGGATGTTGACGGCCCCCTGGGCGCCCATGACGGCGATCTGGGCGGTCGGCCAGGCGAGGTTGATGTCGGCGCCCAGGTGCTTGGAGCCCATGACGTCGTACGCGCCGCCGAACGCCTTGCGGGTGATCACCGTGATCAGCGGGACCGTCGCCTCCGCGTACGCGTAGATCAGCTTGGCGCCGCGGCGGATGATGCCGCCGTACTCCTGGTCGACGCCGGGCAGGAACCCGGGCACGTCCACGAAGGTCAGCACGGGCACGTTGAAGGCGTCGCAGGTGCGCACGAAGCGCGCGGCCTTCTCGCTCGCGTTGATGTCCAGGCAGCCCGCGAACTGCATCGGCTGGTTGGCGACGATGCCGACCGGATAGCCCTCGACCCGGCCGAAACCGGTGAGGATGTTCGGCGCGAAGAGCGCCTGGGTCTCCAGGAATTCGCCGTCGTCCAGCACATGCTCGATCGCGGTGTGCATGTCGTACGGCTGGTTCGCCGAGTCGGGGATGAGCGTGTCCAGCTCGCGGTCCTCGTCGCTGGTCGCCAGGTCCGCCTCCTCCGGGAAGGCCGGGGCCTCGGAGAGGTTGTTCGACGGGAGGTAGGAGAGCAGCGACTTGACGTACTCGATGGCGTCCTTCTCGTCGCCCGCCATGTGGTGCGCCACACCGGAGGTGGTGTTGTGGGTGCGGGCGCCGCCGAGTTCCTCGAAGCCGACGTCCTCGCCGGTGACCGTCTTGATGACGTCGGGGCCGGTGATGAACATGTGCGAGGTCTGGTCGACCATGACCGTGAAGTCGGTGATCGCGGGGGAGTAGACAGCGCCGCCCGCGCACGGTCCGACGATCAGCGAGATCTGCGGGACGACACCCGACGCGTGCACATTGCGCCGGAAGATCTCCGCGAAGAGGCCCAGCGCCGCCACACCCTCCTGGATGCGGGCGCCGCCGCCGTCGTTGATGCCGATGACCGGACAGCCGGTCTTCAGCGCGAAGTCCATCACCTTGACGATCTTCTCACCGTAGACCTCGCCGAGCGAGCCGCCGAAGATGGTGAAGTCCTGCGAGTACACGCAGACGGGGCGGCCGTCGACCATGCCGTACCCGGTGACGACACCGTCTCCGTACGGGCGGTTCTTCTCGATCCCGAAGTTCGTCGAGCGATGCCGGGCGAATTCGTCGAGCTCCACGAAGGAGCCCTCGTCGAGCAGCAGACCGACGCGCTCGCGCGCCGTCAACTTGCCCTTCGCGTGCTGCTTTTCCACGGCGCGCGCGGAACCGGCGTGGGTCGCCTCTTCGGTACGGCGCTGCAGGTCCGCGAGCTTGCCCGCGGTGGTGTGGATGTCGGTCTCTTCCGGCTCGGACATCGGGTTGCGGCTCCCTGCCTGGTCACGGGGACGGCTGTGCTGCTGATCAGCGGATGAACAGCTACTGCCCCGTAGCGTATCGGCGCGGATACGGTTCGGCAGTGCGTCGTTTGACACATCTAGGGTGGCTTGCATGACACCCTCGGATGCGTCTCACAACCGTTGGTCGGACCTGGACCGGCCGCCCCTGAACGTTCCCGCGCTGCGGCGCGGGCTGCTCCGCCCGGACGGGCTGTGGAGCACCCTCGACGTCGTGGACACCACCGGGTCCACCAACTCCGATCTCGCGGGGCGTGCGGCCGGGCTCACCGAGGGCGCCGTCCTGGTCGCCGAGGAGCAGACCGCCGGACGGGGGCGCCTCGACCGGACCTGGACCGCCCCGGCCCGCTCGGGCCTGTTCCTCTCCGTCTACCTGACGCCCGGCGCTGTACCGGTTCAGCGCTGGGGCTGGCTGCCGCTGCTCACCGGGGTCGCGGTGGCGGCCGGTCTGGCGAAGTCGGCGGGCGTCGACACGGCCCTGAAGTGGCCCAACGACATCCTGGTCACCATCGAGGGAGAGGAGCGCAAGACGGGCGGCATCCTGGCCGAACGCGCCGGGGACGGTGTCGTCATCGGCATCGGCCTCAACGTCTCCCTGCGCGCGGACGAGCTGCCCGCCCCCACGGCCGCCTCGCTCGCCCTGGCCGGAGCGGTCTCCACGGACCGCGAGACGCTGCTGAGGGGCGTGCTGCGCTCGCTGGAGCACTGGTACGGGAAGTGGCGGGCGGCGGACGGCGACGCGGCCGCGAGCGGCCTGCAGGAGGCGTACGTGGCCGGCTGCGCGACGCTCGGGCGGTCGGTGCGGGCCCAGCTGCCGGGCGACCGCACGCTCACGGGGGAGGCCGTGGCGATCGACGGGGACGGGCGGCTGGTCCTGTCGACCGGCGACGGTCTCCAGGAGCCGGTGTCGGCGGGCGACATCGTGCACCTGCGGGGCGCCGGGGGCGGTCTGACCTGAGCGGCGCGCCCCGCATCCGGGTGACCTGGGGACGTGAGGTAGGGCACACCTGCCGTATCGTTGAGGCGATCCACCGACAGATCGGCAGGGCAGTGCGCAGGGAACGGGCAGGAGGCGGCTGGTGACCGTCGACGACACGACCTCCGGCGATGGCGTGGAGCCCCCGTCGGACCCATCGGTCCACGCGACACCGCATCACGAAGTCGACCACACGGCCGAGCCGACCGACGACCCCCTCGCGATCAGGCTGGAAGCGTTGATCCTGGGCGCCGACCGGCGCTACACCCCGTTCCAGGCCGCCCGGACCGCGGGCGTCTCCATGGACCTGGCGTCCCGGTTCTGGCGGGCCATGGGTTTCGCCGACATCGGCCAGGCCAAGGCGCTGACCGAGGCGGACGTGCTGGCGCTGCGCCGGCTGTCCGGTCTGGTCGAGGCCGGGCTGCTCAGCGAGCCGATGGCGATCCAGGTCGCCCGGTCGACCGGGCAGACCACCGCCCGGCTGGCGGAGTGGCAGATCGATTCGTTCCTGGAGGGCCTGACCGAGCCGCCCGAGCCCGGAATGACCCGTACCGAGGTCACGTACCCGCTGGTCGAGCTGCTCCTGCCGGAGCTGGAGGAGTTCCTGGTCTACGTGTGGCGGCGCCAGCTCGCCGCCGCCACCGGCCGGGTCGTGCAGGCCGCGGACGACGACGAGATGGTCGACCGGCGCCTGGCCGTCGGCTTCGCCGACCTCGTCGGGTTCACCCGGCTCACCCGCCGCCTGGAGGAGGAGGAGCTCGGCGAACTCGTCGAGTCCTTCGAGACCACCTGCGCCGACCTGGTCGCCGCACACGGCGGCCGGCTCATCAAGACCCTCGGTGACGAGGTCCTCTACGCCGCCGACGACGCGGGCACCGCGGCCGAGATCGCGCTGCGCCTCATCGAGGCGATGGCCCTGGACGAGTCGATGCCGGCGCTGCGCGTGGGCATCGCGTTCGGCACGGTCACCACCCGGATGGGCGATGTGTTCGGCACCACGGTGAACCTCGCCAGCCGGCTCACCTCGATAGCGCCGAAGGACGCCGTCCTGGTGGACGGGGCGTTCGCCGAGGAGCTGACCCGTACCGGCGACGCCCCCGCCTCCGAGGCCCAGGCCGCCGAGGAGGCCGCGGCGGCCGCCGAGCGCGCCGAGAAGGAGGGTGCGGACGGCGAGGAGCCGAGGTCCGTGCCCAGGTACCGCTACGGGCTGCAGCCGATGTGGCAGCGTCCGGTGCGCGGCCTCGGTGTCGTCGAACCGTGGCTGCTGGCCCGTCGCGGCCAGTCCTGACCCAGGGCCTCCCGGGTGGATCATGCCGGGCTCGCGGGGTCCGGGCACGGCACCGGACCCCGCTCCCCGGTGCGGGCTGATCCCACCCGAAAGACCCTCGCCCCCTCCGGCTCGCGGGGCTGCGCTCTAGGATCCCTGCGGTAACGCTCGTTAACCGACAGGGGTGCAGCCATGACCGTCACGTCCGAGCAGCGGTTCGGGGAATTCGTCGTCGTACGGGGCCACGAGGGCCTGGAGCACGTCGCCGAGCTGGTCCTGGACCGGCCGAAGGCCATGAACGCGGTGTCCACGGACATGGCCCGTTCGATCGGCGCCGCCTGCGCCGCGCTCGCCGCCGACCCGGACGTACGGGTCACCGTCCTCACCTCCAGCCATGAACGGGCCTTCTGCGTGGGGGCGGACCTCAAGGAGCGGAACTCCTTCACCGACGCCGACCTGGTGCATCAGCGGCCTACCGCACGCGCCGCCTACACCGGTGTCCTCGAACTGCCCATGCCGACGATCGCCGCGGTGCACGGCTTCGCGCTCGGCGGCGGTTTCGAGCTGGCCCTGTCCTGCGATCTGATCGTCGCCGACCGGACCGCTCTGGTGGGCCTGCCCGAGGTGTCGGTCGGGGTCATCCCGGGCGGCGGCGGCACCCAGCTGCTGCCGCGCCGGATCGGGGCGGCCCGCGCCGCCGAGCTGATCTTCACCGCCCGCCGGGTGGAGGCGGCCGAGGCCCGGGAGCTGGGTCTGGTCGACGAGCTGGTGGCCGAGGGCGAGGACCGGTCCGAGGCGCTGGCCCTCGCCGGCCGGATCGCGGGCAACTCCCCGGTGGGGCTGCGGGCGGCCAAGCGGGCGCTGCGGCTGGGGCACGGGCTCGATCTGCGGGCCGGCCTGGAGGTGGAGGACTCCGCGTGGCGGTCGGTGGCCTTCTCCGGCGACCGCGGGGAGGGCGTCGCCGCGTTCAACGAGAAGCGGAAGCCGAACTGGCCCGGGGAATGAAGCAGTCGTGACAGCAGGTAATTGAATGCCGACACAGCGCGCATGATCATGGTTGCGAACTGATCAAATCACCACAAATCTACATAAGCTGTAGCGATGGGTGGTGATGATGCGCGGCTCCGGGCCGTGGTTTCGCTTGCGCAGGCGATGGCGGCGGCACACACCCCGCGGGGGTGCTGGCGGGCGGCCGCGCTGGGGGCGTGCGAGGCGCTGGGCGGCGACTTTGCCGCGCTGTCGGTCTGGGAGCGCGGGCGCGGGCGGCTGCGGGTCCTGGTGAACGCGGGCGAGCGGGCCGAGGGGGAGGAGGAGTTCCCCGACGAGGAGACGTACCCGGTGCACCAGTTCCCGGAGATCACCGAGTTCCTCCACGAACGGTGGGCCGGGGGCGGTGAACCGGACGCCTGGGTGGAGACCGCCGAGGGGCCGGTGGAGCAGGAGCCCGCGGACGGTGGGCGGGAGGCCGGGGTGGCGGGTGCGCACGGGTACGGGCACGGCTACTGCCATCAGCGGGTGGCGGCGCTGCGCCGGCGCGGGCGCGGCTGCTGTGTGGTGGCGCCGATCGTGCTGCACGGGCGGGCCTGGGGTGAGCTCTACGTGGCGCGTCCGGTGGGGGAGCCGGTGTTCGGGCGCGCGGACGCGGACTTCGCCACCGTGCTGGCCGCCGTCGTGGCCGCCGGGATCTCCCAGACGGAGCGGCTGGAGGAGGTGCGCAAGCTCGCCTTCACCGACCCCCTGACCGGCCTCGCCAACCGGCGGGCCGTCGACATGCGGCTGGACGAGGCGGTGGAGCGGCACCGGGTGGACGGTTCGGTGGTCAGTCTGGTCGTCTGCGATCTCAACGGGCTGAAGTGGGTCAACGACACCCATGGCCATGCGGTCGGTGACCGTCTGCTGGAACGTTTCGGCTCGGTGCTGTCCCGGTGCGGCGCCATGCTGCCCGGTGCGCTGTCGGCCCGGCTCGGCGGGGACGAGTTCTGCCTGCTGGCCTTGGGCCCCGGTGCGGACGAGGTGGTCGCGGTGGCCACCGAGCTGTGCGGGCGGGCGGCCGAGCTGGAGTTCGGCAACGGGGTCGCCTGCGGGATCGCCTCCACCGGTGACCCGATCGGCCCGGTGGTCTCCGCGCGGCGGCTGTTCCGGCTCGCGGACGCGGCCCAGTACCGGGCGAAGGCGGCCCGTTCGCTGAAGCCCGTGGTGGCGGGGCGCGACGGCGAGGTGATCCGGCTGGCCGACTCCCCGCCCAAATCCGCCCACGACCGTCGCCGGCTGCGCGGAAACAGTCCCTGAACCGCGCGGTCCGATCGGTAAGGGGTCAACCCGGCCACCACTAGTGACATGAAGAGATTCAGTCCGTACGCTTCTGAATATGGATATGCATACAGTCGTGGTGGGGACGTCCGGTACCACTGCTCAGGACGTCATCGCCGTGGCCCGCGGCAACGCCCGTGTCGAGCTCTCCGCAGCCGCGGTGGGCGCTCTCGCCGCGGCCCGTGAGGTCATCGACGCGCTCGCCGCCAAGCCCGAGCCGGTCTACGGCGTCTCCACCGGATTCGGGGCACTGGCCAGCCGCCACATCAGCCCGGAGCTCCGCGCGCAGCTCCAGCGCAACATCGTCCGCTCGCACGCCGCCGGCATGGGCCCGCAGGTCGAGCGCGAGGTCGTCAGGGCGCTGATGTTCCTCCGGCTGAAGACGGTGGCCTCGGGTCACACGGGCGTGCGGCCCGAGATCGCGCAGACCATGGCCGACGTCCTGAACGCCGGGATCACACCCGTCGTTCACGAGTACGGTTCGCTCGGCTGCTCCGGCGATCTGGCGCCGCTCTCGCACTGCGCGCTGACCCTGATGGGCGAGGGTGACGCGGAGGGCCCCGACGGCACCGTGCGCCCCGCGGGCGAGCTCCTCGCCGCCCACGGCATCACCCCGGTCGAGCTGCGCGAGAAGGAGGGCCTCGCCCTCCTCAACGGCACCGACGGGATGCTCGGCATGCTCGTGATGGCCATCGCCGACCTCCAGAACCTCTACACCTCGGCGGACATCACCGCGGCCCTCTCCCTGGAGGCCCTGCTCGGCACGGACAAGGTCCTCGCCCCCGAGCTGCACGCCATCCGCCCGCACCCGGGTCAGGGTGCCAGCGCCGACAACATGCTGCGGGTGCTCGCCGGATCGGGCCTCACCGGCCACCATCAGGACGACGCCCCCCGAGTCCAGGACGCCTACTCCGTGCGGTGCGCCCCGCAGGTCAACGGCGCCGGGCGCGACACCCTCGCCCACGCCCGGCTCGTCGCCGACCGCGAACTGGCCGCCGCCGTGGACAACCCGGTGGTGCTGTCCGACGGCAGGGTCGAGTCCAACGGCAACTTCCACGGCGCCCCGGTCGCGTACGTCCTGGACTTCCTGGCGATCGTCGCGGCCGACCTCGGCTCGATCACCGAGCGCCGGACCGACCGGCTGCTGGACAAGAACCGTTCGCACGGGCTGCCGCCGTTCCTGGCGGACGACGCCGGCGTCGACTCCGGCCTGATGATCGCCCAGTACACCCAGGCCGCCCTGGTCAGCGAGATGAAGCGGCTCGCCGTCCCGGCCTCGGCGGACTCGATCCCGTCCTCCGCGATGCAGGAGGACCACGTCTCGATGGGCTGGTCGGCCGCGCGCAAGCTCCGTACCGCCGTGGAGAACCTCGCCCGGATCGTCGCCGTCGAGCTGTACGCGGCGACCCGCGCGATCGAGCTCCGCGCCGCGCAGGGGCTGACCCCGGCGCCCGCCTCACTGGCGGCCGTCGAGGCGCTGCGCGCGGCGGGCGTGGAGGGGCCGGGCCCGGACCGCTTCCTGTCGCCGGACCTGGCCGCCGCGGACGCCTTCGTGCGCGCGGGGAAGCTGGTCGCGGCGGTGGAACCGGTGACGGGACAGCTCGCCTAGCACCGCTCGTTCCAGTGACGTACGCGGAGGCGGCCGCCGGGTGGACCCGGTGGCCGCCTCCGCGTGACGGTCAATGCGCCGGCAGCGGGCCGACGCGGCGGGCGGAGTAGGTGACGAAGCCCGCGCCCATGCCCAGGAACGCCATGCCCCCGATCAGGTACGGGGTCGTGTCGATCCCGGTCCCGGTGTCGGCGAGCGTGGTGCCGTCCGTGCGGGTGGCGTCGACGGCGGACGTCCGGCCCGGTGCGCCCGGAGCGGCGCCCGTGTCACCGGTCGCGTTGGCCGTCGGGACGAACCAGAGGGCGCACAGCAGCGTTCCCGCAGCGGTGGCGGTCAGGAGCGGGCGGCGGGTGATGGCCACAGAATCGATCCCCCTTGTGACAGCCGTGAGTTAGGCCTGCGGCCGATGCTAGTGAAAGCAGCGGGTCGCAGGAAAGCCGCAGCGGCCGGGAGCTTACGCTCCGGCACATGAGCACTTCTGAGACATCACGTTATGTTCGGCTTCACGTGGAAATGGTGTTGGAGATCACGGACGCCGACGCCCTGAGCGGGACCGCTCTGGAGAGCCTCGCGGCCGAGTACGGCGAGCCCGGCGGCGATTCCGCCGAGGAGCGCACGCATGCCGAGACCGCGGTCCGGGAAGACGGTGCGGAGGCCCTCGCCTCGCTGATCGACCCGTTCGACCTGGTCAGTGAGGTGCCCGGGGTCGAGCTGACCCAGGCCTCCTGGAGCAGCGAGAGCATCGCCTACGACCCGCAGGACCCGGACGGATGGGACCTCGACGACGGCGATGACGAAGAGGACGGGGACGACGGCGACGAAGACGGCGCCGGCGTCCCGCACAATGGGGAGGAGAACAACGACGACGGCAGCACGGAGCGGCGGGCGTAGCAGGTGGAGATCACCGGCCCCGGCCCCGCTTCCGGCGGGCCGGGGCCGGTGTGCGTGACAGCCGGTGCACCGGGTCGTGAAGCCGTTGCACAACCGGGCCGGACACCGGCGGCACCTACGGGGTGGACCACGGGAACCACCGCTGATATCACCGCGTCGATGAGTGGTGTTCCCCACATCTCCCGCAGATGTGGAACGGGCAACCCTTTCAGGGTGTTCTTGGAGCATTGACGGGGTATCGCCGGTCGACGGCCTTGCTCGGGGTTTTCTGGGGGATTTCGGCAACGATGGAGAAGTGTGTGAAGACGGACAGCAAGCGGCGCAAGGGCCTCATGGCCGCGTCCGCACTGCTCGGCGGCGTGCTGGTGCTTACGGCCTGCAGCGACGGCGGCGGTTCCAGCCCCGACAGCTCGCAGAAGTCACAGGCGGCGGTCGACAAGGCGGCGGCCGAGGAGTCCTCGGAGGCGCAGATAGCGATCTCGCCGAAGAACGGCGCGACCAACGCCGGGATCAACAACGACGCGAAGGTCTCCGTCGCCAAGGGCAAGCTGACGGTCGTCACGATGACCACGGCGGCCGGTGCGAGCGTCAAGGGCACCCTCGCCGCCGACGGCACCACCTGGAAGCCGGACGCCCAGCTGGAGCGCTCGACCACGTACAAGATCAACGCCACGGCGAAGGACTCGAAGGGCCGCGAGGCGCACGAGAACTCCTCCTTCACCACCGTGTCGCCCGCCAACAGCTTCATCGGGAACTTCACCCCCGAGGACGGTTCCACCGTCGGCGTCGGCATGCCCGTCTCGATCAACTTCAACAAGGCGATCACGGACAAGAAGGCCGTCCTGGACGGCATCAAGGTCACGTCCAGCAGCGGCCAGCAGGTCGCCGGCCACTGGTTCAACTCGCAGCGTCTGGACCTGCGCCCCGAGAACTACTGGCAGGGCGGTTCCACCGTCACGCTGAAGCTGGCGCTGGACGGCGTGGAGGGCGCGGACGGCGTCTACGGCGTGCAGCAGAAGACGGTCACCTTCAAGGTCGGCCGCAACCAGGTCTCGACCGTGGACGCCAAGACGCACACGATGACCGTCGCCCGGGACGGGAAGACGGTCAAGACCATCCCGATCTCCGCCGGTTCCTCGGAGAACCCGACGTACAACGGCCAGATGGTGATCTCCGAGAAGTTCAAGGAGACCCGGATGGACGGCTCGACGGTCGGCTTCACCGACGGTGACGGCAAGGGCGAGTACGACATCAAGGACGTGCCGCACGCCATGCGGCTGTCCACGTCGGGCACCTTCATCCACGGCAACTACTGGGGCGCCAAGTCGATCTTCGGCAGCGCCAACACCAGCCACGGCTGTGTCGGTCTCTCCGACACGAAGGGCGCCGGCGACGCCGCCCAGCCCGGCGCCTGGTTCTACGACAACTCCATGATCGGTGACGTGGTCATCATCAAGAACTCCCCGGACAAGACCATCCAGCCCGACAACGGACTCAACGGCTGGAACATGAGCTGGGCCCAGTGGCAGGCCCCCGCGGCCTGACCGGACGTCCTCCTCGCCCCGGGCAGGACCCCGAACGGCCCCAAGTCCCTTACCGCAGGCGGCGGCACCGGATCCCCACGGATCCCGGTGCCGCCGCCTGCGGCGTTCCGTGGCGTTCTCATCCGGATCTCATGGTGGCCTCAACCCGCCATCACAACCGGTTCATAACCTCGCGCCATGTTCTTCACCTACCTCCGGCGCGAGCTGCGCCGCCGCAGAAAGGCGGCGCTCGTCGTCGCCTCGGGGCTCGGCCTCGGCATTGCGCTGGTCATCATCGTCAGCTCGGTCTCCTCGGGCATGAGCAAGGCCCAGGACAAGGTCCTGGAATCGCTGTACGGCCTCGGCACCGACATGACCGTCACCAAGGCGGCCGCGGCCCCGGGTTCCGGCACGGAGCGGCCCAAGTTCGAGTTCGACGCCAAGGAGAGCGGCGACGACTCGACCCAGAGCACGGACCGGGTCATGGTCCAGGGCTTCCAGACGCTGGCCTCCACCACCGTGGACAAGGTGGGCAAGCAGGACGGCGTCGCCGACGCCGTCGGCGGACTGAGCATGACCGTCATGAAGGTGGACGGCCAGTTCAAGCGCGGTGAGTTCAAGCAGGAGGGCGGTACGTCCCAGGGCGGCCGCGGCGGCCCCGGAGGCAGTGCCCAGCCGCAGGGCGAGGTCAAGGGGGGGCGGCGCCTCCTTCGACGTCAACTCCTACACGGTCTACGGCACCGACGTCACCAAGCAGGACCTGGGCCCGCTGACCTCGTCGAAGATCACCGCGGGGCGGACGTTCAAGACGACCGAGACCAACGGCAAGGTGGCCGTCGTCGACGCCGCGTACGCCAAGGAGAAGAAGCTCATCGTCGGCAGGACGGTGACGGTCCACGGCACCAAGTTCACGATCGTCGGCGTCTCGGCGGCCGACAGCGGCGACGCGGCCGCCAACCTCTACGTCCCGCTCCAGCAGGCGCAGACCCTGGCCGACGCGAAGAACAAGGTCACCACGGTCTATGTGAAGGCCGCGGACTCGCAGCAGATCGACAGCGTCAAGTCCACGATCCAGAAGAACATCCCGGGTACCACCGTCACCACCTCCGCCGATCTCGCGGACACCGTTTCCGGCTCCCTGTCCACCGCGTCCGACCTGGCCTCCAGCGTCGGCAAGTGGCTCTCCGTCGCCGTACTGATCGCCGCCTTCCTGGTGGCCGGGCTGCTCACCTCCTCCGCGGTCAGCCGCCGGGTACGGGAGTTCGGCACGCTCAAGGCACTCGGCTGGAAGAGCGGCCGGGTCACCCGCCAGGTCGTCGGCGAGGCCCTGGTCAACGGGCTGATGGGCGGCGCCCTCGGCATCGCGGTCGGCCTGGCCGGCGCGTACGTCGTCACCACGGTCAGCCCCACCCTGACCGCGCAGCTCGGCTCCGCGGGCGGCTCCTCGGGCGGCGGGATGCGCGGCGGCATGATGGGCGGCGGCCCCGGCCGGCAGAGCGCCTCCAAGGCCCTCGACATCGCGCTGACCGCGCCCGTGTCCCTCTCGATCATCCTGATCGCCGTCGGCCTGGCCGTGGCGGGCGGGCTCATCGCGGGCGCCTTCGGCGGCTGGCGCGCCTCCCGGCTGCGCCCCGCGGACGCCCTGCGGCGCGTCGAGTGACCCGTCGCGGGAGACCCGTCGCCCGGGTGTCCCGGCCCTCGCCCCCGTCCCAGTGATCCGGGACCGGTTCAGCCGGGACCGGTTCAGCCGGGACCGGTTCAGCCGGGACCGGTTCAGCCGGGACCCGTTCACCCGGGACCCGTTCACCCGGCACCCGTTCACCCGGCACCCGTTCACCCGGCACCCGTTCACCCGGGACCCGCGATCACCGTCCAGCAGGAGTTGACCCATGTACACGCTTCAAGGCGTCACCAAGCGCTACACGCGCGGCAAGTCCACCGTCCACGCACTCGCCGGCGTCGATCTGTCCATCGAGGACGGCGGCCGCCTGGTCATCCAGGGCCCCACCGGCGGCGGCAAGTCCACGCTGCTCCAGATGCTCGGCGGCCTGGACCGCCCCACGGCCGGCAGCGTCG
This sequence comes from Streptomyces laculatispora, assembly GCF_017353455.1. Lineage (GTDB taxonomy): Bacteria > Actinomycetota > Actinomycetes > Streptomycetales > Streptomycetaceae > Streptomyces > Streptomyces laculatispora. Next base: position 12,836 of record NZ_JAFMPZ010000639.1, read on the forward strand.
AACTCGACGGTGTCGACCTCGCGAAGCTCAGCGAGGCCAAGCTCACCAAGGTGCGCGCGGAGAACATCGGCTTCGTCTTCCAGAGCTTCAACCTCATCCCGACGCTCACCGCCCAGGAGAACGTCGAGACGGCCCTGGTACCCCTCGGCGGCAAGGCGTCGGAGCGGCGCAGACGGGCGGCCGAGGCGCTCGACTCGGTCGGTCTCGGCGAGCGGCTCGGACATCTCCCCGGCGAGATGTCCGGCGGCCAGCAGCAGCGGGTGGCGATAGCCAGGGCCCTGGTCAAGCAGCCCAAGGTGCTGCTTGCCGACGAACCCACCGGCAACCTCGACGAGTCCATGCGCGACGAGATCATGGAGGTGCTGGAGACCATGTGGAAGGAGCACGGGCTCACCTTCATCATGGTCACCCACGACAGCGCGATCGCCCGCCGCGCCCCGCGGCTGGCGACCATCCGCAAGGGCAAGGTCACCATCACGGAGAACGCGGCGGCCTGAACGGCCCTCCCAAGCAAGGCCGTTACCGCCACCGCCACGGCTGCCGCCGTCCGCGGACCCGCACCGGGGTTCGCGGGCGGCGGTGCGGGTTCACCCCCTCCGCGGCCTCAGGCGGCCCGTCCGGCGGCGGCCCGGCGGTGCGCCGAGAGATCGCTCCGGCGGACCTGGCGCACCCCGGCCGGATCGGCGAACGGCTCGGCGTACGGATCACCCTCCTCGCAGCAGCGCGGAGCGGGGCCGGGGCTGTCGCCGGTACGGGCGAGGTGGGCGCGCAGCCCGTACCAGGGCTGGAGCGGCAGCCAGCACAGCCCGTGCAGCCAGCGCCGCACCAGCTGCCCCGGCCCCGGGCGTCCACCGTCCGGCAGGCTCACCACCCGTATGCCCATGATCAGCTTGCCGGCGCCCGCGCCGACGAGCGCGGTGAGCACCACCTGGTTGAGGAAGGAGATGGCGAGCACCGGTCCGAGCAGCAGCGCGACGCCCTTCGGGAAGGGCGTCGCGTCCACGTGCGGCCGGGCCAGTAACCCGGCGGTGACCAGGCAGAGATAGCAGTCGAGCCCCACGGCGAGATAGCGGCGCATCTCCCCGGCCCGGGGCGGCGTGCGATGCCCGGCCCGCCCTGTCCGGCCGGGTATGTGCGAGGGCCGCGGCTGCCCGTGCCCGGGCAACGTGCTTGCGCTCAACAGCACTGACTCGTAAGGCCGGTGAGGATCCTGGGTGCCGCGGTTCCCCCGTGAAGTCTTCATGACGGCATCATGTCTGATTACCCATCACCGCGGGCCCGGTCCGCACAGGCGGTCCGCCCGCTTACCTCGGGGGTAATCGACCCTCCCCGCCGCTCCCGGCAGCATGGTGTGCACCAGCGGACGGAAGACGGAGGACGTGACCATGACCGCGTACGCGATCGCTCACCTGCACCCCGATGGCCCGCCGAACGAGGAGGTGCTGGAGTACATCGAGCGCATCCAGTCGACGATGGACCCGTACGGGGGCCGGTTCCTGGTCCACAACACCCCGGTCGAGGTCATGGAGGGCGACTGGCCCGGCGCGCTCGTCGTCCTGGAGTTCCCCGCGATCGAGGCCGCCCGCACCTGGTTCGCCTCGCCCGCCTACCAGGAGCTGGCCCCGCTGCGGAGCCGGAACATGGCGGGCGACGTGGTGCTCGTGGACGGTGTCGCACGGGACTACGACGCCGGGGCGACCGCCGCCGCTCTGCGCGCCGAGGCACTCCGGGCCGCAACCGTGGTGTAGCCCGCTACACCGCGGTTCCGGGGGCGGGCGCCCTCGTACCGGCGTCCGCCGGCCGGAAGGATGGGTGACGCAGCCGGACGCCGGCCCGGCTGCGTCACCCGCTCCGTCCTTGCCGGGCTCCGTCTCCGGGCCCGGCTCCGTCTCCGTGGAGGAACCCCGTGAAGCCGCTGCTCTGGATCGTGCTCCTCGTCGCGATCGTCGCGAACGTCTCGCTCAACTTCATGGTGGGGCGGGAAGGCCTGCACATCGCCCTGAGCGTCGTCTCGGGCGTGGTCGTCCTGGCGTCGGCCGCGGGCCTGTGGATGCTGCGCAGTCCGCGCGAGTCCTGAGGGCCGCGCACCCCCGCCTCACGGCCGCGGCCGGGGCGCTGTGAGGTTCACCACTTCGAGGGGTGTCCGGGCATACCCCACAACCCGGTCGTTCCGCCCGGAACCGGTCCGGGGCAAGGCCGTTGCGGCCGGCCCGTACACAACCTGGCGGGATTCACCATGTGGATGCCATGGAGGATTCAGCGGTCCCACTGGGACACTCGGTAGGCCACAACGGTCCTGTACGTCGCAGTCGTGAGCGCGGTATCCGCGCTATCCGGGCGACGCCCTCAATGGGGAGGGGGGGACCTGGCGCCCTCCGGGACGGGGGCGCCTTCGCGATGAGCCGACCCATGGAAGGTCTTGATCAGATGCAGGCCACCCCTGACTCCGCAGTCCCGCACGCCGCCGAGAACCGCGTCATCGAGCCGCTCTACGCGGAGATCCTCCGCCGCAACCAGGGCGAGAAGGAATTCCACCAGGCGGTCCGGGAAGTTCTCGAAACGCTCGGCCCGGTGCTGGCCCAGCGGCCGGAGTTCGTGGACGCCCGGATCATCGAGCGCATATGCGAGCCGGAGCGCCAGCTCATCTTCCGGGTGCCGTGGTCGGACGACTCGGGCGACATCCACGTCAACCGCGGCTTCCGGGTCGAGTTCTCCAGCTCGCTCGGCCCGTACAAGGGCGGACTGCGCTTCCACCCCTCGGTCAACCTCGGCATCGTGAAGTTCCTCGGCTTCGAGCAGATCTTCAAGAACGCCCTCACCGGTATGCCCATCGGCGGCGGCAAGGGCGGCTCGGACTTCGACCCGAAGGGCCGCTCGGACGCCGAGATCATGCGGTTCTGCCAGTCGTTCATGACCGAGCTCCACCGCCACCTGGGCGAGTACACCGACGTCCCCGCCGGTGACATCGGCGTGGGCGGCCGCGAGATCGGCTACCTCTTCGGCCAGTACAAGCGGATCACCAACCGCTTCGAGTCCGGTGTCCTCACCGGAAAGGGTCTCGGCTGGGGCGGCGCTCTGGTACGTACGGAGGCGACCGGCTACGGCTGCGTCATGTTCACCGCCGAGATGCTCCGCAGCCGGGGCGAGTCCCTCGACGGACAGCGCATCGCCGTCTCGGGCTCGGGCAACGTCGCGATCTACGCGATCGAGAAGGCCCAGCAGCTCGGCGCCACGGTCGTCACCTGCTCCGACTCCGACGGCTACGTCGTGGACGAGAAGGGCATCGATCTCGCCCTGCTCAAGGAGATCAAGGAGGCGGGCCGCGGCCGCGTCGCCGAGTACGCGGAACGCCGCGCCGAGGCCGTGTTCGTCCCCGGCGCCGGCGTCTGGGACGTCCCCTGCGATGTGGCGCTGCCCTGCGCCACGCAGAACGAACTCCACGAGGCCGACGCGCTGACCCTCGTACGCAACGGTGTGAAGGCCGTCGCCGAGGGCGCCAACATGCCCACCACCCCCGAGGCCGTCCGCGTCTTCCAGGAGGCGGGTGTGGCGTTCGCCCCCGGGAAGGCGGCCAACGCGGGCGGCGTCGCCACCAGCGCCCTGGAGATGCAGCAGAACGCCTCGCGCGACTCCTGGACGTTCGCCCACACGGAGGAGCGGCTCGCGGAGATCATGCGTCACATCCACGACTCCTGCTACACCACGGCGGAGCGTTACGGCAGCCCCGGCAACTACGTGGTCGGCGCCAACATCGCCGGCTTCGAGCTGGTCGCGGACGCGATGCTGGCGCAGGGCCTGATCTGAGGGGTTCCCCCTCATTCGCACACGGGGCCGGAACGCGGACGCGTTCCGGCCCCGTGGTCCGTGCGGGCGCACCGGAGCCCGTGTACGCAATTATGTGTACGCTTGACGCATGGCTGAGACTGTGACGGTACGCGAGGCCCGCACCCACCTGGCCGAGGTCATTGACCGTGCCGAGGCCGGAAAGACCACGGTGGTGACCCGCAATGGCAAGCGAGTCGCCGCGCTCGTCCCGATAGACGTACTCGACGCTCTGGACGCGGCAGCCGACGAACTGGCCGCGCGCGAAGCGGAGGCGCACCGCGAGGACCCCACCGTCAGCATGGCGGAGCTCCTCGCGGATCTCTTCGAGGGCGGGACTTCGGCCGCGTGAAGTACGCCTTCCGCTTCACCGCCCATGCCCAGCGTCAACTGCGCTCGATCGACCGGCAGGACGCGCTCCGTATTCTGACCGCCATCACGCCGCTCGGTGACGACCCCTGGCGGGAGGACGCCGATGTCAAGAAGCTGTCAGGCCATGACGGTCTCTACCGTGTGCGCGCGGGAGAGTTTCGGGTGGTCTACGAGGTCCGGGGCGACGTACTGGTCATCCTCGTCCTCCACCTCGGCCATCGGAGCGACGTCTACCGGAAGCTCTGAGGGCCACGTCTGAGCTCGGGTCAGGACGCGGCGGGCGGCCTCCTGCGGAAGGTCTCCGCCAGGGCGGTGTTCACCACCATCACGGCACCCAGGATCACACCCGCCACGCTGTGCCCCATCGAGTACAGCGCGACAGCGCTGCCGCCGAGCACCAGGGCCTTGAAGGCCAGCACACCCGCCAGCGGCAGCCGGAACCGCGCCCGCGGCGCACAGAACAGCCCCCATACGACACTGGCGACTGCCAACACCACCACACCCAGGAGCAGTTGGATGGCTGTCCCGTCACCGAGGCCGTAGCCCCATGCGGTGCCTACCGGGATGCGGGGGATCTTGTGCGGGCCGTTCCGCTGTTCGAGGCCACCCTCGCCCAGCGTGTGCGGGTGCTGGGCGACACCCATCCCGACACGCTGAGGAGCCGGAACAACCTCGCCGATGCCTACCGGGATGCGGGGGATCCCACGCGGGCTCCGCTGAACGAATCAGATGAGCCGGACGCTCACCCGTCGGCCGGTGCCACTCCGATCGGGCACGAGACGCCCGTGCCGCCGATCCCGCAGTAGCCGGCCGGGTTCTTGTCCAGGTACTGCTGGTGCGCGGCTTCAGCCGGCCAGAAGGTGCGGCCGTCGGCGGGCAGGATCTCCGTGGTGATCTCGCCGTGGCCGGAGCCGGTGAGGACCTTCTGGTAGGCCTCGCGGGACGCCTGCACGGCCGCGGCCTGCTCGGGGGAGTGGGTGTAGACCGCCGAGCGGTACTGGGTGCCGACGTCGTTGCCCTGGCGGAAGCCCTGGGTGGGGTCGTGGGACTCCCAGAAGAGCTTCAGCAGCTCGGGGTACGTGACGACGCGGGGGTCGTACACGACGCGGACGGCCTCCGTGTGGCCGGTCAGGCCGGAGCAGACCTCTTCGTACGCGGGGTTCTCCGTGGAGCCGCCCTGGTAGCCGACGAGCGTCGTCCAGACGCCGTCCGTCTGCCAGAACTTGCGCTCGGCGCCCCAGAAACAGCCCATCGCGAAGTCCGCGACCTCCAGACCCTCCGGGTACGGGCCCAGCAGGGGGTTGCCCAGGACCGTGTGGCGGGACGGGACGGTGAATTCAGGGGTGGGGCGGCCGCGCAGCGCCTCCTGCGGAGTGGGGAGCTGCGGGGTACGGCGGTGCAGGAACATGCGGGGGCTCCTCAGAGGTCGGCGTGCTGTCCGTACAACGCACCGGGACCGCCGTGGATTCCGCCGCCCCGGGTCAGCGGCGGGGCGTGCCGTTCCCGGACTCCGCGTCCTCGACGTAGGCGGCGGTCCGCTTGCGGGCCTTGAACCAGAAGTAGAGGCCGAGGCCGATCAGGATCAGGGGTATCAGTCGGGCCATGAGGTGTACCGGTCCCATCAGTCAGCAGTCCGCGCGGTGGGCGCCCTGTCGGTGCCCACCGTCGCACACCCCCGGAGCCGGGCGGCCCCGGAGTCGGGCTTCCTACCGCAGCAGCGTCGCCGGGCTGCCGCCGTTCGCCTCGTAACCGGCGACCGCCAGGGCCCGGTAGACGGTGTATTCGGCCGCAGGGTCGGAGCTCTCCGTCCACGGCAGCGCACCCACGTGCCCGTCGATGTGGACGAGCTGGCTCATCGCCTCCGACCAGCGCTCCATCCGGACCAGGAAGAGCACCAGGAGATGGCGGACATGGGCGAGCATCGGGTCGTCCGCGCGGGCCGAGTGGACCGCGAACAGGGCGCCCTCCACCGCCTTGGTCACCGACTGGCTCTGGTAGAAGCCCCGCACCAGGTTGACCTCGGGCAGGTGCTCGTACAGCGCGAAGAGCGGCAGCGCGGCCAGCAGCGACCCCTGCGGGGCGCGGGCGGCGGCCGCGGTGGCGAACCGGTCGGCCTCCTCGCGGGAGCCGTGCCACTTCTCGCACCAGAAGTGCAGCGCCGCGATGTGCGCGCCCATGTGCGCGGGTGCCCGGTCGATGATCTTCGCCCAGAGCTGGTCGAACTCCTCGTGGGAGTAGCCGAGCCCACGGGCCGCGGCCAGCTCCACCAGGTACGGCACCGGGTCGCCCGGGGCCAGCAGGGCCGCCTCGCCGACGACGGCACGGGCCTCCTCCAGGATGATCCGGAAGTCGTCCGTACCGACGGTGGAGGAACGCCAGGCCTGCTGGACCAGGAACTCGGCGTGCACGGCCGCGCCACCCGCGTCCTTCGGGGACTCGGCCCGCCACTTGCGCAGCCAGGCCCCGCCGACGCCCGGCCGCCGCGCCAGCTCCAGCGAGGCGGCACCGGCGAACGCCTGCACCCGCTGCCACCGCACCTCGCCCTCCTTCGGCGTCCCGGACAGCAGCTGCGAGGCGGCCCGCCACTCCTGGGTGCCCTGGACGACATCGAGTACGTCCAGGAGGTCCTGGTCGGGGCCCGGCATCCGGATGTCCAGCTCCTCCTGGCGCGCGAAGCCGTAGGTGTCCGGGTCGGCGGCGTCGGGGGAACCGGGCGCCACCTGACGGATACCGCCGCGGCGCCGCAGCACGAAGGGGCCGACAACCGCGGCGAGCATGCACAGCGCGAGCAGGAACCAGAGAATCTCCATGCCCCCATTGTCCCCGGACGGCCCCGGTGCTCCATGAGGGCCCTCGGGACGAACTACGCTCGGGCCTCATGAGCGACCAGCACAGCTTCGAAACTCTCGCGATCCACGCGGGAAACACCGCCGATCCCCTCACCGGCGCTGTTGTTCCGCCCATTTACCAGGTGTCCACGTACAAGCAGGACGGCGTGGGCGGGCTGCGCGGCGGCTACGAGTACAGCCGCAGCGCCAACCCGACGCGCACCGCACTGGAGGAGAACCTGGCGGCCCTGGAGGGCGGCCGCCGCGGGCTCGCCTTCGCGTCCGGTCTGGCCGCCGAGGACTGCCTGCTCCGTACGCTGCTGACGCCCGGCGACCACGTGGTCATCCCGAACGACGCCTACGGCGGCACGTTCCGGCTGTTCGCGAAGGTCGCCTCGCGCTGGGGCGTGGAGTTCTCGGTCGCCGACACCTCGGACGTGGCGGCGGTACGGGCCGCGATCCAGCCGCGTACCAAGGCGATCTGGGTGGAGACGCCCTCCAACCCGCTGCTCGGCATCACCGACATCGCGGCCATCGCCGGTGTCGCCCGCTCGGCGGGTGCGCGGCTGGTCGTCGACAACACCTTCGCCAGTCCCTACCTCCAGCAGCCCCTCGCCCTGGGCGCCGATGTGGTGGTGCACTCCACCACCAAGTACATGGGCGGTCACTCGGACGTCGTCGGCGGCGCGCTGATCGTCAACGACCCGGAACTCTCCGAGGAGTTGGCGTACCACCAGAACGCGATGGGTGCCGTGGCCGGCCCCTTCGACGCCTGGCTGGTGCTGCGCGGCATCAAGACCCTCGCCGTCCGGATGGACCGGCACAGCGAGAACGCCACCAAGGTCGCCGACCTGCTGACCCGGCACCCCAAGGTCACCCACGTCCTCTACCCGGGACTGCCCGAGCACCAGGGGCACGAGATCGCCGCCAAGCAGATGAAGGCGTTCGGCGGCATGGTGTCCTTCCGGGTCGCGGGCGGCGAGGAGGCGGCGGTCGAGGTCTGCAACCGGGCGAAGCTCTTCACGCTCGGTGAGTCCCTCGGCGGCGTCGAGTCGCTGCTGGAGCACCCGGGCCGGATGACGCACGCCTCGGCGGCCGGATCGCCGCTGGAGGTCCCCGCCGACCTGGTCAGGCTGTCCGTCGGCATCGAGAACGGCGACGACCTGCTGGCCGACCTGACGCAGGCGCTCGGCTGACACCTGCGAGCGTGCCCGCGCCGTGGCGGGGCGGCGCGTGCCGGCTCCTGTGCCGGGACGTGTGAGCACTCCTGGTGCGGGACGTCTGAGCACTCCTGGGGCGGGGCCGGGGATCCGGCTCCGCCCCGGTCGCGTCGGGCCCGTCTCAGACGGTGGGCTTCTCGTCCTCCAGCATGGACCGGACCTGCTCCCGCAGCTCGGGGCCGTCCGGGTGCTCATGGACGGAGACGGCGTGCTCGGTTGCCGCCCGCACGACTTCGTCCTCCTCGCCGGAGATGGTCAGTGAGCAGTTCGACTCGCTCGGATACTTGCGGCAGTCAGCGATCTTCCTGGTCATGGCAGTGCCTCCCGGGCCGGTTCCGCCTGGCCCCGGCCGCTTCTTCCAGGGTAGATCCGGGGCGGCCCGGCGACCTGCGCTCACCAGCCGCCCAGCGGCGGGGTCGTCTCGGCCGGCGGCGCCTGCCAGGGCTGGACCGTCACCGCCCACACCGCGAACGCGGCCACCGCGGCGATCAGCGCCAGCAGCCCCAGCAGGCGCAGGACCCGCTGCCGGCGCAGCAGCCGGCCGCCGCGCTCCACCGCCCGCTCCGCCAGATCGACGGGCACCTGCGGATGCGGCCCCTCCAGCATCCGCCGGACCTCGTCCTCCTTGCGGCCGGTACCGCTCATGGCGTGGCCCCCAGCTCTCTGGTGGGCCCCCGCCGGATGCTGGGGCCGCGGGTGCCGCGCATCGTGGCCACCGAGCGGTTGCAGATCGCGCGGATGCGCTCCGCGGGCAGTCCGAGCAGCGCCGCGGTCTGCTCCTCGGCGACCTCTTCGTGCAGCCGCAGCACCAGGACGAGCCGTTCCTGCGGGGTCAGCCGGTCCAACAGCCCGCCGCGCGCGTGGTGGTGGCGCCAGGCCTCCCTCGCGAACCGGGTGGCCAGCTCCTGCCGGGTGCGGTTGTACGGATCCTCGCCGTGCAGCCGGTCCCAGTCCGCGTACGTACGGGCCAGCGCGGCCGTCAGCAGTCGCTGTGCGCGCTCGTTGGCCCCCGGCGGCCGGGCGGGTTCGGCGGTGAGCAGGGTGGCGGCGTGCAGCAGCCTGCCTGCCGCGCCCGCCACGAAGGCCTCGAACTCCTGGGCGCGGCGCCGCTGTCGGCCCGCCTGGCGCTCTCGCACCCTGCCATCCGAGCGCTCCGCGGGCCCGGGGTCAAGGCTTGGGGTCTTTCTTTGGATCAGGCTCGGTCGGGGAGCGGTGCCGGACCCCGCGAGCCCAGCATGATCCAAACGAAAGAACCTAGCCCGCGGCGGGCGGCTGGTGCGCGCTCTGCCGGGCGGCCAGTGCCGCGTTGAAACGGGTGAGCAGCGCGCAGAACGTGTCGCGTTCCTCCTCGTCCCAGTCGCCCGTCACCTGCGACATCAGCTCGCGCCGCGAGGCCCGGACCTCGTCCAGCCGGGCCTGGCCGCGCGGGGACAGCTGGAGCACGACGGCCCGGCCGTCCTCCGGGTGCGAGGTCCGCTTGACCAGGCCGGTGTCCACGAGCGGCGCGACCTGCCGGGTCACGGTCGAGGAGTCGATCCCCATCCCGGCGGCCAGCGCCTTGACGCCCATGGGCCCTTCCCGGTCCAGCCGGTTGAGCAGCAGGTACGCGGCCCGGTCCATGGAGTTGCGCACCTGGCCGACGCCGCCGAGGCGGGTCTGCTCGGCACGGCGGGCGAAGACCGCCACCTGGTGCTGCAGAGTGTCGAGGAGGGGGTCGGGACCCGGATTCTCCGGGGTGGCGCCCCCGGAGGGAGACGCGGCAGTCGTCATGTCCTGAGGGGGCATGGCCGGGGGCTCTCTTCGTGCGGTGTCGGATGGGTGGGGGACAGAGTACGCGGCCTCGGGGCAACGCGTGCCAGCGCTGCACAAACCTGCGGACATCGGCGCAGGACGGCCTGGCTCGCGGCGGCCACAACCCCTTTCAGCTGCAAGACTCGCGGTATGAACTTCCCGCCGCCCACCCCGTTTCCCCCGCTGATCCTCGATGACATCAAGGGGGCGCAGAAGATGCTCTCCGGCGTCTCCAGGGTCACCGCGATGGAGGGCAGCCGCCATCTGACCGACCTCGTGGGCGCCCCCGTCCAGTTCAAGTGCGAGAACCTGCAGCGGACCGGCTCGTTCAAACTGCGGGGTGCTTATGTGCGGATCGCCGGACTCTCCCCGGTGGAACGGGCGGCGGGTGTGGTGGCCGCGAGTGCCGGAAACCATGCGCAGGGTGTCGCGCTCGCGTCTGCGCTGCTCGGCGTACGGTCGACGGTCTTCATGCCGGTCGGGGCGCCGCTGCCGAAGGTCGCCGCGACGCGTGAGTACGGGGCCCGGGTGCGGCTGCACGGCCACGTCGTCGACGAGACGCTGGCCGCGGCGCAGGAGTACGCGCGGGAGACCGGCGCGGTCTTCATCCACCCCTTCGATCACCCGGACATCATCGCCGGGCAGGGCACGGTGGGCCTGGAGATCCTGGAGCAGTGTCCCGAGGTGCGCACCATCGTCGTCGGGATCGGCGGCGGCGGACTCGCCGCGGGGATCGCGGTGGCGGTGAAGGCGATCCGGCCCGATGTGCGGATCGTCGGCGTGCAGGCGGCGGGCGCGGCCGCCTACCCGCCCTCGCTGGCCGCCGGCCACCCGGTGTCGGTCGGCTCGCTCCAGACGATGGCGGACGGCATCAAGGTGGGGCGGCCGGGCGATGTCCCGTTCGCCCTGGTCCGGGACCTGGTCGACGAGGTCCGTACGGTCTCCGAGGACGAGCTGTCCAGTGCGCTGCTGCTCTGCCTGGAGCGGGCGAAGATGGTCGTGGAGCCGGCCGGGGCGAGCCCGGTGGCCGCTCTGCTGAGCGACCCGAAGTCGTTCCGCGGGCCGGTGGTGGCGCTGCTCTCCGGCGGCAACGTGGACCCGCTGCTGATGCAGCGCATCCTGACCCACGGCATGTCGGCGGCCGGCCGCTATCTGAGCCTGCGGCTGCGGCTGACGGACCGCCCCGGCGCGCTGGCGACGATGCTGGCCGTGCTCTCGGTGGCCGATGCCAACGTCCTGGACGTGAGCCATGTGCGTACCGATCCCCGGCTCGGCCTCACCGAGGCCGAGGTGGAGCTGCATCTGGAGACGAAGGGCCCGGAGCACTGCGAGGAGGTCGCCGCGGCGCTGCGCGACGCGGGCTACCTGGTGTTGAACTGAGCCGCTCGGCCGGATCGCTTGGAGGGGCCGGTCGGCCCGTCCCGTTCCGACGGCCCGTGAGCCGCACCTTGTGTATCGCGATGTATCGCGTTACTGTGCCCTCGCCCGGCCCGAGGGCGTACGCGCGTTCGCTTCGTGTGTTCGCCGGGCGAGGAAAGACGGGCAAATCTAGGATCTGTGAGGAAGCCACCCAAACGCACTGGGGGAGCCCCATATGCCAGGCGCCATATACGCCGAAGGTCTGGTGAAGACCTTCGGCGACGTCACTGCACTCGGCGGTGTCGATTTCGACGTGCCCGAAGGCACGGTCCTCGGGCTTCTCGGCCCCAACGGCGCCGGCAAGACGACCGCTGTGCGCGTCCTGACGACGCTGCTCATGCCCGACAGCGGCACCGCCTTCGTCGCCGGCATCGACGTACTGAAGAAACCCCACGAGGTACGGCGCTCGATCGGGCTCTCCGGCCAGTTCGCCGCCGTGGACGAATACCTGACCGGCCGCGAGAACCTGCAGATGGTCGGCCAGCTCTACCAGATGAGCCGGCGCGACGCGAAGGCCCGCGCGGGGGAGCTGCTGGATCGGTTCCACCTCGCCGACGCGGCCGACCGTCCCGCCAAGACGTACTCCGGCGGCATGCGCCGCCGTCTCGACCTGGCGGCGGCGCTCATCGTCTCCCCGCCGGTCATGTTCATGGACGAGCCGACCACCGGCCTCGACCCGCGCAACCGGCAGCAGCTCTGGGAGGTCATCGAGGAGCTCGTGGCAGGCGGTACGACGCTGCTGCTGACCACGCAGTACCTGGAGGAGGCCGACCGTCTCGCCCATGACATCTGCGTGATCGACCACGGCCTCGTCATCGCCCGCGGCACCTCCGACCAGCTCAAGTCCCGCACCGGCGGCGAGCGCGTCGAGGTCGTGGTGCACCAGAGCGACCAGATCGATCCGGCCCGCGCCGTCCTCGGCCACCTGGGCAAGGGCGAGGCCGCGGTCGTCCCGCACATGCGCAAATTGACCGTCCCGGTCGACGGCGGGGCCAAGCTCCTCGCCGAGATCATCCGCGACCTCGACGCCCGCGGGGTGGAGATCGACGACATCGGGCTGCGCCGCCCCACCCTCGACGACGTGTTCATCTCCCTCACCGGCCATGCGGCCGAACAGCAGAAGAACGACGGGGACGAGGCGGCGCAGTCCGTCGCAGCCGGGACGGAGACGGAGAAGTGAGCGCACCCACCGAGACGGCAGCGGCTCCCGCCCCACGCGCCGGCGGCGGCATCGGCCAGGCCGTACGGGACTCGCTGGTCATCGCCCGGCGGAACCTGATCCGGATGACCCGGATTCCTGAAGTGATTCTGTTCGGGCTCATCCAGCCGATCATGTTCGTGGTGCTGTTCTCGTACGTCTTCGGCGGCTCGATGACCGTCGGCGGGACCACGGACCCGTCGGTCTACCGCAACTTCCTGATGGCGGGCATCTTCGCCCAGACGGTCACCTTCGCCACGGCCGGCGCGGGCGCCGGTATCGCCGACGACATGCACAAGGGCCTCGTCGACCGCTTCCGCTCCCTGCCGATGGCACGCGGCGCGGTGCTGACCGGCCGCACACTGGCCGACCTGGTCCAGACCGTACTCACCATGTTCGTGCTCACGATCGTGGCGCTGCTCGTCGGCTGGCGCATCCACGAGGGGGTGCCCAAGGCGCTGGGCGCCTTCGGCCTGCTGCTCCTGCTCGGTTACGCCTTCTCCTGGATCGGCGCACTGATCGGTCTGTCCGTACGCACGCCCGAGGCGGCCACGTCCGGGGGACTGATCTGGCTGTTCCCGGTCACCTTCATCTCGAACGCCTTCGTGGACTCCAGCATGATGGCCTCCTGGCTCCAGCCGATCGCCGACTGGAACCCGTTCAGCGCCACCGTCCAGGCGTGCCGCGTGCTGTTCGGGAACCCTGGCGTCTCCCCGTCCGACGCCTGGCCGATGCAGCATCCCGTCTGGGCCTCGCTGATCTGGTCCGTCGTCATCATCGCGGTCTTCCGCACGCTGGCGGTCCGGAAGTACCGCTCGGTCACCGTCTGACCCACGTCCGGCCCACGCGAAGGAGCCTCCCGCCCAGTGGGCGGGAGGCTCCTTTCGCTGTGCGCGGATCAGCCGGAGTACGGCTTCGCCGAAAGGATCTTCACCGTCGCGGTCTTGCCGTTCGGCAGCTCGTAGTCCGCGGTCTCGCCCATCTTCTTGCCGTTCACGCCCACGCCGAGCGGGGACTGCGGGGAGTAGGTCTCGATGTCCGCGCTCGCGTACTCGCGGGAGGCCAGGAGGAAGGTCGTCGTGTCGTCGTCATCGCCGTCGAAGGCGATCGTCACGACCATGCCGGGCTCGACCACACCGTCGTCGGCCGGCGCCTCGCCGACCTTCGCGTGTTCCAGGAGCTGGGTCAGCTGGCGCACCCGGAGCTCCATCTTGCCCTGCTCCTCCTTGGCCGCGTGGTACCCGCCGTTCTCACGCAGGTCCCCCTCCTCACGGGCCGCCGCGATCTTTACGGCGATCTCCGTGCGCGCGGGACCAGACAGGTACTCCAGCTCGGCCTTGAGCTGGTTGTACGCCTCCTGCGTGAGCCAGGTGACGTTTTCGCTGGTCTGGGTCACAGGGTGCTCCTCGTCGGTACTGGGAATACAAAGCATCGCCCTACCCCGAAGCATGCGCTTCCACGGGTGGGCGAAACCACGAGCCTAACAATTCCCCAGGAAAAGGGGGAGAAGGTAACCGGCTGCGACTGTCGAACCGCAGGTCAGCACCGCCAAGAGCGGGTCAGGAGGTGCGTGCGGCGGTCAACGCGACGCCCCGCCGTCGTCCGTGCAGCCCAGCAGTTCGACGCTGGTCGCCCTGGACGTCGTCCGCAGCGAGAGGACGCGGTCGATCCGGTCGGTGTTCTCGTCGAAACGGAAGTCCTTACGGGCGACGTCGGTACCGTCCTCGCGCTGCGAGCGGATCGTGCAGTAGCCCTTGGCGTCCCGGTCCTTTCGGACCTCCAGGTGCACCTCGACCCGGTCGTCCGAGACGACCTTGAACTTGATCACCTCGGCGCTGACGCCCTGGCCCGCGACGTAGTCGTAACCGATCCAGCCGAGCACGCCGAGCAGGGCGATGCCGAGCACCGAGCCGATGATCTTGAGTTTGCGGTCCGCACGCTGGTCCGCGGAGCGGCCGTAGCGGTTCTCGGGGGGCGCTTCGCGCACCGCAGTCATGATCGTTCCTCCCGTACCGGGGATTGAGGAATTTTCCGCCCCCCGGTTCGGTCACTATAGAAGCCTCCACCCGCCACCCGACCGGCACCCCACACCGACGTCCCTGCGGGACGGCACCCTGATGGCGACCAATCACTGAGGATCGAGTCTTGACTGAGCAGCTTCGACTGATGGCCGTGCACGCCCACCCCGACGACGAGTCGAGCAAGGGCGCGGCGACCATGGCCAAGTACGTGTCCGAGGGGGTGGACGTGCTGGTGGTGACCTGCACGGGCGGCGAGCGCGGCTCCATCCTCAATCCGAAACTCCAGGGCGACGCGTACATCGAGGAGAACATCCACGAGGTGCGCAGGAAGGAGATGGACGAGGCCCGGGCGATCCTGGGCGTGAAGCAGGAGTGGCTCGGCTTCGTCGACTCCGGGCTGCCCGAGGGCGACCCGCTGCCGCCGCTGCCCGAGGGCTGCTTCGCGCTGGAGGACGAGGAGACGGCGGCGGGGCGTCTCGTCGCGAAGATCCGCGCGTTCCGGCCGCAGGTCATCACCACGTACGACGAGAACGGGGGCTACCCGCACCCCGACCACATCATGACCCACACGGTCTCGATGATCGCCTTCGAGGGCGCGGCAGACGCCGAGAGGTTCCCCGAGGCGGAGTTCGGTCCGGTCTGGACGCCGCAGAAGCTCTACTACAACCAGGGCTTCAACAAGCCGCGCACGGTGGCCCTGCACGAGGCGCTGCTGGCCCGCGGACTGGAGTCCCCGTACGGGGACTGGCTGGAGCGCTGGAAGGAGTTCGAGCGCGCCGAACGCACGCTGACCACGCATGTTCCGTGCGCGGACTTCTACGAGATCCGCGACAAGGCGCTGATCGCGCACGCGACGCAGATCGATCCGGAGGGCGGCTGGTTCCGGGTTCCGATGGACATCCAGCGGGAGGTCTGGCCGACCGAGGAGTACGAGCTGGCGAAGTCCCTCGTCGATTCCTCCCTCCCCGAGAGCGACCTCTTCGCGGGCATCCGCGACAATGCCTGATATGTACGCGACTCAGGCACTGACGCACCTCGTCCCGCTCGCCGAGGAACTGGACAAGAACAAGGTGACCCCCGGGGTCCTCGGCTTCATCGTCTTCGCTGCGCTCGCCGTCGGCGTGTGGCTGCTGATGAAGTCGATGAACCGGCACATGGGCAAGGTCGACTTCGAGGAAGCTCCGGAGGCGCCGGAGGGTATGGGGGCCGGGGCCGGTGCCTCGGGCTCCGCGGGTTCCGCGAAGCAGAAGTAGTGGGG
>NZ_JAFMPZ010000396.1 GCF_017353455.1 Streptomyces laculatispora
GGCGAGGAGACCGGGGACGGGCCGGCGGGGAACGGCGGGAGCGGGGGAGTCGAAGAACGCGGCTCCCGGCTTCTCGCCGCTCTCCACGGCGCGTACGGCCGCCAGCAGATCGGCGGCCGGTCCGCTCAGTTTCGTACCGGCAGGGATGGGGCCGTCCTTCTCGGCCTTGCGTTTCTCGATCCGCTCCAGCAGCTCGCGCTGGGCGGCCAGCTCCACCTCGGCCTCGGAGAGGGCGGGGGCAGCGGGGGTGTCGCCTTCGGCGCTTCCTGCGCCACCCGCGGCGGCGTCGCCGTCCGGTCCTTCGTCGGTCGCGTCGGCGGGGTCCGGCCCGGCCGACGCCTCGTCCGTCCCGTCGGTGTCCGTCGCGCCGGTTGCGGCAGCCGTCTCCCCGTCGTCAGTCGCCGCGCCGGTCGCTTCGGCGGTCCCGGCGGCGGCCTCCTCGGCCGGGGAGGGCGCGGTGGCGTCCGCGACGACGCTGTCGTCGTCGGTGGCCGAGGGGCCGGGGGATTCCCCCCGGGGAAGCGCAGTCACAGCGTGCTCCAGTCCTGGTCGGGATAGCGGTGCACGGGCGCCGACACATCGTCGAGCGCGCGGCAGATCTCGTAGGGAAGACTAAGCGCCTCCACTGACAATGCCTCCGCGAGCTGGCGCGCGTTGCGCGCGCCGACGATCGGGGCCACCACTCCCGGCCGGTCCCGCACCCAGGCGAGCGCCACCTGGAGCGGCGTCGTGGCCAGCCCGTCGGCCGCGGTCGCCACGGCGTCCACGATGCGGCTCGCCGGGTCGTCGAGATACGGCTCGACGAACGGGGCCAGCAACTCGGAGGCGCCGCGCGAGTCCGCCGGGGTGCCGGTGCGGTACTTGGCGGTCAGCACGCCCCGGCCCAGGGGCGACGACGGCAGCAGCCCCACCCCGAGGTCGAGCGCCGCCGGCAGCACCTCGCGCTCCACGCCCCGTTGCAGCAGCGAGTACTCCATCTGCGTACTGGCCAGCCGGGTCCGCACGCCGGGCGAGGCCAGCTGCCAGGTCGCGGCCTTGGCCAGTTGCCAGCCGCAGAAGTTCGACACCCCCGCGTAGCGGGCGCGCCCGCTGGTCACCGCCAGGTCCAGGGCCTGGAGCGTCTCGTCCAGCGGCGTCACCGGGTCGAAGGCGTGCACCTGCCACAGGTCTACATAGTCGGTGTTGAGCCGGGACAGCGAGGCGTCCAGGGCGGCCAGCAGATGTCCGCGCGAACCGTTGAACCTGCGGTACGGATCGGGCACGCTGCCGGCCTTGGTGGCGATGACCAGATCGCGCCGCGGCACCAGGCCCTCGACGAGGCGCCCGAGCAGGTACTCGGACTCGCCGCCGCCGTACACGTCCGCGGTGTCGACGAGGGTGCCGCCCACCTCCCAGAAGACCTTCAGCTGCTCCGCAGCGTCGTGCTCGTCGGTGTCCCGGCCCCAGGTGAGGGTGCCGAGCCCGATCCGGGACACGCGAAGGCCGGTGCGGCCGAGATGCCTCTGCTCCATGGGCGCTGAGATTACTGGCCATGGCTCCACTCGTCGCAGGGCTGTGGACAACCGGGGCCCGGGTCACCCCTGCCGGATCGTGTTCCCGCGCGCTAGAGTCCGGAGCACAGGGACGTTACTGATCAGTAAGGGGAGCGGCTATGCGGCTCGGCATCAATCTCGGTTACTGGGGCGCGGGTATGGACGGGGACAACCTCGCCGTCGCGCAGGAGGCGGACCGGCTCGGCTACGACGTCTGCTGGGCGGCCGAGGCCTACGGCTCCGACGCCCCGACCGTGCTGACCTGGGTGGCCGCGCAGACCGAGTCCATCGACGTCGGCTCCGCGATCATGCAGATCCCGGCCCGCCAGCCCGCCATGACGGCGATGACCGCGGCCACCCTCGACTCGCTCTCCGGCGGCCGGTTCCGGCTCGGCCTCGGGGTGTCGGGACCGCAGGTCTCCGAGGGCTGGTACGGCGTCAAGTTCGACAAGCCGCTGGCCCGCACCAGGGAGTACGTCGAGATCGTCCGCAAGGCGATGACCCGCGAGCGGCTGTCGTACGAGGGGCAGCACTGGACACTCCCGCTGCCGGACGGGCCGGGCAAGCCGATCAAGCTGACCGTCCACCCGCAGCGCGAGCACATCCCGCTGTACATCGCCGCGATCGGTCCGA
Source organism: Streptomyces laculatispora (assembly GCF_017353455.1). Taxonomy (GTDB): domain Bacteria; phylum Actinomycetota; class Actinomycetes; order Streptomycetales; family Streptomycetaceae; genus Streptomyces; species Streptomyces laculatispora. Next base: position 2,166 of record NZ_JAFMPZ010000396.1, read on the forward strand.
AGAACCTGGAGCAGACTGGCGAGATCGCCGACGGGGCGCTGCTGATCTTCCCCTCCGCGGACCACCTGGAGGACACCGCGGTGAAGCACCTGCGGGCGGGCCGGGAGAAGGCCGGCAAGACCATGGAGGGCTTCGACGTCTGCCCGACCCTGCCGCTCGCCATCGGCGACGACGTCAACGGCCTCGCCGACATGTTCCGGCCGTACACCGCGCTGTACGTCGGCGGCATGGGCAGCCGCAAGCAGAACTTCTACAACCAGCTCGCCCAGCGCATGGGGTACGAGAAGGAAGCCGCCGAGATCCAGGACAAGTACCTGTCCGGCGACAAGAGCGGTGCGGCCGCCGCCGTACCGCACCAGCTGATCGACCAGACCACGCTGCTGGGGTCGGTGGAGCGGATCGCCGACCGGATGCAGGGCTACGCGGCCGCGGGCGTCACGACCCTGACCCTGGCCCCGGCCGGCTTCACGCTCGACGAGCGGATCGCCGCGCTGCGCGCCGGTACGGACGCGCTGGAGCGGTCCGGGCTCGCCTGAGGCGTATCCGGGGGCGGCGCTGCCCGTTCCCGCTCAGCACTACGGCCGTGGTGGGGGCTCGGGGGCCTCCCCGCCACGGCCGTCACGCGGAACAACGCGGCCGGGGCGGTTGGGTTACGGGGCCCGCGCGGAAACGGTTCGCCAAAGGTGTGTCCGCACCGGGTGCACGTTCGGCCCAGTCCCCGGGCGTTCCTGTTGCCCGCCGGGGCCAGGAGCATTTGACTGTCGCTCGGCGGATGCCGGCACGGAGGTGGCAGTGATGCTCTCGGCAAAGAACCTGTTCCAGGAGATTCTCGACGACGACGAGTCGTTCCGGCTGTTCTGCTCCATCGCCGCGGGCGGGGAGTCCCAGGGAGGCTGGGAGAACGGCCGCATCGCCGCCCTCGTGCCCGCGAGCCAGCGCGTGCTGGCCCCCAAGATCGCCCGGCACGGCGCCGACGAGGACAAGCACGGCCGGATCTTCAACGCCCTGCTGAGGAAGCGCGGTCTGGAGCCTGTCGAGGTCCCGCACGAGACCGACTACACGATGCTGCTGGAGAAGTGCGGCATCGGCCTCGCCCATGAGCGGCTGGGGCGGGAGGAGCGGCTCGCCGAGCGCGACATCATCACCTACCTCGCGCACAGCCGGGTGACCGAACAGCGCGCCTCCGAGCAGATGCGGCTGCTGCGGAAGTACTTCGCCGACCACCCCGACCTGGGCCGCGCGGTGAGGATGATCTCGAACGACGAGGACAACCACCTGGCGTACTGCCACGAGGAGCTGCTGCGCCTCGCCCGGTCGGGACACGGCCGTACGATCCAGAGCGTCCTGCGCGAGTGCGCACTCGGCGAGATCCGGGTGTACCGCGACGTCAGCCTCGCCGTGATGGGCCACATGGGCCGCATCCTGGGCTGGCCGCGGGCCAAGGCCGCGGCACTGGCGGCGGGAATCCACGCCGTCTACGCGTACGAGCGCCTCGTGGGCTGGCGGCGCATGGTCAGCCTGGTGCCGCCCGAGCGGCGTGACGCGCTGGGCGGTCCGGCCGTCCCGGCACCCGAGTACGCCTGAGGGGCTGTCGTCCTGCGCACCCGTCAGAGCCAGCCGCGCCGCTTGAACTGGCGGTACAGGCCGAAGACCACGCCCGCCATCAGCAGGATCACCGCCGGATAGGCCCACGCCCAGCGCAGCTCCGGCATGTGCTTGAAGTTCATGCCGTAGATCCCCGCGACCATCGTCGGCACCGCCGCCATCGCCGCCCAGGCCGAGATCTTGCGCATGTCGTCGTTCTGCCGCACCCCCATCTGGGCCAGATGCGCGGACAGGATGTCGGAGAGCAGCCGGTCGAGACCCTCCACCTGCTCGTTGGCGCGCGTCAGATGGTCCTGGACGTCCCGGAAGAACGGCTGCGACTGTTCGCGGACGAAGGGCACCCCCGCGCTCGCCAGCCGGGCCATCGGGGCGGCCAGCGGGACGGTCGCCCTGCGGAACTCCAGCACCTGGCGCTTGAACGTGTAGATGCGGGCGGCGGTGTTCTTGGAGTCGCCGGTGGCGGCCGGGGCGAAGACCTCTGTCTCCAGTTCCTCCAGGTCGACCTGGAGCTCGCCCGCGACATCGATGTAGTGGTCCACGACCGCGTCGCTGATCGCGTACAGCACCGCCGTGGGCCCGTGCTTGAGCACCTCGGCCTCGGACTCCAGGCGGCGGCGCACGGCGGCCAGCGGCGCACCGTCACCGTGCCGGACCGTCACCACGAACGAGTCGCCTATGAACACCATCAGTTCGTCCGTGCTGACCGTGTCGCTCCCGTGGTCGTACACGACCGGCTTCACCACCGCGAACAGCGAGTCGTCGTACACCTCCAGCTTCGGGCGCTGGTGCGCGGACAGGGCGTCCTCGACCGCCAGCGGGTGCAGCCCGAACTCGCTGCTGACCAGCTCGAACTCCTTCTCCGTCGGCTCGTGCAGGCCGATCCACAAGAAGGCGTCACCGGTGGCCCGGGCCTCTTCGAGGGCATCGGAGAAATCGGCCGGGCCGTCGGTGCGGCGTCCGTCCCGGTAGATGGCGCAGTCCACAATCACGGCGCGCATTCTGCCCTGCTCCGGTCCCGGGCGCACCTTTGCCGGAGCGTCGGCCTACGCTGGCCCGTATGCCCACCCTGATCCTCGTACGCCACGGACGCTCCACCGCCAACACGGCCGGGGTGCTCGCGGGCCGGACGCCCGGGGTCGCGCTCGACGAGCGCGGCGCCGAGCAGGCCGCAGCGCTTCCCGGACGGCTGGCGGCACTGCCCCTCGCCGCGGCCGTCAGCAGCCCCCTGCAGCGCTGCCGCGAGACGCTGCGCCCGCTGCTCGACGCCCGGCCGGACCTGCCGCTGCACACCGAGGAGCGGATCAGCGAGTGCGACTACGGCGACTGGGCGGGCCGCAAGCTCGCGGAGCTCGCCGACGAGCCGCTGATGACGGTCGTGCAGCAGCACCCGTCGGCCGCGGCGTTCCCCGGCGGCGAGTCCATGAGGGCGATGCAGGCACGCGCCGTCGACGCGGTCCGGGACTGGAACGCGAGGATCGAGGCGGAGCACGGCGAGAACGCCGCCTACGTGATGTGCTCGCACGGGGACATCATCAAGTCCCTTGTCGCCGACGCGCTCGGCATGCATCTGGACCTCTTCCAGAGGGTCCACGCCGACCCGTGCTCGGTCACCGCGATCCGTTACACCAGGCTCCGGCCCTTCCTGCTGAGGCTCGGTGACACGGGAGATCTCGCCCCGCTGGCGCCGCGCGAACCGGCCCCCGGCGAGGGCAAGGAGGCCGGCTCAGAGGCGGACGCCGCGGTCGGGGGCGGCGCTGGGGCACCGTGATCGCTCCGCGCAGTAGGGTGGACGCGCCGTAGGCGCCTTTCCGGGAGGACTCTCCCGGGCCCCGGCCGACCCCTCATCCGCGTCAAATCACAAGGGAGACAGGACGTGTCCCGTCAGGTGTTCCTCTACGACCCCCCGGACCGTTTCGTGGCCGGTACGGTCGGGCTGCCTGGACGTCGTACGTTCTTCCTGCAGGCATCCTCAGGCGGACGTGTCACCAGCGTGGCCCTGGAGAAGACCCAAGTCGCCGCGCTCGCCGAGCGGGTGGACGAACTGCTCGACGAAGTGGTCCGGCGCACCGGGGGGAATTCCCCGGTACCCGCGGTGGCCCCGATGGACGTGACCGACACCGCCCCGCTCGACGTCCCCGTCGAGGAGGAGTTCCGGGTCGGCACGATGGCACTCGCCTGGGACGGCGAGGAACAGCGCATGATCGTCGAGGCACAGGCCCTGGTCGAGCTGGAGGCGGAATCCGTCGAGGATCTCGCCGAGGCCGAGGAGCGGCTGCTCCAGGACGAGGAGAACGGCCCGCCGATGCTCCGGGTCCGGCTCAGCGGAGCGCAGGCCCGCGCCTTCGCCAAACGGGCCCTGGACGTCGTGAACGCCGGCCGCCCGCCGTGCCCGCTGTGCAGCCTCCCGCTCGATCCGGAAGGACACGTATGCCCCCGCCAGAACGGATACCGCCGCGGGGCCTGACCGACGCCGGGCGGCTGACCCTGCTCGGCAAGGGCGAGCTCACCGTCCTCGGACAGGTCCGGGGGGCCTCCAACGCCGTGCTGTACTGCTCGGTCGCGTACGAGGGCGAGCAGGCGCACTGCGTCTACAAGCCGGTGGCCGGCGAGCAGCCCCTGTGGGACTTCCCCGACGGCACGCTCGCCCAGCGCGAGGTGGCCGCCTACGAGATCTCCGAGGCGACGGGCTGGGGCCTGGTGCCGCCGACCGTGCTGCGGGACGGTCCGTACGGCCAGGGCATGTGCCAGCTGTGGATCGAGGCGGCGGCGCAGGACGAGGACGGCCCCGGGCTGCTCGCGCTCGTCGAGGACGAGGAGCCGGGCGAGGGCTGGAAGTCCGTGGCCCTCGCCGAGGTCGGTGAGGGCAGGACGGCGCTGCTGGTCCACGCGGACGACCCCAGGCTGCGGCGGCTCGCGGTCCTCGACGCGGTGATCAACAACGGCGACCGGAAGGGCGGACACCTGCTGCCCGCGCCCGACGGCCGGCTGTACGGCATCGACCACGGCGTCACCTTCAACGCCGAGGACAAGCTGCGCACCCTGCTGTGGGGCTGGGCGGGCGAGCCGTTGCCGGCGGAGGCGGTGGTGGTGCTGGACCGGCTCGCCGGGGAGCTGGAGCCGGGGGCCGCACTGGTCACCCGGCTGGGGGAACTGATCACCGGGGCCGAGATCGAGGCACTGCGCGCCCGTGTGGCGGGGCTGCGGTCCACGGGACTCCACCGGGAGCCGAGCGGCGGGTGGCCGGCCATTCCGTGGCCGCCGGTCTAGGCACGGCCCGGCGGGAGGCCCCTGGTGCGGGCACCTCTCCCGGACCGGTCCGGGTACGCGACCGGGGGAGCGAGGCACTTTTCGGGGCCGTGCGCAAGGGTGCCTCTTCGGACAGGTTCCCCCCTCCGGTTCGTATCCGGAAGCCGCGTCCGGTTACGCTCGTCGCATGCATGCCTGGCCCGCTTCTGAGGTCCCCGCCCTGCCTGGCAAGGGCCGCGACCTTCGGATCCACGACACCGCGACCGGCGGACGGATCACCCTTGACCCCGGTCCCGTCGCCCGCATCTATGTCTGCGGCATCACGCCGTACGACGCGACCCATATGGGTCATGCGGCGACCTACAACGCGTTCGACCTTGTTCAGCGCGTGTGGCTCGACACCAAGCGGCAGATTCACTATGTCCAGAACGTGACCGACGTGGACGATCCGCTGCTGGAGCGGGCCGTGCGCGACGGTCAGGACTGGACCGAGCTCGCCGAGCGCGAGACGGCCCTGTTCCGCGAGGACATGACTGCCCTGCGCATGCTCCCGCCGCAGCACTACATCGGAGCCGTCGAGGCGATACCCGGCATCGTGCCGCTCGTCGAACGACTCCGGGACGCGGGCGCCGCCTACGACCTCGACGGCGATGTGTACTTCTCCGTCGACACCGACCCGCGCTTCGGCCAGGTCTCCAACCTGGACACCGAGGCGATGCGACTGCTCTCCGCCGAGCGCGGCGGCGACCCGGAGCGCCCGGGGAAGAAGAACCCCCTCGACCCGATGCTCTGGATGGCCGCCCGCGAGGGCGAGCCGAGCTGGGACGGCGCCTCGCTCGGCGCCGGCCGGCCCGGCTGGCACATCGAGTGCGTCGCCATCGCCCTGGACCATCTCGGCATGGGCTTCGACGTCCAGGGAGGCGGCTCCGACCTCGCCTTCCCGCACCACGAGATGGGCGCCTCGCACGCCCAGGTGCTGACCGGTGAGCACCCGTTCGCCCAGGCGTACGTGCACGCCGGAATGGTCGGCCTGGACGGCGAGAAGATGTCGAAGTCCAAGGGGAACCTGGTCTTCGTCTCGGTGCTCCGCCGCGACGGCGTGGACCCGGCGGCGATCCGTCTCGCCCTGCTCTCGCACCACTACCGGTCCGACTGGGAGTGGACCGACCAGGTGCTCGCCGACGCGGTGGACCGTCTCGCGCGCTGGCGCGCCGCCGTCTCGCGGCCCGACGGGCTTTCCGCCGACGCCCTGGTCGAGGAGGTCCGCGAGGCCCTCGCCGACGATCTGGACGCCCCGGCGGCCCTGGCCGCCGTGGACCGCTGGGCCGAGCGGCAGACCGCCGGGGGCGGCACGGACGAGGGGGCGCCGGGACTGGTCTCGCGCACCGTCGACGCGCTGCTCGGTGTCGCGCTGTAACCGCCCGCAGGATCACGTCCGTTCACCGGCCCCGAACTTCTTGATGAAGTTCGGGGCCGGTTCCGTTTTGTCCATGGTCAAATGCTCGATGTTGCGCTAAAAGCGCTCTATGCAATCATCAACGCGCATCAGAACGGCAGTAGTTGCAGCGCTGCTGGGACTGTTCGCCGTCCTCTCGGGACCGGGCAGTGCACAGGCGGATCCGGCCGCCCCCGCTGAGTCGACGGTCGGCGATCTCACCGGCTTCTCGGCCGGCGGATCCGTCTACCACCTGCGTGCGGGGGCCGCCGAGGCCCGCGTCAGCTTCGTGTCGGCCGAGACCTTCCGGATCGAGCTCGCCCCGGACGGCACGTTCTCCGACCCGGCCGGCGACGCCATGGTCCTGCCCCAGGGGTCCCCGCCCCGCACCCGGTGGAAGGAGCGGAGCGACCGCTACGACCTCTCCACCGGTGACATCACGCTGCGTGCCTACAAGTCCCCGCTGCGATTCGCCCTGTACCGGGCCGACGGCAGCCGGGTCTGGTCCGAGGCGAAGGGGCTGAGCTGGGACGGCGAGAAGACCACCCAGACCCTCGCGCGCGGCGGCGACGAGCAGTTCTACGGCGCCGGTATGCAGAACGGCCGCGGCAACACCTCGCACCGGGACCAGACCGTCGAGGTCGGAGTCGACTACAACTGGGACGACGGCGGCCACCCCAACTCGGTGCCGTTCTACCTCTCGTCGGCCGGCTACGGCGTGTTCCGCAACACCTTCGCGCCGGGCACCTACGCCTTCAACGACCCGGTCACCACCAGCGCCCAGGAACAGCGCTTCGACGCCTACTACTTCGCGGGTGACGCCAAGGACGTCATAGGCCAGTACACGAAGCTCACCGGCAAGCCGTTCCTGCCGCCGGTGTACGGCATGGAGATCGGCGACGCCGACTGCTACCTGCACAACGCCAACCGCGGCGAGCGTCACACCCTGGACGCCCTCAAGGTCGCCGACGGCTACGTCGAGAACGACATGCCGAACGGCTGGATGCTCGTCAACGACGGCTACGGCTGCGGCCACGAGGACCTCGCCGAGACCTCCAAGGGCCTCCAGGACCGCGACATGCAGCTCGGCCTGTGGACCCAGGACGGCATCGACAAGATCGCCGAACAGGTCAAGGCCGGCCAGCGCGTCGCCAAGCTCGACGTCGCCTGGATCGGGGACGGCTACAAGTTCGCCCTGGACGGCTGCAAGGACGCGTACAAGGGCATCGAGGACAACAGCGACGCCCGCGGCTTCACCTACGCCCCCGAGAGCTGGGCGGGCGCGCAGCGCTGCGGTGTCCAGTGGTCCGGCGACCAGTACGGCACCTGGGACTACATCCGCTGGCAGATCCCGACCTACGCGGGCGCCACGATGTCCGGCCTCGCCTACACCACCGGCGACGTCGACGGCATCTTCGGCGGCAGCGCCAAGACGTACACCCGTGACCTCCAGTGGAAGATGTTCCTGGGGACCACGATGACCATGGACGGCTGGGCGGCCAGCGACAAGCAGCCCTTCCGGTACGGCGAGCCGTACACCTCCATCAACCGCGACTACCTGAAGCTCAAGGAGTCGCTGCTGCCCTACCAGTACTCCTACGCGCACGAGGCCACGAAGACCGGCGTCGGCATGGTCCGTCCGCTGGCGCTGGAGTACCCGGACGACCCGAAGGCCGCGACGGACGCGGCGAAGTACGAGTTCATGTCCGGCGAGGACTTCCTCGTCGCCCCGGTCTACCAGGACAGCACCGAGCGCGACGGCATCTACCTGCCGAAGGGCACCTGGACCGACTACTGGACCGGGCGGACCTACCAGGGCCCGGCCACCGTCAACGACTACAGCGCCCCGCTCGACACCCTGCCGCTGTTCGTCAAGGGCGGCGCCGCCGTGCCGATGTGGCCCGGCATCCGCTCGTACCGGGACCGCACCGCCGGCTCCCCGCTGGCCTGGGACATCTACCCGCAGGGCAGCTCCTCGTTCACCCTGTACGAGGACGACGGCGTGACCCGCAAGCACCGCGACGGCGCGTACGCGACCCAGACGGCCGAGGTCCGCGCACCGGCCGGGGGCGCGGGCGACATCACCGTGAACATCGGTGAGAGCAAGGGGAAGTTCACCGGGAAGCAGAGCAGCCGCCCGTACGAGTTCAGCGTGCACACCGGCTCGGAGCCGAGCGCGGTGAAGCTCAGCGGCAAGCTGCCCCGGCTCGGCTCGGCCGCCGCGTACGCCTCGGCGAAGCAGGGCTGGTGGTACGACCGGGACGACCGCGGCGGCGTCGTGAAGATCAAGACCGCTCCGCTGTCCACGGGCAAGAAGTCATCGGTGAAGCTGGAGAGGACCAGCGCGGTCGGCGGACGGAACGCGGCCGCGACGGCCACCGTCTCCGCGCCGCAGGGCCAGGAGG
>NZ_JAFMPZ010000397.1 GCF_017353455.1 Streptomyces laculatispora
GGATCGCCAGTTTGGCCAACCGGCGATCCCGCGCTATGTCGCCCCGCTCGTGTGCGCCGATGATCAGCGTGAACGGCTGGCGGTTCGGCCGGCCGCGACCGCCGGAGCGGCTGGCGCACTGGTGGCGAGGCGGGTCCTGTGCTCGCGGCCCGGCTGGGCCTGGCGCGTGCCGGTCTCGTGGGCGAGGGTCTCGGAGAGATCGGCCAGCAGCGAACTCGGGGTGTGCGGGGACGCGGTGATGGCCCAGGTGGGACGGTCCGGACCGGGGCCGGCCCAGACGGTCCAGGTGGCCGGGTTCTGACTCGGGTGCTGTGCGGTGAAGGCGTCGAACTGGACGCCTGCGTCACCGTCGGGGGATGTCCAGCGGATCCATCGCCCGTCCACGGTGTGCTTCCATCCGGCGTCGGAGAGCGGCTGGGTGGCTGCGGTGACCGTCTTCTCGTCCACGGGTGCGCCGATGGCTGTGTCCCAGCTGTCGCCGTCGGCGAGGTGGGTCAGCAGCTCCTGCAGCACTGGGGCTGGGGTGGCGCCGGTCGCGGTGAGGACCCACATGCGGTCGGAGACGGGTGTCTCGTAGGCGGCTACGGTCCACGCGGTCTCGTGGGCGAGGGTTTCGTGGACGCGCTCGATACGCAGGGTCTGCGACTCGTGAATAGCGTGGGTCGTGTCATCCGACCAGGTCCGCCACTTCTCCCAATCGCCGTGTGCATCCAGGAAGGCGTCGAGCAGGGCGTCGTGGTCGCCGGCATCGGCCAGGTAGGCCGGAACGGTCTCCGACTCCGGGCCGGACAATTCGGGCTTGGCTGCGGTGAGGTCGAAGGTGGCGCGGGCTTCGGCGGCGGCGCGTTCGGTGTCGGTCAGGGGCGCCGCGCCGGGACGCATGTCGGCGGCGTGGACCTTCTCGAAGGCGAGTAGGGCCTGGGCGGGTGAGTCGAAGGTGTCGGCGACCTGGCGCAGGTGGTCTTCGCCGTGGAGGTAGACGGACTTGCCGTTGCGGCCGAGGTAGGTGCCGACCGCGACGGTGGTGTGGCCGTCGTGGGCGTGGGCGTGGATGAGGAGCTGGCCGTGGCGGATGTCGTCGTGAATCTTCTGGGCCTCGTTGGAGACCTCGCGGATTTCGCTGCGGGTGCACCAGGGCATCGGGTAGTTGGCCCAAGTCCATTCCTCGTCCATGGCCTCTCGGAGTCGAGGGGTGATCTCGACGGTGATGCCTTCGGCGGACAGATGTTTGGCTGCGTCCTGGGCCCTGTAGGGCTCCTCATGGTCGATGCGGACCAGGACCAGGACGTTCTCGGCGACGACGGTCCAGTCGGCTGCCTCCAGACCCATGAGAGCGATGCGGGCCTGGGTGCCGGTCAGGACGGCGGTCACGGCGCTGGGGTGAGTGGGGTGGGTGTCGAGGCGGACGTGGGCGTCGATGGGGGGAGTCACGTTGGGGTGTCGTCTCTTCTGCCGGTGGCCGGACGTTCGGGGCCGGCCACCGGCGTATGCAGGGTGTTATCGGGTTGCTCGCGCAGCGCGGGCGGTGTGCGCGGCCGTGGTGGTCGGGGGGCCAGCGCGGGTGGTAGGCGCCGGGCGCGGTCGCTGCGGCGGGACCGTTCCGGTGGCGTGCTGCCAGCGGGTGCGCACGGCGCCGATGTCGGCGAGAGATCGGCGGGCGCCGACGACGAGTTGGAACGGGGTGTTCGCCGGGTCGCCGGCGTACGCCTCGATGCGGCGGCCGGTGTGGTCGGCGGTGGCCAGGAGGGAACGCTGCAGGGCGCGCTCGCCCCAGTGCTCTACGGAGCCAGCCGGTTCGGCCAGCAGGCGGAGCACATCGCGCGGTTCGCTTCCGTCGTCCAGCAGACCGCGTTGCTGGGCCTCCCACAAGACGGTGACGGGGTCGATGGGCTCGCGGCGGTGGGCGAGGGTGGTCAGGCACTGCCACAGGCCGGCGTGCAGCGGCAGGGTGAGGTCGTCGGGGAGCAGCCACCGGATGGAGTGGATGTCGGCGGGGTGGGCGGTGGCGGTCGCGAGCAGCAGCTGCTCCTCCTCGACCGCCTCGGTGTGGTCGGGCGCGATGGCTGGCGGCGGTGCCGGGGTGCGGGGCAGGACGCCGGCGCGCGGAGGGAAGCGGCTCGTGATGTCGTCCACGACCGCGGCGAGTGTGTCGGCCTCGGCGAGCACCGTCTGGACGGGGTGCGGGAGGGAGGCATCGTGGACGGTCTGGACGAGGCGTTCGGCGGCCGTCTGCAGACGGTGGCGGGCGTGTTCGGCCTCGACCATCCGCGCGTAGGCCGGTGCGTGGCGGGGCCAGGGGCAGACCTGGACGAGGGTGTGCAGGTACGAGGCGGTCAGCCCGCGCGCCTGCCCACGTCCCGTGGCGAGCACGCGGTTGAGCCATTTGGTGTCCTTCGCGTGCTCGGTGGGGTCGGGCGGCGGCAGGGTGCTGATCGCGGCGAACAGGGCGGCGTGCGCGGCGGTGGAGAAGGAGTCGGCAGCGATGCCGGTCACGTCGCCGAGGCGGTGCGGGTCGAGGAGGAGGGCGCCGAGGAGGGCCTGCTCGACGTGGAACACCGGCTGCGGCGGTGCGATGGCGTCGAGGTCGTCTTCGTCGGGTTCGGGTGCGTGGGGCATCAGGCGGCGAGGGCGAAGTCGTCGGGGTCGAGGGTGACGCCGAGGTGCGGGGCGAGGAGGTGGCCGGCGAGCAGCGGGGGTACGGCGTTGCCGATCTGCGAGAACTGCTGGCCCTTGTTACCGGCCCAGGGGTAGTCGGCGGGGAAGGTCTGCAGGAGGCCGGCCTCGCGGGCGGTGATCCGGATCGGCTCCGGCACCGCCGGCGCGTCCGTGTCCTTCTCGTCCGTGTCCTTGGTCGGAGCCGAGGCCGGTTCGGCGACCCAGGTGCACTCGTTCGCCCGGTGGCCGAAGAACAGCGTGCCTGCTGGCTCGGACAGCGGCCGGACAGTGGCGTTGGCCTGGTTGTTACTGCGCAGGGACCAGGACCAGCGGTGCGCCTCGGCGGTGAACGTCGGAGCTGGAGCGTCGGCGGCCCGGTTCTCGCGTGTGCCGTGCCGTGCCTTCCAGCCAGCTCCTTCGCGGCGGGACTGCAGGACAACGCCGTCCGGCCGGGGCATCCAGGTGCCGCGCTCCCGGGCGTCGGAGAGTGTCTTGCGGGAGCCCGACGGAAACGGTTCGGGTCCGCCGCCGGGTCCGCCGCCGGCACAGACGGTGGGAACGGGCCGGTCGGTCGCGCCCCATCCCAGTGCCTCGGCCATGCTGACCCAGCGGGCGCGGCCCGGCCCGAACAGTGATTCCGGCTCGGCGGCTTGGGAGTGCGTGGGAGTGGGAGGCTGTGCCGTGCGGACCCGGGAGGCGAGGAGGATCGCCCGCCTCCTGGTCTGCGGAACGCCGAAGTCGGCGGCGTTGACGATCCCGTACCAGACGGAGAACCCCCATCCGCGCAGGACGGCCGCGTACTGCTTCCACAGAGGCAGGACGTCCGGCACCTCCTCCATGGCGACCCAGTCGGGCTCGCCGACCGTGTTCAGGGCGTGCAGGTAGCGCATGGGCTCGGCTGCGAGCAGGGAGCGCTCGTCCCGGCACGTGGCGAGGAGGCGCTCGCGGGTGTCACGTCCGGCGGCCAGATCCTCGACCGCCGCGTGCACCAGCGGCTGGTCCACCAGGCCGAGGCGCTTGCCGGCCATGCTCCACGCCTGGCACGGCGGGGAGGCGATCAGCCCGCGGGTACGACCGAGGAAGGGCCACGTCGGATACATCGCCACGTCGGTCCGTACCGTCAACTGCCCGGCGGCAGAACGGGTCCTGCAGGCCCACTCGTCCCATTCCAGACCGACGTCGCGGACGCCCAGTGCCCTGCTCCAGCCGCCCGGCCCCGCGAAGAGATCGAGTATCACGTGGCCAGCCCAAGGTCGTCCTGCGCCAGCGCGTCGGTACCCCTGTGGCACGCCCGAGGCGAGCAGCACATGCGGGTATCCGGGAAAGCCACCTGGTCGCGGTATATGCGGCGGTAGAGGGTGGGGATGCGGTCGAGGAGGTTGGTGGCCGACTCGATGAACTGCTGGGGTGAGGGGCCGATGAGTACGACCGGTCCTGACGAGACATCGTCTCGGCGGAGCTGGTTCTCCAGGGCGCGGGCGAGAGCGGCGGTCAGTTCGGCGCCCGCGTCTTGGGCGGCCTTGGTGATCTGCGCGACTCGGTCAAGGATTTGAAGATCAGCCGATGCGGTCTGCGGCGTGAGCTGTGCGAGGTCGCGGAACAGCTGCAGGGCGGTGCCTGCGAGGGCTTGGGCCTCGGCGATCCGCTCAGTCAGAGCGTGCGTGTGGTTGGTGGCGTTGGTGCGTAGGGCCGTGCGCAGGGTCAGCGCGTCGGCGGTGATCCGGTCGAGGGTCTCGACCGGCGTGGGACGATCAGACACGGTCCTCCGTGGGGGTGGTCGGGCGCAGGGCCTGGGAGAACTCGGCGGTCAGGAGCTGCGCCCGACCACCCCCACGGAGGACCGTGTCTGAT
>NZ_JAFMPZ010000398.1 GCF_017353455.1 Streptomyces laculatispora
TACACCGACGAGGACGCCCGCTTCCTGCGCTCGGCGGGCGTGCTGCCCACCGAACGCATCCGCGCCGTCGAGACCGGCGCCTGCCCGCACACCGCGATCCGCGACGACGTCAGCGCCAACCTGGACGCCGTCGAGGACCTGGAGGAGGCGTACGGCCCCCTGGACCTGGTGCTCATCGAGAGCGGCGGCGACAACCTCACCGCCACCTTCAGCCCGGCCCTCGCCGACGCGCAGCTCTTCTGCATCGACGTGGCGGGCGGCGGCGACGTCGCGCGCAAGGGCGGCCCCGGCATCACCGGCGCCGACCTCCTGATCGTCAACAAGACCGATCTGGCCTCCTACGTGGAGGTCGACGTGCCCGCCATGGTCGCCGACGCCGAGGCGGCCCGCGGCGGTCTCCCCGTCCTCGCCCTCTCCAAGAAGGACCCGGCCTCCATCGCCGAACTCGCCGACTGGGTGAGGTCCCTGCTGGTGCGCCACCGCTCGGGCACCCACATCCCCACCGACCCCGGCCCGATGGCGCCGCACAGCCACACCCACCCGTGACCGATCCGACCGTCGTCGCCGTGGAGCGCGACGAATCGGGCCGCCAGCTCGCCCGCGAACTGCGCCCCGGCGCCTTTCTCGCCCCCCGCCCGCTGCTGCCGTGCCCCGGCCGGACCCGGATCGCCCTGGTCGGCATCCGGGCCGGACTGCTCGCCGGCGACGAGCTGGCCCTGGACATCTCGGTCGGTCCGGGCGCGCACCTGGAACTGGTCGAGCCGGCCGGACTCGTCGCCTACGACCACCGGGGCGGCTCGGCCCGGTGGCGGGCCCGCGTCGATATCGCCGAGGGCGGCGAACTCACCTGGCACGGGCTGCCGTTCGTGGTGTCCACCGGGGCGGGCGTCGAGCGGACCATGGACGCCCGGCTCGCGTCCGGGGCCCGGATGCTGTGGCGCGACACCCTGGTCCTCGGCCGCTCCGGGGAGCGCGGCGGACGGGTCCGGGCCACGACCCGGGTGACGTACGAGGGCCGCGACCTCCTGGTCGAGGACCTCGACCTCACCGACCCGGACGTGCGCGAACTCCCCGGCATCCTGGGCCCGAACCGCGTCATCGGCTCGGTCGCCGCACTCGGCGCCAGGCCGCCCGGACCCCCGCACCCCTACCGGATGGACCTTGCCGGACCGGGTGCGCAGGTGCGGCTGCTGGACACGGTGGCGCCGGCGGTGGAGGCGGAGCTGACCGCGGTCTGGGAGTCCTGGCTCACCGGCTGACAGACCCTGAGGGCCGACGGCGGCGCGATCAAGCTCCGCTGACCCGGCCCCGGGCCTCCTCTCCCGCGCGCCGGGTGCGGCGGGGGCGGCGGGGGCGCACCAACGCCGCCGCGCACAGCAGCGCGGGCGCTGCCGCCAGGGCGAAGCACAGCGCGAGCGGCAGCCGCCCGACGAGCAGCCCGACCGCCGCGGTGCCGCCCGAGGCCCCGGCGTTGAACGCCGTGTTGACCCAGGCGCCCGCCTGGGTGCGCCGGGCGGCGTCCACGGACTCGTCCGCGATCAGATACGCGGTCGTGAGGACCGGGGCGACGAACAGCCCGGCGACCGCGACGAAGGCGGCCAGCACGTACACACGCGGCGAGAGACCGGCCGCCATCAGCGCCGCACCCATCCCCGCGGCCGCCACCACCAGCCGCACCCGGCTCGGCGCATTCCACCGGACCGCCCCGTACGCCAGACCGCCGACGGCGCTCCCGGCCGAGAGGGCGGCCAGCACCCAGGACACCGCCGCCGCCTGGCCGCGCTGCTCGGTGAACGCCACCACCAGCAGTTCGAGCGCCCCGAGGCAGAGCCCCACGGCGGCCGTCACCAGCACCGCACGGCGCAGAGCGGGGATGCCGTGCAGTCGCAGCCGGGGACCGGCGGGGGTGCCGGCCGAGGCCGGTGCGGGGCTCGCGTGCTTACGGGGCACCGCCGGTGACGACACCAGCGCCAGCGCCCCCACGAACACCAGCACGGCACCGGCCAGCACACCGGCCGCGGGCCGGCCGGCCCGCACGACCAGGCCCACCAGCAACGGGCCCGTGACGTACAGCAGTTCCTCGGCGACGCCGTCCAGGCTGTACGCGCGCTGCAACAGCTCCCGGTCCGGGACGAGACCGCTCCACAGCGTCCGCATGACCGGGCCCAGCGGCGGAGTGCAGACGCCCGCCGCCACGGCGAGCGCCCCCAGGGCGAGGGGCGGGGCGCCGGGCCGCCAGGTGACCAGGGCGAGCACGCCGAGCACCGCCGCGTACAGGCCCGCCATCGGAGGCAGGACCCGGCGCGGCCCGTACCGGTCGATCAGCGCGGCACGGGCGGGGGAGAGGAAGACGCTGGCGGCCCCGAACAGGGCCATGGCGCCGCCGGCGACGGAGTACGAACCGGTGGCGTCCTTGATCGCCAGCAGCAGGGCGAGCGGGACCATCCCGTACGAGAGCCGCCCCAGCAGCGCGGCGCCGAAGGTGCGCAGGGCATGGGGGGTGCGCAGGACAGTGGCGTACGAGGGCGCGGGCGAGGGCGCGGAAGAAGAGGTGAGCACGATGACATTCCTCGTGAGGGCAGCGCGGGAACACGGCGCTGCGGGTATGCGGGGACACCGGAGTGCCGCACCCGGAGTGCCGGGTGCGGTCAGTGCGGGGTCCTACGCGCGAGGAGGAGTCACGCGGGCAGATTAGCAGAGCGGGCGGCGCTCCGGCAGGGAGCCTGCGGACGTCTCGCTGGTGTCCGGACCGGCCGCCATGATGTCTTCGGCGGCCGCCCACAGCCGGGGCAGGAACCGGATGACCTCCTCGCGGCGGGCCAGGATGTCCGTGGTGCCGGTGATCCCGGTGAGCTCGGCGACGGCCGCCTCGAACGCGGGCAGCCGTGCGGCGTGCAGCGCGGGGGCGTCCACGGCCAGCACCGTGTGGCAGCGGGCGAGCGTCGCGACGATCCAGAAGACCGCCTCGCGGTGGTCACCCCGGTCCAGGAGTTCCAGACTGCCGTCGACGGCGATCGGACGCGCCTGTGCGGTGAGGTCGCTGCTGAAGAAGAACGGTGTGCGCGCGACCGGGACCGTGGCGTCGAACGTCCGGGTCAGCTCGGCCACATGGTGCCGCACCCGCCGCTCGGAGACGTCCGCGCAGCCGAGCAGTCCCAGCAGCTCCGGATAGAGCTCCGGCTGCCCGTGCGCGGTCAACACCTCGCGCGCGGCCGGATAGCGCAGCCGGACGGTGGGGTTGCGCAGTGCGGCGACCAGCAGGACGTGCGTGGTGACCCCGGTGGGGAACATCCAGGCCGGCACCTGCTCGTGAAAGGGCGCGGAGGCGTCGAACGCGGCAAGGCGGCTCTCGACCCGGTGCCGGGCGTCCAGGCACCGCCGGCGCACCCAGTCCCGCCCGGCGAACCGCGGCGCGACCTCCGCGTACAGGGCGCGCAGCCGGCCGGTGGGATCGTCGATGACCGTGTCACTGCGGAAGCTGCCCGCCAGATGGTACGAGGAGAGCACCGCCGCCGGGTCGCGGAGCTCGGCCCACGGTGAATAGCTGATCTCCAGCAGGGCGCCCTCGTAACGGAGTTTGCCGGGTTTGACGGGCGGTTCGTCCTGCGCCGTGACGACCATGACGTCGACGTCGGACGAGGACGGCAGCTCGGCGTCGTCCGGCTTGCCCACGGTCGACCCGCTGAAGTAGGCCCCGCGGTAGCCGGGGGCGCGCCGGGCGTGCGCGGCCACCCAGCGGACTGCGGCGGCGCGTGCCGCTCCGACTCTCACCACGGGACTCCTCAGGGCCGGTACCGGCC
>NZ_JAFMPZ010000399.1 GCF_017353455.1 Streptomyces laculatispora
TCCTCAGGGCCGGTACCGGCCGGGCGGACCGCGCGGCCCTTCGTGGTCCGCCCCTTCCCCGAAGATCTACGCGGCGCGCCCGTAGCCCGTCAAGCGCCCGCTGCTTCCTCCCGCCCCCGTGGACCGCTGCCGGGTAGGGTCGGATTCGTTCCGCCGGCCCGTCCCTGATTCCCCGGTGAGGTGTGCGATGCGCAAGATCATCTATTTCATGTCGATGTCCCTGGACGGCTATATCGAGGGACCGGACAGGGACATCGGCTGGCATCAGGTGGACGACGAGCTGCACCACGCCTTGAACGAGCGGCTCGCCGCGATGGGCGGCTTCCTGCACGGCCGGGTCGTCCACGAGCTGATGGCGGACTTCTGGCCCACCGCCGACCAGGACCCGGCCAACGCCGGGCCGACGGCCGACTTCGCCGTCATCTGGCAGGACATGCCGAAGTACGTCTACTCCCGGACGCTTCAGCGGGCGGACTGGAACACCACCGTCGTCCATGACGTCGTCGCGGAAGAGGTCATGGCACTGAAGGAGCAGCCCGGCGGTGACCTGGCGCTCGGCGGCGCCGGGCTGGCCGCGTCCTTCGCGGCGCTCGATCTGATCGACGAGTACTGGATCTACGTCCACCCGGTCCTCATCGGCCGGGGAAAACCCATGTTCCCGTCGACGGACACCATGACCGACCTGCGGCTCGCGGGCACGATGGCCTTCGGCAACGGAGTCGTGGAACTGCGGTACGAGCGGGCGGAAAAGCCCTCGGCGCACTGACCGTTCGATGGGTACGGTCGTGGCCCGCTCCGGCACCGGCGAAAGGAATCACATGGCACTGGGTATCGAGGACCGACTCGCCGTCATGGAACTGGTCGCGCTGCACGGGCATTTGATCGACGACGGTGAACTCCACCGGCTGGACGAGCTGTTCACCGACGACATCGTCTACGACGTCACGGACCTGGGGCACGGCTCGCTGGTGGGGCTGGACGCCTTCCGGGACGCGGCACTCGCCATGGGCGCACTCAATCCGGTCGGCCACCACGTCACGAACATCGTGCTCACCGACCTCGGCGACGGCCGGGCCGGCGCCCGCTCCAAGGGCATCGGCGTCAACGCCGACGGCACCAGCGGCAGCGTGACGTACGAGGACACGGTCGTGCACGGCGAGCGGGGCTGGCGCATCGCCCACCGCAAGGTCATCGGCCGGCGGACACCGCTCAGCGCCTCCTGACGGCTCGAACCCAAGGGGGGTGCCCGCCGCGCGGCGGGCACCCCCCTTGAGGGCACGTGGTTCAGACGCCCAGCAGCCCCGATGTGTCCAGCACCTGACGGATCGCCCGGCCCGAGGCCAGCTCCTCCATCGCGTGGTTGACCTCGTCCAGCGCGAGGGTGCCGGTGTGCATCTCCTCCACCGGCATCAGCCCGGCCCGCCACAGGTCCAGGAAACGCGGGATGTCGCGGCGGGGGACCGCGTCACCCATGTACGAGCCCAGCAGGGACTTGCCCTCGCCCGCGAAGGCCAGGGCCGGGACCTCCAGCACCCGGTCGGGGGCGGGCAGGCCCACCGAGACGACCTTGCCGCCGCGGGCCACGGCGGCGAGGCACTCGGCCATCACCTTCGGGCTGCCCACGGCCTCCACCGCGACCTCCGCGCCGCCGGACGTCAGTTCGCGGATCACGGCGAGCGCCTCGTCGGGCGCGCAGGTGTGGGTCGCGCCCAGGCGCAGGGCCAGTTCGCGCTTCTCCGCCACCGGGTCCACGGCCACGATCGGGTACGCGCCGGCCGCCCGCGCACCCAGCACCGCGGACAGGCCCACCCCGCCCAGCCCGTAGACCACCGCCGACTGGCCGGGGCGCAGGGCCGCCGTGTTGATGACCGCGCCGGCGCCCGTCAGGACCGCGCAGCCGAACATCGAGGCCACGGTGAACGGGATGTCCCGGGGAATCGGCACCACGGACTCCTGCGCCACCACCGCGTGACTGGAGAACGCGGAGACGCCCAGCTGGTGGTGGACCGTGGCGCCGGAGGCATCCGTCAGCAGGGACGGGCCGTGCAGCAGGGCGCCCGAGCCGTTCGCCGTGGCGGCCTGCGCGCACAGGGCCGGGCGGCCCGCCGCGCAGTCGGCGCAGAAGCCGCAGCTCGGCACGAAGACCAGGGCGACGTGGTCGCCGGGGGTGATCCGGTGGACGCCGGGGCCGGTCTCCTCGACCACCCCGACCGCCTCGTGCCCCAGGGCCATCGGGAGCGGACGGACCCGGTCGCCGTTGACGACCGAGAGGTCCGAGTGGCACAGGGACGCGGCGGCGACCCGGACCAGCACCTCGCCCTCGCGCGGGGCTTCGAGGTTCAGCTCCTCCACCTCGACCGGCCTGGTCCCCGAGTAGGGCCGGGCCGTCGATATCCCGCGCAGCACCACGGCCCGGGTCTTCACGCGCCCACCTCGTCACGGGGTGCGCAGCGCAGCACGTCGCGGCTCTCCAGCAGCGGGACGACCTTGCCGAGCACGATCTCCTGGAAGTGCGGGGTCGCGCAGTGCGCGGTGAAGTCGGCCTCGGTCGCGTACTCCTCGTAGAGCACGATCGCCCGCGGGTCCTCGGTGCCCTGGTGGACCCGGTAGCCGAGGTTGCCGGGCTCCCGGCGGGAGGCGGCGGCCATGGAGTCGAGGAGCGGGAGGACGGTGTCCAGCTCGCCGGGCCTGGTGCGGTACCTGGCCACTACTACATACGTCACGGGGTTACTCCTGGGGTGGTGCGGGCCTCTTGAGGGCGGCGGGCGGGACCGGC
>NZ_JAFMPZ010000640.1 GCF_017353455.1 Streptomyces laculatispora
CCTCAACCGCCGGACGGGCTTGAACCTGGGCTCAGAACGCTGCCCTGCCCCGCCGTGCGCGCATGACGAAGGCCCCTGTCGTAGCCCTGGGGAGGGCAATGACAGGGGCCTTCGGTCTGTGCTTGGTGCGCCGCACCCGCGTGGCGAACGCAGGTTCGGTGTGCGGCGCGGGGTGCCGGTCAGGAGCGGGAGAGAGGGCCCGCTGGTTCCGTTCCGGCGATCACATCGGGAATGCTCAGCCCTGGAGGGTGGCAACCTTGGTGGCCAGCGCCGACTTCTTGTTGGCGGCGGCGTTCTTGTGGATGACACCCTTCGAGACAGCCTTGTCGAGCGCACGGGAGGCGTCGCGGACGGCCAGGTTGGCCTTCTCGGCGTCGCCCGCAACGACGGCCTCGCGGGCCTTGCGGATTGCGGTCTTGAGCGACGACTTGACGGCCTTGTTGCGCAGGCGCGCCTTCTCGTTGGTCTTGTTCCGCTTGATCTGGGACTTGATGTTCGCCACGAAAGAGCCTTTTCAGGTTCGTTGGATCTTCGATGTGCGCCCTGCGGCCGGAAAGCCACGAGGCACAGCTGTCCACGGTAGCAGCCGCGCTCCGACCGGCCCAAACCGGTCTCCGCTCCGCAGGCGTGGGACGATGGGAGCTACGTACAGATCCGAGTACAGATCCGACCGACCCGACATCGACCCGAGACACGGCGTTCGGCGTCTCAAGAATCAGGACCCTGCGTGCCCGCGACTCCTCTCCACGTGCCCGAGCCGAGCCGTACCGACCCGGCGCTGATCCGCAATTTCTGCATCATCGCGCACATCGACCACGGCAAGTCGACCCTCGCCGACCGGATGCTCCAGCTGACCGGTGTGGTCGACCAGCGGCAGATGCGCGCTCAGTACCTCGACCGGATGGACATCGAGCGCGAGCGTGGCATCACCATCAAGTCCCAGGCGGTTCGGCTGCCCTGGGCGCCCACCGTCGGCGAGGACCAGGGCAGCACCCACATCCTCAACATGATCGACACCCCGGGGCACGTCGACTTCACCTACGAGGTCTCCCGGTCGCTCGCGGCCTGTGAGGGCACGGTCCTGCTGGTCGACGCCGCGCAGGGCATCGAGGCCCAGACCCTCGCCAACCTGTACCTGGCGATGGAGAACGACCTCACCATCGTCCCGGTGCTGAACAAGATCGACCTGCCGGCCGCCCAGCCCGAGAAGTTCTCCGAAGAGCTCGCCAACCTCATCGGCTGCCAGCCCGAGGACGTGCTCAAGGTCTCCGCGAAGACCGGTGTCGGCGTGGACGCGCTGCTGAACCGGGTGGTCAGGGACGTCCCGGCGCCCGTCGGCAAGGCCGATGCCCCGGCCCGCGCGATGATCTTCGACTCGGTCTACGACTCGTACCGCGGCGTCGTGACGTACGTCCGTGTCGTGGACGGCTCGCTGAACAAGCGCGAGCGCATCCGGATGATGTCCACGGGCGCCACCCACGAGCTGCTGGAGATCGGTGTCTCCTCCCCGGAGATGACCCCGTCCGACGGCATCGGAGTGGGTGAGGTCGGCTACATCATCACCGGTGTGAAGGACGTCCGGCAGTCCAAGGTCGGTGACACGATCACCTCCCTGAACAAGGGGGCGACCGAGGCGCTGGGCGGCTACAAGGACCCCAAGCCGATGGTGTTCTCGGGTCTGTACCCGCTGGACGGATCGGACTACCCGGACCTGCGCGAGGCCCTCGACAAGCTCCAGCTCAACGACGCCGCCCTGGTGTACGAGCCGGAGACCTCCGCAGCGCTCGGCTTCGGCTTCCGCGTCGGCTTCCTCGGCCTGCTCCACCTCGACGTGGTCCGCGAGCGGCTGGAGCGCGAGTTCGGCCTCGACCTCATCGCCACCGCGCCCAACGTGGTCTACCGGGTCGAGATGGAGGACGGCAGCGAGCACACCGTCACCAACCCGAGTGAATTCCCCGAGGGCAAGATCGACAAGGTGCACGAGCCGGTCGTCCGGGCCACGGTCCTGGCGCCCAGCGAGTTCATCGGCGCGATCATGGAGCTGTGCCAGCAGCGCCGCGGCACGCTCCTCGGCATGGACTACCTCTCCGAGGACCGGGTCGAGATCCGCTACACCCTGCCGCTCGCCGAGATCGTCTTCGACTTCTTCGACCAGCTGAAGTCCAAGACCCGCGGCTACGCCTCGCTCGACTACGAGCCCACCGGCGAGCAGTCCGCCGAGCTCGTCAAGGTCGACATCCTGCTGCACGGCGACAAGGTCGACGCGTTCTCCGCGGTGACGCACAAGGACAAGGCGTACGCGTACGGCGTCCGGCTCGTCGCCAAGCTGCAGAAGCTGATCCCGCGGCAGAACTTCGAGGTGCCGATCCAGGCGGCCATCGGTTCCCGGGTCATCGCCCGTGAGACCGTCCGCGCCATCCGCAAGGACGTCCTCGCCAAGTGCTACGGCGGTGACATCTCCCGTAAGCGGAAGCTGCTGGAGAAGCAGAAGGAAGGCAAGAAGCGGATGAAGATGGTCGGCAACGTGGAGGTGCCGCAGGACGCGTTCATCTCCGTGCTGTCGACGGACGAGTCCGCCGGGGAGAGCAAGGCCAAGAAGTAGTCCCGTCCCCCGCGTGCCGGACCTACTGATCGGTAGACCGAACGGGCCCCCGCATCGCAGAACGCTGCGGCGCGGGGGCCCGTTCGTTATGAAGCGGGGTCCGATTGCCCCTTACGCGCCGGACCTGGGCGCTCTACCCTGATCACGGCTTCGTAGTTACTCGCCAGTTAAACAAGCACTATCAAGCACACCAGACATACGCGGAGAGCAAGCCGCGAACCAGCAGCCGGTCGTGAAGCACTGCCGTAGGCCCGGAGGATGTCGTGAGCGACACACAGACCATGATCGAGAACCGTCCGCCGTCCGTGGCGACCCTCTTCATCGACCGGGTGGCCGCCACCCCGGACGCGGAGGCCTACCGCTACCCCGTCCCCGCGGCCGACAGCCGGGGCGCCGACGAGTGGAAGTCGCTCAGCTGGGCGCAGGCCGCCGAGCGGGTGTACGCCATCGGGGCCGGGCTGATCTCTCTGGGGGTGCAGCCGGAGGAGCGCATCGCGCTCGCCGCCAGTACCCGGGTCGAGTGGATCCTCGTCGACCTCGGCGTCATGTGCGCGGGCGCCGCGACCACCACGATCTACCCCTCGACCAACGCGGAGGAGTCGGCGTTCATCCTCTCCGACTCCGAGAGCCGGGTACTGATCGCCGAGGACGCCGGACAGCTGGCCAAGGCCCGTGAGCGCCGCGCCGAGCTGCCGAACCTCGCCCATGTCGTCGTCATCGACGCCGAGGGTGCCGGACCCGCCGAGGGCGACCCCGAGGGCTGGGTGCTCACGCTGGCCGACCTGGAGGCCCGGGGCGCCGAGCACCTGGTGAAGAACCCGGCCGCGATCACCGAGCGGGTCGACGCCATCACCCCCGAGCAGCTCGCGACCCTGATCTACACCTCGGGCACCACCGGCCGCCCCAAGGGCGTACGGCTGCCGCACGACAACTGGTCGTACATGGCCAAGGCCACCGTCTCCACCGGGCTGATCAGCGAGGACGACGTCCAGTACCTCTGGCTGCCGCTCGCGCACGTCTTCGGCAAGGTCCTCACCTCCGGCCAGATCGAGGTGGGCCACGTCACCGCCGTCGACGGCCGGGTCGACAAGATCATCGAGAACCTGCCGGTCGTCCAGCCGACGTACATGGCCGCCGTCCCCCGTATCTTCGAGAAGGTCTACAACGGCGTCGCGGCCAAGGCGCGCGCCGGCGGCGGGGCCAAGTACAAGATCTTCCAGTGGGCGGCAGAGGTCGCCCGTGAGTACGCGAAGGTCTCCCAGGACAATTTCCGGCGCACCGGCACCGCCTCCGTGCCCTTCGCGCTCGGCGCCAAGCACAAGGTCGCCGACGCCCTCGTCTTTGCGAAGATCCGGGAGGCCTTCGGCGGCCGGCTCCGTGCCTGCGTCTCCGGCTCCGCGGCCCTCGCACCCGACATCGGCTTCTTCTTCGCGGGCGCCGGGATCCACATCCTGGAGGGCTACGGCCTCACCGAGACCAGCGCCGCCTCCTTCGTCAACCCGGGCGAGGCGTACCGCACCGGCACGGTCGGCAAGCCGCTCCCCGGCACCGAGGTGAGGATCGCGGACGACGGCGAGATCATGCTGCGCGGCCCCGGTCTGATGCAGGGCTACCAGGGGCTGCCGGAGAAGACCGCCGAGGTGCTGGAGGCCGACGGCTGGTTCCACACCGGCGACATCGGCGAGCTGTCCGTGGACGGCTACCTGCGGATCACCGACCGCAAGAAGGACCTGATCAAGACCTCCGGCGGCAAGTACATCGCCCCGGCCGAGGTCGAGGGCCAGTTCAAGGCGGTGTGCCCGTTCGTCTCCAACATCCTGGTGCACGGCGCGGACCGTAACTTCTGCAGCGCGCTGATCGCCCTCGACGAGCCGACCATCCTCGGCTGGGCCGCCGAGAACGGCATGGAGGGCAAGTCGTACGCGGACGTCGTGGCCTCCCCGCGGACCGTCGAGCTCATCGACGGCTATGTGAAGACCCTCAACGAGGGGCTCCAGCGCTGGCAGACCATCAAGAAGTTCCGGCTGCTCCCGCGCGACCTCGACATCGAGCACGGCGAGGTGACGCCCAGCCTCAAGCTGAAGCGGCCGGTCGTCGAGCGCGCCTACAAGAACCTGATCGAGGACATGTACGCGGGCTCCCGCGAGGCGTGACGGCGGCCCGTCACCGGGCCCCGGCCGACCGGCCCCCGCGTTCCGGCGCGGGGGCCGGGACGTCGTTGCGCCGCGCGCCTCCCCCGCGCGCCCCCCGTCTGCTTCTCGGCTCACTTCTCCCCTCACTTCGGTAACTCGACGCGTATGGGCTGGGCCGATCTGTCACTCTGTCCCTGTCGTCAGCGGCGCAATAGCGAGAACAGGCAGAGCGAGAACAGGTCAGGAGCCGCCCTGTGGGGCCCATTCCCTTGCAGCGGGACATCGTGCAGCGTCCCGGAAGTAGTGCCGCGTCCACGGGTACCCAGCCGGCCGCCCGCACGAGCCTGCCCGGGAATCTGCTCGCGCCCGCAGCGGCCCGGCGGTTCGTCGCGGCCGCGCTCGCCGAGTGGAGCGGGCTCGGTCTGCCCGCGGCCGTGGGGTTCAGCGAGCGGCTGTCCGACGACGCGGCGGTGATCGTCAGTGAACTGGTCACCAACGCCGTCGTGCACGCCGGGACCCATGTCGAACTGCTCTTCCGGCTGGAGGAGGCGACCGAGGACGAGGTGTCGGCACTGGTGCTGGAGGTCTCCGACCACCATCCGGCCCGTGCCGTGCGCAGCGACGGCAGCGAGAACGGCGCCGGGCCCGACAGCGCGGCCGCCCCGGGGGAGCCCGCCGAGTACGGGCGCGGACTGGAGCTCGTCGCCACCCTCGCCGAACGCTGGGGCATCACCTACCGCACCGGCCTCAAGACCGTCTGGGCCCGGCTCCCCGTCGATGACTGGAACCCCTTCGCCGACGCCCGGGCGGAGCCCGGCTTCCAGCACGGGCTGCGGGCGGCCGAACTCCTTGCCCCCACCGCCCGGCGCGCCCTGCGGGACGACGCGGACTGGGCCGGGCGCGGCGCGCTCTCGTTCCTCGCCGAGGCCTCCGACCTGCTGGCCGGACAGCTCGACGAGGACATCGTGGCCGCGCTCGCCGGACAGTTACTGGTACCCAGGCTCGCCGACTGGTGCGCGATCTGGCTGGAGCCGGAGAGCGGCGGCCGCGCTGCCGTTCCGCGGCTCGCCAAGGTCTGGCACATCGACGAGACCCGTACGGACCCGTTGCGCGAGGTGCTGGAGGGGGACCCGCTCCGGCTCCCCGAGCGGGTCGGCACCGGACCCGTCTCGATTCCGTGGCCCGGCAGCACGGAGGACGCCGCCGCGCCGGACGGGAGCGACGGCGTCGCCCTCGCGTACCGGATCACCTCGGGCGGCCGCACCCTCGGCGCCGTACTCGTCGGCCGCGAGGGCATCGCCCGGGTGCCCGACGAGGTGACCGCCCTGATAGAGGACTTCGTACGCCGGGTCGGCCTCGCCGTGGGCGCGGCCCGCGCCTATACCCGGCAGGCCACCATCAGCCGCATCCTGCAGCGCGGACTGCTGCCCAGCAAGGTCGCCGACATACCGGGCGTCGCCAGCTCACTGGTGTACGAGCCCAGCGACGACGGAGTGGTGGGCGGTGACTTCTACGACATCTTCCCGTGCCCGAACGACCGCTGGTGCTTCGTCCTCGGCGACGTCCAGGGCAGCGGTCCCGAGGCCGCCGTCGTCACCGGCCTCGCCCGCCCCTGGCTGCGGCTGCTGGCCCGCGAGGGCTTCCAGGTCGGCGAGGTCCTGGTCCGGCTGAACCGGCTGCTCCTCGACGACGCGATGGAGGCCGCCGAGGCGGCCGCGCTGATGGTCGCCGCCGCGGGCGGCCAGCAGTCCGCGGAGAGCGGGCCCCGGTTCCTCTCCCTGCTGTACGGGGAGCTCGTGCCGCTGCCCGACGGCGGCGCGCGCTGCACCCTGGCCAGCGCGGGCCACCCGCTGCCGCTGCTGCTGCGCCCCGACGGCACGGTGCGGATCGCCGCCGAACCGCAGCTGCTGCTCGGTGTCGTCGACGACGCCACGTACGAGAGCCAGAGCTTCGACCTGGCTCCCGGCGACAGCCTGCTGTGCGTCACCGACGGGGTGACGGAGCGACGCTCCGGCCCGGTGATGTTCGACGACGGCGACGGCCTGGCGCAGGCGCTGGCCGACTGCACCGGGCTGACCGCCGAGGGGATCGCCGACCGCATCAACCAGGCGGTGCACGCCTTCGCCGAGCGCCCGCCGGACGACGATCTGGCGCTGCTGGTCCTCCAGGCCCTGTAAGGCCCGCAGCGCCTGCCCGGCGGATCGGGGGCGGGCAGGCGCGGTGGCCGGAGACCAGGGTGGCGTCCGGTTGCCGGGCGGCGCGCGACAATGGACGGTATGCCTTCCGTACTGCCCGATGGTGAGCCCGTGCCCGACGACGGGGCGCTGCCCCGCCATGCCCTGGAAGGCGCCGCCGGCCGGCCGCTCGGCTTCTACCTGCATGTGCCGTACTGCGCGACCCGCTGCGGCTACTGCGACTTCAACACCTACACCGCGACCGAGCTGCGCGGCTCCGGCGGGGCGCTGGCCTCCCGGGACAACTACGCCTCCCATCTGATCGGCGAGGTCCGCCAGGCCCGCAAGGTCCTGGGCGACGACCCCCGGCCGGTCCGCACGGTCTTCGTCGGCGGCGGTACGCCGACCCTGCTGGCCGCCGCCGATCTCGTCAGGATGCTGGCGGCGATCCGGGAGGAGTTCGGGCTCGCGGACGATGCGGAGATC
Source organism: Streptomyces laculatispora (assembly GCF_017353455.1). GTDB lineage: Bacteria > Actinomycetota > Actinomycetes > Streptomycetales > Streptomycetaceae > Streptomyces > Streptomyces laculatispora. The sequence continues at coordinate 7,395 of NZ_JAFMPZ010000640.1, forward strand.
ACCACCGAGGCGAACCCGGAGTCGGTCGGCCCGGCGTACCTGGCCGAACTGCGCGAGGGCGGCTTCAACCGGATCTCCTTCGGGATGCAGAGCGCCCGGCAGCACGTACTGAAGATCCTCGACCGCACGCACACCCCCGGCCGGCCCGAGGCCTGTGTCGCCGAGGCGCGGGCGGCCGGTTTCGACCACGTCAACCTCGACCTGATCTACGGCACCCCGGGCGAGTCCGACGACGACTGGCGGGCCTCGCTGGACGCGGCGATCGGCGCCGGGCCCGACCATGTGTCCGCGTACGCCCTGATCGTCGAGGAGGGCACTCAGCTGGCCCGCCGGATCAAGCGCGGCGAGATCCCGATGACGGACGACGACGCGCACGCCGACCGCTATCTGATCGCGGACGAGGCGATGGCCGCGGCGGGCTTCTCCTGGTACGAGGTGTCGAACTGGTCCCGGACGCCCGAGGGCCGCTGCCTGCACAACGAGCTGTACTGGCGCGGCGCCGACTGGTGGGGCGCCGGACCCGGCGCGCACAGCCACGTCGGCGGCGTGCGCTGGTGGAACGTGAAGCACCCGGGGGCGTACGCGCAGGCGCTGGCCGAGGGGCGCTCGCCCGGGGCCGGACGCGAGATCCTCTCCGCGGAGGACCGCCGCGTCGAGCGCATCCTGCTGGAGCTGCGGCTCGCCGACGGCTGCCCGCTGTCCCTGCTCGCCCCGGCCGGGCTCACCGCTGCCCGGCGGGCCGTGGAGGACGGTCTGCTGGAGTCCGGGCCGTTCGGGGACGGCCGGGCCGTGCTGACCCTGCGGGGGCGGCTGCTGGCCGACGCGGTGGTGCGGGACCTGGTGGACTGAGGACGCGCCGGGGACGGCTCACCCCACCGGGCAGCCGACCGGGGTGATCTTGTGGCCCCCGGCCGGCCGGCCGCAGATGATCCTGCTGTGGATCCGGCCGTCCGGATACGTGATCTCGACGACGTCGAGACCGTGGCCGGCCTGGGCCTCGTACGGGATGAAGCCGCGGAACGTGATCGTGCCGGTGGGCATCGTCTGCAGGTTCACCGCATACAGGTTCGCCCACGTCTCGGCGGCGCTGTTCATCGTGTCGCCGTGGCTGGCGGCGTCGTACAGGGCGGCCGTCGCGCTGTAGGAGATGACCGACTGCCCGCTGGCGAACAGGCCGTCCTGGTAGGGCCTGGCGGCCGGCAGGCGCGGCAGGGTCCCGCCCGCGGGCAGCAGGCCCTCCAGGGTCCGGTGCGCCTGCGCGTAGAAGCCGTCGGCCCGGCCGCGGCCCATCGGGGCGAGCGCCGTGTGGTAGAGCGTGACGTCCTCGGCGAGATCCGTGCTGTCGTCGAACCGCGCCTTGGTCAGGTCGTCGCCGGTGAAGACCGTGATGGGCTTCCCCGCGCAGCCCTGGGAGAGCCGGCCCATCAGATTGTTGACGTCCTCGACCCGGCCGGCGAAGTACAGGGCGTCCGGTGCCGGGTCCGCGTCGCAGATCTTCTGGACCGGCTTGTCGAGGTCGGCGCTGTTGTGGTGGCCCAGGCCGTACGTCTCCAGCGGGGCCACCTCGAACCCGGCCTTCTTCAGCATCGTGCGCCCCACCTTGCGCTGCTCCTGCGTGTAGCGGTCCTTGTCGTTGTTGACCAGCCTGCGGGAGAGCACGAGGGCCCGCGGATGCGGGGACTTCCCGGCCACCTGCCCGGCCACCAGGCCCAGCGCGTCCGCCTGCTCCTCGTCGGTCGCGGCGATGCCGAAGTAGTTCGAGTAGCCCTTCGCCAGATAGCCGCCGGAGTTGGTCGTGTCCACCACCGGGAGACCGGCCTCCTGAAGCAGCTCGGTGGCCCGGGGACTGTCCGTGGTGTCGCGCCCGAGCCCGACCACCCCGACGACCCTGCGGTCCTTCCTCGCCACCTCGATGATCTTCTTCACCGCCGGGATCTGCTGGAGCATGTCCTGCCCGCCGTTGGCGGTCAGCACCTTGAGCTTGACGGAGAAGTCCAGCTTGTTGGTGTGGTGCTGGTACAGGTACACACCCGTCAGCTCCTCCAGGGCCTTGCGGGTGCCCTCCGGGGACGTGGCGGTGAACGGGCCCGCGTAGATGACGGTGACGTAATCGTCCCCGGGCATGATGGCGGCGTTCTCCTCCTCCACGGCCCGCTCGATCCGGTCGAAGGTGACGCCCTTGCCGGAGCCGTTCAGCGACAGGTCGTTGCCCGAGGCGAAACGCACCTGTGTGGTCGTCGACACACCTATGCACTCCTTCGGCCCGCCGCCCGGGCCGGAGAGCTTCACCGAGTCCGTGTTCACGTCGGTGAGCGGACCGTGGCAGTACCGGTTCGCCAGCTGACTGCTCACCAGGAAGGTCGCCAGCAGGGCGCCGACCAGGAGGAGCGCCACGGTCGTACGCGACATCACCCACCAGACCCACGTCCTGCGCACGCGCGTCGTGACCAGCTGCGCGTGCCCGTGCTCATGGGTCAGCTGCTCGGTCGAGAGCGGCAGCCGCAGCACCCAGGCGAGCGTGGCGGCGGCCGCCGGGGACTGGCCGATGCTGAGATGGCTGATCCAGTTGTCGTAACGGGCCCGCGCCGCACCGGTGTGCATGGGCAGCGGTTCCGCGGGCAGCGGCGGGGTGTGCCGCAGTATCTCGGCCGCCGGCAGCGAGGCCAGGAGCAGCAGCGGATCCACCTCGCTGCGCCGGGAGCGGACGTTGTTGAGGGCGTTGATCAGCTGGATGCCGCCGTTGCTCTGACAGGCGGTGGGAAGGAACACCACCGGCGGCACGACGCGCTTGCCGCGCCGCCAGTCCAGCGCGTGGGGACGGTAGTTGTCCCGCAGGTCCTCCAGCAGTGCCTGGACCCGCAGCTCCAGATGGAACTGGCGGGACTGCTCGTCGCCCGCCGCCGCGTCGGCCACCCGCCCGGCGACCACCGCGGCCCGGACCCGGATGACCCGCCACGACCCGCTGGGCGAGAAGCGGGACCAGCCGTCGGACGGGTATCCGGTACTGGCCGCGGCCAGCGAGGAGGTGGTGGCGAACCACCTGCTGGCCCGCCGCAGCCACAGCAGCGGCGGCGCCGACGTCGTCACCAGCCGGACGACGGCCAGACCCAGCACCGCGCCCACGGCCACCAGGGCGGTGGGCACCCAGCCGATCTCGCCGAGCAGCACACCGAGCACCGCGATGACGACGGCCCCGAGGAACGTCTCGGGCCGCACCGACTCCCTGAACGCGCCCAGCCAGTTCCGCGGGCCCCGTCGGCTGACCCGCCAGCGCAGCGTGCTCAGCTGCTCCAGGATCCGGTCGTCGCGGTCGCCGGGGGAGCCGCCGTGGTCCGGCTCCCCGACCACGGCGGCGGTGGCCTGCTCGATGGCGCCGAGCAGCCGCGAGCGGGGAAAGGAGAAGGGCTTGTACTGCGAGCCGCTCCGGATCTCCCACGGCTTCTCGGTCAGTGTGCGGACCATGTCGAGCGCCGCGTCGTACGGCGTCGCGCCACGGCCGTCGAGCAGCTTCAGCGGCACGCGGCGCAGCTGATTGGCGTGGTGGATCTGGCGCACGATCTGCTCGACCCTGGCGTCCACGGCGGACGGGACGTCGGCGTCGGCGGCCTGGAGGACCACCAGCGGCATCACCGGCCGGTTGTCCCGGTACCGGTCGATGAGCTGCTGCACGAAGTGGAAGACGGCCGAGGCCGCCTCGTTGTCCGCACTGTCCCGCCACACTTCGCGCGCCATCGCCCCGTGCCTTCCCTCGCGAAAAGAGACCAGGCACCACTCAATAACCGATGATGCGTGCGGGGCGCAGGTCATTGTAGGGATCGGCCCCGGATTGGCGGGAAGACCCGCCGGACATCAGGCGGGAAGCGTGACGAAGTCAATCAATTCCTCTACCCGGCCCAGGAGTTCGGGCTCCAGGTCCCGGTAGGAGCGGACCGAGGACAGAATCCGCTGCCAGGCCGCCCCGGTGTTCTCCGGCCACCCCAGCGAACGGCACACGCCGGTCTTCCAGTCCTGGCCGCGCGGCACCACCGGCCAGCCGCCGATTCCCACGGACGACGGCTTCACCGCCTCCCACACGTCGATGTACGGATGGCCGACCACCAGGACGTTCCCGTCCGAGATCCGGGCCGCGATGCGGGACTCCTTGGAACCCGGCACCAGATGGTCGACCAGCACGCCGAGACGCGCGTCCGGGCCCGGGGAGAACTCGCGCACGATCGCCGGGAGGTCGTCGATGCCCTCCAGGTACTCGACGACCACTCCCTCGATCCGGAGGTCGTCGCCCCAGACCCGCTCGACCAGCTCCGCGTCGTGCCGGCCCTCCACGTATATCCGCCCGGCCCGCGCCACCCGCGCCCGCGCCCCGGGTACCGCCACCGAGCCGGAGGCCGTACGGGCGGGCCGGACAGGACCCCCGGCCGACGGCCGCACGAGCGTGACCACCCGGCCCTCCAGCAGGAAGCCGCGCGGCTCCATGGGGAAGACCCGGTGCTTGCCGAACCGGTCCTCCAGGGTCACCGTCGGACCTGCGGCCGTCTTCTCGCAGCGGATCACCGCACCGCAGAAGCCGGTGGCGACCTCCTCCACGACCAGATCCGGATCGGCGGGCACCTCGGGGGCGGGGGCGGACTTCTTCCACGGCGGGGTCAGGTCCGGCTGATAGCTGCGCATCGGACGACGATAGGACGGGACGGCCTCACGACACGCCGAACCGGGCCGCCAATGCGTCGCGCTGCGCCCGGACGAAAGCCGCGTCCACCACCGCTCCGTGCCCCGGTACGTACAGCGCGTCCTCACCGCCCAGCGCCAGCAGCCGGTCCAGCGCGGCCGGCCAGCGCGAGACGACCGCGTCCGAGCCGGCCTGCGGCTCACCGGACTCCTCGACCAGGTCGCCGCAGAGGACGACCGCGGGCGAGCCGGGCACCAGCGCCGCCAGATCGTGGCCGCTGTGCCCCGGACCCACGTCGGCCAGCAGTACCTCACGGCCGCCGCCCAGGTCGATCGTCCACTCCCCGCAGACCTGGTGGTGCGGGGCCACCAGCACGTCCACGGCCTCCGCCGCGTCCTGTTCGGACACTCCGTGCGCCACCGCGGAGCGGTGGAGGTCGCCGGCCCCGGCCCTCAGCAGATCCGTCAGGCCGGACGCCCCGTAGACCCGGGCCCCGGCGAAGGCCGCCGTGCCCAGCACATGGTCGAAGTGCGGATGGCTCAGTGCGATATGCGTCACCCTCCGGCCGAGCAGCCGCTCGGCCCGGGTCCGCAGCTCGACGCCCTCCCGGAGTGTCGAACCCGTGTCGAAGAGAAGGGCCCCGTCCGCTCCGACCACCAGTGCGACCGTCGCGTCCCAGCGGGGCAGCCGCCGCCGGCCCACTCCGTCACCCAACCGCTCCCAGCCGAACTCTTCCCAAGTGGCGTCCATACCGCGACGCTATCGGCAACGACCTGCACGGTCTCGCGGTAGCGTGGCCGGTCGCCCTTGCTAGGGGCCCACTCGGTCGCCGTACACTGACCGGGGGGATTGCTGGCACTCGAACGGACAGAGTGCCAGGAGAAGTCCCGGGAACGACCCGAGATCGACCGAGGTAGACAGCTGGAGGTGTGCGCGATGCTCAGCGAACGCAGACTCGAAGTGCTGCGCGCCATCGTCCAGGACTATGTCGGCACCGAGGAGCCCGTCGGCTCCAAGGCGCTCACGGAGCGGCACAAGCTGGGGGTCTCCCCGGCCACCGTCCGCAACGACATGGCGGTGCTGGAGGACGAGGGCTTCATCGCCCAGCCCCACACCAGTGCGGGACGCATCCCTACGGACAAGGGCTACCGGCTCTTCGTCGACCGGCTCGCGGGCGTCAAGCCCCTGTCGTCGCCGGAGCGCCGGGCCATTCAGAATTTCCTCGACGGCGCGGTCGACCTCGACGATGTCGTGGGACGTACCGTACGGCTGCTCGCGCAGCTGACCCGGCAGGTCGCCGTCGTGCAGTACCCCTCGCTGACCCGCTCGACGGTGCGGCACGTGGAACTGCTCCTGCTGGCCCCCGCCCGGCTGATGCTCGTGCTGATCACGGACACCGGCCGGGTCGAACAGCGGCTGGTCGACTGCCAGACGCCGTTCGGTGAGACCTCTCTCGCCGATCTGCGGGCCCGGCTCAACAGCCGGGTGGTGGGACGCCGTTTCGCGGACGTCCCGCAACTGGTGCAGGATCTGCCGGAATCCTTCGAGAGCGAGGACCGGGCAACCGTGTCCACCGTGCTCTCGATCCTGCTCGAAACCCTCGTCGAGGAGACGGAGGAGCGGCTGATGATCGGCGGCACCTCCAACCTCACCCGCTTCGGGCACGACTTCCCCGTGATGATCCGGCCGGTGCTGGAGGCATTGGAGGAGCAGGTCGTGCTGCTGAAGCTGCTCGGCGAGGCCAAGGACTCGGGCATGACCGTACGAATCGGGCACGAGAACGCCCATGAGGGCCTCAACTCCACGTCCGTCGTCGCGGTCGGCTACGGTTCGGGCGACGAGGCAGTCGCCAAACTCGGCGTGGTCGGACCGACCCGCATGGACTACCCCGGAACGATGGGAGCGGTACGCGCAGTGGCACGTTACGTCGGACAGATCCTGGCGGAGTCGTAAGTGGCCACGGACTACTACGCCGTACTCGGCGTGCGCCGCGACGCTTCGCAGGACGAGATCAAGAAGGCCTTCCGGCGGCTCGCACGCGAGCTGCACCCGGATGTGAACCCCGACCCGAAGACCCAGGAGCGGTTCAAGGAGATCAACGCCGCTTACGAGGTGTTGTCGGACGCGCAGAAGAAGCAGGTCTACGACCTCGGAGGCGACCCGCTGTCCGCCTCCGGCGGAGGTGGCGCGGGCGGATTCGGACAGGGTGGCTTCGGCAACTTCTCCGACATCATGGACGCGTTCTTCGGCACGGCGTCGCAGCGCGGACCCCGTTCGCGCACCCGGCGCGGCCAGGACGCCATGATCCGGCTGGAGATCGACCTCTCGGAGGCGGCCTTCGGCACGACCAAGGACATCCAGGTCGACACGGCCGTCGTCTGTGCGACCTGCAGCGGTGAGGGCGCCGCACCCGGCACCTCGGCCCAGACCTGTGACATGTGCCGCGGCCGCGGCGAGGTCTCCCAGGTCACCCGGTCGTTCCTCGGCCAGGTCATGACCTCACGGCCCTGCCCGCAGTGCCAGGGCTTCGGCACGGTCGTGCCGACCCCCTGCCCGGAGTGCGCCGGCGACGGCCGCATCCGCTCGCGGCGCACCCTCACCGTGAAGATCCCCGCAGGTGTCGACAACGGCACCCGCATCCAGCTCGCGGGCGAGGGCGAGGTCGGCCCCGGCGGCGGCCCGGCCGGCGATCTCTACGTCGAGATCCACGAGCTGCCGCACGCGGTGTTCCAGCGGCGCGGCGACGATCTGCACTGCACGGTCACCATCCCCATGACGGCGGCGGCCATCGGCACCAAGGTGCCGCTGGAGACGCTCGACGGCTTGGAGGAGGTGGACATCAGGCCGGGCACCCAGTCCGGTCAGTCCGTCCCGCTGCACGGGCGCGGCATCACTCATCTGCGGGGCGGCGGACGAGGCGACCTGATCGTGCACGTCGAGGTGATGACCCCGACGAAGATGGACCCCGAACAGGAACGCCTCCTGCGGGAGCTGGCGAAACTGCGCGGCGAGGAACGGCCCACCGGCCAGTTCCAGCCCGGGCAGCAGGGCCTGTTCTCGCGCCTGAAGGACGCGTTCAACGGCCGCTAGTGCCGCCGCAAGGCGGCCGGAAGTCCTGGTAGCTCCGCTACCAGGACTTCCGGCCAACACGGCGAGCGTGCGTGCTGGGCGGTGCGACGGCGCAAGGCTTGCCGGGAGGGGCGCTGGTGGACTGTCGCTGCTTGTTTCCGGTGTTTCTGGCCGGTGTCCGAAGGGGGACGGGTGTCGTCCTCCGCACCCGGCGTCAAGAGCCGTGGATCAGCTTCCTGACCTCGGGAGGGAGTTCCTTGCCTGATTCGGCCGCCACGAAGAGGACATCGTCGGACGCGTCCTGCACCCAGATGGCGATGGCGGGGTCCACCCCCTCGACCGCGTAGGCGGTCGTCGTCGGCTCCGTCCGGCCGTCTTCATCGTCGTTCGGAGTGTCGTCGCACGGCGCACGGGTGGCGACGCCGAGCTTCTCCCAGGTGGTGATCTTCGCGCTGTGTGTGCCCGAGTATGTGCGGTTCTGGTACGTGACGTCGTTCGCGCAGGACGCCGCCGACTCCCCGCCGTCACTGTCACTGGACGTAGTGCAGGAGGCGGACAGGGTGACGAGGGCTGCCGCCAGTAGGAGCGTGCGCACGGGGCCGCTCCTGTGGCTCGGGAGTACCGGTTTCATCGGGATGCGTCCTCCTGGAGTTGCCGCTCCGGCTCAGTGGATGCTGCGGAGGCCGAGGACGTCACCCTTGCCGAGAGTCCTGGCCCTGGTCGAGCATCGGATCGAGTTCTCGTACATGGTGAGATTGTCGTGCGCCCCGCCACCAAATGCCTCCCACTGGAGGGGAGTTGGGCATACCCAGGCGATGGTAGTCACAAATTCTTCACATAAATCTCCGCCTCGTTCATTCCGGCCGAATATCTGCAGAAATGGCCGGAACGGGCCGAATCGAGAGAAGTCTGGTGGATGAGCATCCCGCCCGGGGCGTTCGCCGGGGTCGTTGACGTGCCGCTGCTCCAACAGGGTGGTGCCGAGTAGACGCCCAGCCCCCCGTACGGCATTGCGGACATAACGCGTCCACGGGGTGCGCATCACGGGACAGGAGGGACATGACACGATGCCGTCATGCCATCCGCGTTGACCGATCTCTGCCGGTATCCGATCGTGCAGGCCCCGATGGCGGGCGGAGTCTCCTGCCCGCAGCTCGTCGCCGCCGTGGCCGAGGCCGGCGGGCTCGGCTTCCTGGCCGCCGGGTACAAGACCGCGGACGGCATGTACAACGACATCAAGCAGGTCCGCGGACTGACCGGCCAGCCCTTCGGCGTCAACCTCTTCATGCCGCAGCCCAACCTCGCCGACCCGAGCGCCGTCGAGGTGTACCGGCACCAGCTCGCCGGCGAGGCCGCCTGGTACGAGACCCCGCTCGGTGAAACCGACTCCGGCGGCGACGACGGCTACGAGGCCAAGCTCGCCATCCTGCTGGAGGACCCGGTCCCGGCTGTCTCCTTCACCTTCGGCTGCCCGGCCCGCGACACCCTCGACGCGTTCGCCGCGGTGGGCACGTACACCGTCGTGACGGTCACCACGCCCGAGGAGGCCCAGGCCGCGCAGTGGGCGGGCGCCGACGCGGTCTGCGCCCAGGGCGTCGAGGCGGGCGGCCACCAGTCCACCCACCGCGACGACCCGCAGGCCGACGGCGTCGGGACCGGGCTGCTCAGCCTGGTGGCCCAGGTGCGCGAGACCGTGCAGATCCCGGTCATCGCCGCCGGCGGGCTGATGCGCGGCTCCCAGATCGCCGCGGTGCTCGCGGCGGGGGCCGATGCCGCGCAGCTCGGCACCGCCTTCCTGATCTGCCCCGAGTCCGGCGCCCATCTGCTGCACAAGCAGGCCCTGACCAACCCGCTGTTCGTCCGCACCACCCTGACCCGGGCCTTCTCCGGGCGCCCGGCCCGCGGCCTGGTCAACCGCTTCGTGCGCGAGCACGGACCGTACGCCCCCGCCGCCTACCCGCAGGTCCACCAGCTGACCGCCCCGTTGCGCAAGGCGGCGGCCAAGGCCGGGGACGCACAGGGCATGGCGCTGTGGGCGGGCCAGGGGCACCGGATGGCACGCGAGCTGACGGCCGGCCGGCTCGTCGCGCTGCTCGCCGAGGAACTGGACGCCGCACGTGCGGCAGTGAGCACAAGGAGCACGCAATGACGGCCCCCGTCTTCGTCGTCGAACAGATGCCTGAGGGACCCGGGTTCGTCCTGGAGGGGCCGGAGGGGCGGCACGCCGTCTCGGTGAAACGCCTGCGCGCCGGTGAGGACGTCGTCCTGACGGACGGCCGGGGCCACTGGGCGCAGGGCGTGGTGCTGGCCGCCGAGGGCAAGGACCGGCTGGTGCTCACCGGTCTGGATCCCGTCCACGAGGAACCCCGGCCCGACATCCGCATCACCGTCGTCCAGGCCCTGCCCAAGGGCGACCGCGGCGAGCTCGCCGTCGAGACGATGACGGAGACCGGCATCGACGCGATCGTGCCGTGGCAGGCCGGGCGCTGCATCACCCAGTGGAAGGGCGACCGGGGCCTCAAGGCCCTGGCGAAATGGCGCGGCACGGCCCGCGAGGCCGGCAAGCAGTCGCGCCGGGTGCGGTTCCCGGAGGTGGCGGACGCGATGACGACCAAGCAGGTCGCCGCGCTTGTGGCCACAGCCGACTTCGCGGCCGTACTGCACGAGGACCGCGAGTACGCCAGCGAGCCGCTGGCCACCGTCGCCCTGCCCAAAACGGGCGAGATCGTGTTGATCGTCGGTCCGGAGGGCGGCGTCTCGCCCGACGAGCTGGCCGCGTTCGCCGCCGCCGGCGCCCGGACCTGCCGGCTCGGACGGACCGTGCTGCGCACCTCGACGGCGGGCACGGCGGCAACGGCCCTGCTGCTGGGCCGCACCGGCCGCTGGTCATGAATCGGGCCGTTTCCCGGAACCTTGGCCGGTTCTGGCCGCAAGCGGTCTACCGCACCGTCAGGAGCGGTGGGAAGCTGCCCGTATGGGGACATCAAGGGCATGGTGCAATCGAAGGATCCGTCGCTTTCCGGCCGTGATCTGCCTGGCGGGCACGGTCGTCGCCGGACTGGCGGCCTGCGACCCGGTCAACGGCCTGAACTCCGCGTCCATCGCAGTGACGACCGACCAGACCGCCACCCGCGCGCTGGAGCACGAAGGGGTGGACGTGCAGTGGCTGAGCTGCACCGCACGGACCGGCGGGGGCGCGAGCGCCGCCTCCCGGGCCGGTTCGTCCACCGCCGCCACCAGCCGGGTCGCCGACGTCGACTGCAACGGACGCACCAAGGACGGCAAGGACATCAGTCTCGAAGGCAAGGTCGACCGCGAGGTCGAGGGCCGTTGCGTCAGCGGTGACATGACCGCGAAGGCGGGCGGGAAGACCGTGTTCCGGGCCACGATGCTCGGCAACTGCGACGCCGCGCCCCCGGCCTCCGCGCCGCCCCGGCCCCCGGCGGGCAGCAGCGGGGGAGGCGCCGGGCCGACCGCGACCGTCACGGTCACCGTGACCGCGTACCCCCAGGGCAAGTGAGCGTGCCGGGCACCGGCCCTACGTCGGACTCCGGCCAACTCCGTTTCCTCGGGCACGACCTCGGCCTAGGGTGATCGATGTGACGCAGCCTTCCTACCTCCGGTATCCCCATGTCCAGGGCGACCTGATCGCCTTCACCGCCGAGGACGATGTCTGGCTGGCGCCGCTCGACGGCGGCCGAGCCTGGCGAGTCAGCGCGGACAACCGCCCCGTCACCCAGCCGCGGATATCTCCTGACGGCACCCTCGTCGCCTGGACGTCCACCCGGGACGGGGTGCCCGAGGTGCACCTGGCCCCCGTCGACGGCGGGCCCTCCAAGCGGCTGACCTACTGGGGCGACGCGCAGACAGCCGTGCACGGCTGGACCCCCGAGGGCGATGTGCTGGTGATCAGCACCCAGGGACAGGTCTCGCTGCGCCGCACCTGGGCCCGCGCCGTACCGGTCGACGGGGGCCCCGCACGGACCCTGCCGTACGGGCCGGTCGGCTCCCTCGCGTACGGGCCCGGCGGACGGATCCTGCTGCTCTCGGCCACCATGGGACGCGAGGCCGCCAAGTGGAAGCGCTACCGGGGCGGCACGGCCGGCAAGCTCTGGATCGCCGCCGAGGAGACACCCGGCGACGGGACTCCGCAGGAGTTCGTACGGGTCAACGAGGAGCTCGACGGCAACATCGAGTGCCCTATGTGGGTGGGCGGGCGCATCGCCTTCCTCTCCGACCACGAAGGCGTCGGAGCGCTCTACTCCTCCCTCCCCGACGGCACCGGTCTGCGCCGGCACACCGGCATCGAGGGCTTCTACGCCCGGCACGCCGCCACCGACGGCACCCGGGTCGCCTACGTCAGTGCGGGAGAGCTCTGGCTCCTCGACGGACTGGAGGGCGACGAGCCCCGCCGCCTCGACATCCGGCTCGGCGGCCAGCGCGCCGACCTCCAGCCGCACCCCGTGCACGCCGGCAGCCACTTGAGCGCCGCGTCCCCGGACCGCACCGGCCGCGGCAGCGCGGTCGGGTCCCGCGGAGCCGTCCACTGGGTCACCCACCGCGAGGGCCCGGCCCGCGCACTCGCCGTCGAACCCGGCGTACGGGCCAGGCTGCCCCGCACCTTCCAGGCCGACGGCGACCAGCACGTCGTCTGGGTCACCGACGCCGAGGGCGACGACGCGCTGGAGTGCGCGCCCGCCACCGGCACCTCACCCGGCGCCGTACCGCGCCGGCTCGCCGCGGGCCGGCTCGGCCGGGTCCTCGACCTGGCCCCCGCCCCCGACGGCAGCCGGTTCGCCGTCGCCGCCCACGACGGACGCGTACTGATCGTCGAACGGGAGAGCGGCGAGGTCCACGAGGTGGACCGCAGCGAGCACGGCGACGCCTCCGGGCTCGTCTTCTCACCCGACTCCTCCTGGCTCGCCTGGTCGCACCCCGGCCCCGAACCGCTGAGCCAGCTCAAGCTCGCCCACCTCGCCGACCTGACCGTCGCCGAGGCCACCCCGCTGCGGTTCCGGGACTTCGCACCCGCCTTCACCGCCGACGGAAAGCACCTGGCCTTCCTCTCCGAGCGGGCCTTCGACCCGGTCTACGACTCACACGTCTTCGACCTGGCCTTCATCGGCGTCTGCCGGCCGCACCTGCTGACGCTTGCCGCGACCACCCCCTCCCCGTTCGGGCCGCAGCTCCACGGCCGCCCGACCGAGCGGGAGAAGAGCGGCGAGGGCGACGACAACCCGACCGCGCTCCCGGTCACCCGCATCGACCTGGACGGCCTCGCCGACCGGATCGTGCCGCTGCCCGTCGAGGCCGCCAGCTACTCCTCGCTCCGGACCGCGAAGGACGGGCTGCTCTGGCTGCGCCACCCGGTCACCGGAGTCCTCGGCACGAGCGGCGCCACGCCCGACGCCCGCCGCCCCGAGACCGTGCTGGAGCGGTACGACCTGGAGAAGCTGCGCTGCGAGGAACTCGCTTCGGACATCGGCCGGTTCGCGGTCAGCGGCGACGGCAAGCGGCTGGTGCTGCACAGCCACGGCAAACTGCGCGTCGTACCGTCCGACAGCCGTGTCCCGGCGGGCTCCGACGAGGACCACGACGGCGAGGGCAGTATCACCGTCGACCTCTCCCGGATCCGCCGCACCCTGGACCCGGCCGCCGAATGGCGGCAGATGTACGACGAGGCCGGCCGCATCATGCGGGACAACTTCTGGCGCCCCGACATGGGCGGCGTCGACTGGACCGGTGTCCTGGACCGCTACCGGCCGGTGCTGGAACGCGTCGCCACCCACGACGACCTCATGGACCTGCTGTGGGAGGTACAGGGCGAACTCGGCACCTCGCACGCCTATGTGAGGCCGACCGGCGGATGGCACGAGGACTCGGCCCGTCAGGGGCTGCTCGGCGCCGACATCTCCCGCGCGGACGACGGGAGCTGGCGCATCGACCGCATCCTGCCGTCCGAGACCTCCGACCCCGCGGCCCGCGCACCGCTCGCCGCACCCGGCGTCGCCGTCCGCGCGGGGGACGCGATCCTGGCCGTCGACGGCCACCCCGTCGACCACGTCACCGGCCCCGGACCGCTGCTCACCGGCTCGGCCGGCCACCCGGTCGAGCTGACCGTCTCACCGGCCGACGGCGGAGACCCGCGCCATGTCGTCGTCGTACCGATCGCCGACGAGGAGGCGCTGCGCTACCACGCGTGGGTCGCCGACCGGCGCCGTTACGTCCACGAGCACTCCGGCGGACGCCTCGGCTATGTCCACATCCCCGACATGGCCGGGCCGGGCTGGGCCCAGATCCACCGCGACCTGCGCACCGAGGTCGCCCGCGAGGGGCTGGTGGTGGACGTACGGGAGAACCGCGGCGGCCACACCTCGCAGCTGATCGTCGAGAAGCTGGCCCGCCGCATCGTCGGCTGGGACCTGCCCCGCGGCAGCCGGCCCCAGAGCTACCCGGGCGATGCGCCGCGCGGTCCGGTCGTCGCCGTGGCGGACGAGTTCTCCGGTTCGGACGGCGACGTCGTGAACGCGGCGATCAAGCTGCTGGGCATCGGCCCGGTGGTCGGTACCCGCACCTGGGGCGGTGTGGTGGGCATCGACAGCCGGTACCGGCTGGTGGACGGCACGCTGGTCACCCAGCCGAAGTACGCCTTCTGGATGGAGGAGTACGGCTGGGGCGTCGAGAACCACGGCGTCGATCCGGACGTCGAGGTCGTCATGACGCCGCAGGACCGTGCGGCGGGGCGGGATCCGCAGCTGGACGAGGCCATCCGGATCGCGCTGGAGTCGCTGACCCGGACCCCGGCGAAGACGGCCCCGCCCCTGCCGCAGTGACGTGCGCGGGGCCCGGGGCGCCGCCCCGGGCCCCGCGCACACGGGCGGGGCCGGGTGCGGGCCCAGGCTAGGCTGCCCCGTAACGGATCACCGAGACTGAGGAGCACCCCATGGCAGGAGAACCGCAGCCCGACTGCCTGTTCTGCAAGATCGTCTCGGGTGAGATCCCGGCCACCATCATCCGGGAGACCGACACCACCGTCGCCTTCCGCGACATCAACCCCCAGGCCCCCACCCACGTGCTCGTCATCCCGCGCCTCCACCACCCGGACGCCGCGTCCCTCGCCGCCGCGGAACCGCAGGTCCTCGCCGACATCGTGCGCGAGACCGGAGAGGTCGCCGCCGACGAGAAGATCACCGGCACCGGCTACCGGGTCGTGTTCAACACCGGCGCCGGCGCCGGGCAGACCGTCTTCCACGCGCACGCGCACGTCCTGGGCGGCCGCGGCCTCCAGTGGCCGCCCGGCTAGGGCGGCCGCACACCATGTCGTCACGTGAACTCGTCGTCCTCGGCACCGCCAGCCAGGTCCCGACCCGGCACCGCAACCACAACGGCTACCTGCTGCGCTGGGACGGCGAGGGCATCCTCTTCGACCCCGGCGAGGGCACCCAGCGCCAGATGCTGCGGGCCGGCGTCGCCGCGCACGACATCAACCGGATCTGCGTCACGCACTTCCACGGCGACCACTCGCTCGGCCTGGCCGGGGTGATCCAGCGGATCAACCTCGACCAGGTCCCGCACCCCGTCGCCGCGCACTACCCGGCGAGCGGACAGCACTTCTTCGACCGGCTGCGGTACGCGACCGCCTACCGCGAGTCCGTCGAGCTGACCGAGGCCCCGGTCGCCGCCGACGGGCCGCTGGCCACCACGGACACGTACACGCTCAGCGCCCACAAGCTCTCGCACCCCGTCGAGTCGTACGGCTACCGCCTCGTCGAACCCGACGGGCGCCGCATGCTGCCCGCCAGGCTCGCCGAGCACTCCATCGCGGGACCCGACATCGGCCGGATGCAGCGCGAGGGCGCGATCGGCGGTGTCACGCTCGACGACGTCTCCGAGCACAGGCGCGGACAGCGGTTCGCGTTCATCATGGACACCAGGCTCTGCGACGGCGTGCCCGCGCTCGCCGAGGGATGCGACATGCTGGTCATCGAGTCGACCTTCCTCGACGAGGACGTACGGCTGGCCACCGAGCACGGCCATCTGACCGCCGGACAAGCGGCCCGGGTGGCGCGGGAAGCGGGCGTACGGCATCTCGTGCTCACGCACTTCTCGCAGCGCTACCCGGACCCCGGGGCCTTCGAGACCCAGGCGCGGGCCGCCGGGTTCGAGGGCGAACTGACCGTAGCCCAGGACCTGATCAGAGTCCCGGTACCCACTCGTCACCAGTAACAGCACCACCTGCGTAAGCGAGAAACCGTGCACCTCCCCAAAGCCGAACTCCACCTCCACATCGAAGGAACCCTCGAACCCGAGCTGGCCTTCGCGCTCGCCGCACGCAACGGCGTGCACCTCCCGTACGCGGACACCGAGGCGCTGCGCACCGCCTATCTCTTCGACGACCTGCAGACCTTCCTCGACCTGTACTACGCGCTGATGGCGGTACTGCGGACCGAGGACGACTTCGCCGACCTCGCCGACGCCTACCTGGCCCGCGCAGCCGCCCAGGGCGTGCGGCACGCCGAGATCTTCTTCGACCCGCAGGCGCACACCGCCCGCGGCGTCCCGATCGGCACGGTCGTCGAGGGACTCGGCCGGGCACTGGAGCGCAGCGAGGAGAAGCACGGCGTCTCCACCCAGCTGATCATGTGCTTCCTGCGCGACCTGTCCGCCGAATCGGCACTGGAGACCCTGGAGGCCGCGAAGCCGCATCTGCACCGGATCAGCGCCGTCGGCCTGGACTCCGCCGAGGTCGGCCACCCGCCCGCCAAGTTCCGCGAGGTGTACGCCGCGGCCGAGGCGCTCGGACTGCGCAAGGTCGCCCACGCGGGCGAGGAGGGGCCGCCCGCCTACATCCGGGAGGCGCTCGACGTGCTCGGCGTGGAGCGCATCGATCACGGGCTGCGCTGCATGGAGGACCCGGAGCTGGTGAAACGGCTGGTCGCCGACCGGGTACCGCTCACCCTCTGCCCGCTGTCCAACGTACGGCTGCGGGCCATCGACACCCTGGAGGAGCACCCGCTGCGGGCCATGATGGACGCCGGGCTGCTCTGCACGGTGAACTCCGACGACCCCGCCTACTTCGGCGGGTACGTCGGGGACACCTTCCACGCCGTCCACGAAGCCCTCGGCCTGGAGCGGGAACAGCTGCGCACCCTGGCCCGCAACTCCTTCGAGGCGGCCTTCCTCGACCACGACGAGGAGCGCCGGGCGCGCTACCTGTCGGAGGTCGAGGCGTACGCGTTCGACTGACCGTCCCCGCCGGCCGGGCCGGCCGTCCGGAACGCACTCCTGACCAGGCGCCTGCGGCGCAGCTCGGGCAGGCTGAGCTCCGTGACGGCCTGCTCGGGCGCACCGAGCCTGGGCACGGCGCCGGGCACCGCGCCGGTGGTGACCGCGAGCAGGGCCGCTGGAGCACCGCCCCTGCGGCGCACCGATCCCGGCACCAGCGGGCGGCCACCGGTCTGCAGGGCGACGGCCGTCACCGGGACCGCGACCAGCAGGGTCATGGCGCCCAGGATCAGCCCCATCACCCGGTAGCCGGACTCCTCGGACAGCACGCTGCCCAGCAGCGGCCCGCAGGCCACGCCGACGGACGAGGCGGAGCCGGCGAGGACCGCCCAGCGGCCGCGTACGTCCAGTGACGCGGCCAGACCGATCAGATACGACAGGACCACCGGGTAGAAGGTGTTCCACATGATCTCGCCGGTCGCGAACGAGCCGAGGTCGCTCGCCGACGAACTGAGCACGATGCTCGCCGCGATGATCACGGTGCCGAGCCCGATCGGCACCGCCCGCCCCAGCCGTGCGCCGAGCACCCCGGCGCCCATCACGCCGAGCAGACCGGCGCCGAGCGCGGCGGCGAAGACCGCTCCTATGCTGACCTCGGAGAGCCCCACCTGCACCACACCGATGCGGCTGCTGACACCCCACAGCGCGTTCTGTGCCATCGACCAGACGAGCATGCCGCCCGCCAGCACCAGACCGGAGCGGCGGTGCGGCAGCCGCCCGGAGGCGGGGACGGCGGGGCCGGCCGGTACCGCGCCGCCCAGCCGTGAGGTGGCGGGCCAGACGAGGAGCGCGACCAGGGCGATCGAGGCGAACGGCAGCCGGTGGCCGCCGCCCAGGTGAGGGATCGTCAGATAGAGGACGCCCGCGGTCGCGGAGACGCTGAGCAGCCCCAGGGACGAGGTCCGGTGCGGATCGCGCTGGGCGGCGATGCCCGCCGCGGCGACCGCGGTCGCCGTACCGGAGCCGAAGCCGCCGACCATCACGCCCATGACCACCAGTGGCACGGAACCGGCCAGTGCCGCGCAGCCGTAGCCCAGCGCGGCCAGCACCAGCCCGATCCGCGCGGGTCTCTGCGGCCCGTACGTCTCGACCCGGCCCGCCAGGCAGAACCCGGCGGACGCCGAGCTCAGCAGCAGAGCACTGCCGACCAGACCGCCCTGGGCCGCGCTGAGACCCAGATAGACGGAGAGTCTCCCTACGATGGTGGGGAGCAGATAAGAGGCGAGGTAACCGGCGGTGAACACGGCAACCAGCGGCCACGCGGCGCGAGGGCGCGAGGACATGGGCGTTCCTGAAGACATGCCAGAGGAGGCGGAGAAGACAGCGAGGGGGTAAGGCAGAAATGCGAAAATGCGGAAAATATGAGGAAGTCGACGCACTCGCCGGAAACTGCCCCCAACGGTGCTCGCGGGCCAATTTGTATCAAGCGCTCCCGGCTGACCGAAAGTCGCCTCGCTGTGATCTGGCTCACTTATGCGTTTGCCGCACTTCTATACGGGTAGCAGCGCATGTTTATGCAGGTCAGACTCTGTGTGCGCAGACGCGGCGCGGGCCCCCCGGACGGGGGAGTGAATCGGGCACACTGGCCGGAACTGCCACGATCGGGGAGTGCAAGGTGAGCACTGGGATTCCTGGAATCGACCCACTGGACGGACTGCGCGCGCCGCAGGACCCGGACTGCGACGTCTTCCTCACCGGCACGGTCTTCCTCGACATCATCTTCACCGGCCTGGACAGCGCCCCCGTGCGCGGCACCGAGTCCTGGGCGCGCGGCATGGGCTCCAGTCCCGGCGGGGTCGCCAACATGGCCACCGCACTGGCCCGGCTCGGCCTGCACACCTCACTGGCCGCGGCCTTCGGCGACGACCACTACGGCGAGTACTGCTGGGACGCGCTGGAGCAGGGCGAGGGCATCGACCTCTCCATGTCGCACACCGTCCGCGGCTGGCACTCCCCGGTGACCGTCTCCATGGCGTACGAGGGCGAGCGGACGATGGTCTCGCACGGCCACGAGGCCCCGCCGCCAGCCGCACCGGGGCGCGCCGCCACCGCCTTCCCGCAGTGCCCGCCCCGGGCCCGCGCCGCCGTCGCCTCGCTCGTCCCGGGCCGCAGTGAGCCGTGGGTGGCCGCGGCGGCCCGCCGCGGCGCCATGGTCTTCGCGGACGTCGGCTGGGACGAGACCGGCCGCTGGGACCTGGCGGGCCTGACCGACCTGGCGCACTGCCAGGCGTTCCTCCCCAACGCGCAGGAGGCCATGCGCTACACCCGCACCGACTGCCCCCGCGCCGCGGCGCACGCACTCGCCGAACACGTACCGCTCGCCGTCGTCACCCTCGGCGCCGAGGGCGCCTATGCGGTCGACGCGGCCACCGGGACCGCCGCCGAGGTCCCCGCGATCGAGGTCGAGGCGCTCGACCCGACCGGTGCCGGTGACGTCTTCGTCGCCGGCTTCGTCACCGGCACCCTGGCCAACTGGCCGCTCGCCGACCGGCTCGCCTTCGCCGGACTCACCGCCGCCCTCTCGGTCCAGGAGTTCGGCGGCTCGCTGTCGGCCCCCGGCTGGGCGGAGATCGCCGCCTGGTGGCAGGAGGTCCGCACCTGCGCCGACCAGGACCCGGCGGCGCTCCAGCGCTACGCGTTCCTCCAGGACCTGCTCCCGTCGGCGGCCCGCCACTGGCCGCTGCGCAGGGCCGTCCCGACGATCGGCTTCCGTCCGTGACCTGTCCGGCCGCTTTCCGCCCGCGAAAACCTCTCGGCGTTGTCGGTGGGGAGTCGTACGCTTGGTACTCCAGAGGTTGTCGAGCAGCGAGAACCCTGCAACGGGAGGTATGTGCAGGCCCGAGGGCCGGCCCATGACTCAGACACCAACACAGCGGCAGGCGCGTGCCCACATCAGGATTCCGGCCGCACACCCCATGGTGATGCTCCTGGGATCGGGCGACTCGCTGCTGCGCGTGATCGAAGCGGCGTTCCCGGAAGCCGACATCCACGTCCGGGGCAATGAGATAAGCGCGACGGGTAACACGGCGGAAATCGCCCTGATCCAGCGCCTGTTCGACGAGATGGTGCTGGTGCTCCGCACCGGTCAGCCGATGACGGAGGACGCTGTGGAACGTTCGATCGCGATGCTCAGGGCCAGTGACGACGGCCAGGCGGACGGCACGGAGACCCCGGCCGAGGTGCTCACCCAGAACATCCTCTCCAGCCGCGGCCGCACGATCCGCCCCAAGACGCTCAACCAGAAGCGGTACGTCGACGCGATCGACAAGCACACGATCGTCTTCGGCATCGGCCCCGCCGGTACCGGCAAGACCTACCTGGCCATGGCCAAGGCCGTCCAGGCGCTGCAGTCCAAGCAGGTCAGCCGGATCATCCTGACCCGCCCGGCGGTCGAGGCGGGCGAGCGGCTCGGCTTCCTGCCCGGCACGCTCTTCGACAAGATCGACCCGTATCTGCGCCCGCTCTACGACGCGCTGCACGACATGCTCGACCCGGACTCGATCCCGCGGCTGATGGCGGCGGGGACGATCGAGGTGGCGCCGCTGGCCTACATGCGCGGCAGGAGCCAGCCTGTCTTCACCAACGTCCTGACGCCGGACGGCTGGCGGCCCATCGGTGCCCTTGAGGTCGGGGACCTGGTCATCGGCTCGAACGGTGAGCCGACCCCCGTCCTCGGCGTGTACCCGCAGGGCGAGAAGGACATCTACCGCGTCAGCGCCCAGGACGGTTCCTGGACCTTGTGCTGCGACGAGCATCTGTGGACCGTTCGCACGGCGTCGGACAAGCGCCGGGACAAGCCGTGGCGGGTCCTGGAGACCAAGGAGATGATCGGCAACCTTCGCGCGGCACACGCACGCCGCTACGAGCTGCCGATGCTCACGGCGCCCGTCAGCATGCCCGAGCGCGAGGTTCCGATGGACCCGTACGCGTTGGGTCTCCTGCTCGGCGACGGCTGCTTGACCGGATCGACGACTCCCTCGTTCGCCACGCAGGATCCTGAACTGGCCGAGGCGCTGGAGGGCTCGCTGCCGGGCATTTCCGTACGGCACAAGGGTGGGCCGGACTACGTTCTGAACAGGGTGAAGGCTCTGGGCGACGTGGTCACGCTGGAGAACCCGGTTACCCGTGCCCTGCGGGCACTCGACATGGTCGGGACACGGTCGCATTCCAAGTTCGTCCCGGACTCCTACCTCTACAACTCCGCCGATGTCCGCCTTGCCGTGCTGCAAGGGCTGCTCGACGCGGACGGCGGTCCGGTCACTCAGTCGGACCGCACCTGCCGCGTCCAGTACACGACTGCGTCGATCATGCTGCGCGACGACGTGCTTGCTCTCGTGCAGTCTCTCGGCGGTGTCGCGTACACCCGTCGCCGGGCCGCCGAAGGGCGTGCACCCGGGCGGGCGAAGGGCCGCGAGGTATATCACCGTTACGACACGCACGTCGTCGACATCCGGCTCCCCGAGGGCATCGAGCCCTTCCGCCTCGCCCGTAAGGCGGAGAAGTACCACGAGGCAGGCGGCGGCGGCCGTCCGATGCGTTTCATCGACAGCATCGAGCCGGCCGGTCGTGAGGAGTCCGTGTGCATCCAGGTGGCGGCGGAGGACTCGCTGTACGTCACGCAGGATTACCTGCTGACGCACAACACGCTCAATGACGCCTTCATCATCCTCGACGAGGCGCAGAACACCAGCGCCGAGCAGATGAAGATGTTCCTGACCCGGCTCGGCTTCGACTCGAAGATCGTCGTCACCGGTGACGTCACCCAGGTCGACCTGCCGAACGGGACCAAGAGCGGTCTGCGCCAGGTGCAGGACATCCTGGAGGGCATCGACGACGTGCACTTCTCCCGGCTCACGTCCCAGGATGTCGTCCGGCACAAGCTGGTCGGCCGTATCGTCGACGCGTACGAGAAGTACGACAGCCAAGGCGAACAGGACGGCCCGGCCGGCAAGGGCCAGGGCCGCCACAACGGGAAGCAGTAGCAGCGCACCATGTCGATCGACGTCAACAACGAGTCCGGAACCGAGGTCGACGAGCAGGCGATCCTCGACATCGCCCGCTACGCACTGGCTCGGATGCGGATCCACCCGCTCTCCGAGCTCTCGGTGATCGTGGTGGACACCGACGCCATGGAACAGCTCCACATCCAGTGGATGGATCTGACGGGTCCGACGGATGTCATGTCCTTCCCGATGGACGAACTGCGTCCGCCGGCCAAGGACGACGAGGAGCCCCCGCAGGGGCTCCTCGGTGACATCGTGCTCTGCCCGGAGGTCGCCAAGAAGCAGGGCGAGGACGCCGAGACGCAGCACTCCATGGACGAGGAGCTCCAGCTCCTGACCGTCCACGGGGTGCTGCACCTGCTCGGCTACGACCACGAGGAGCCGGACGAGAAGGCCGAGATGTTCGGCCTCCAGGCGGCGATCGTGGACGGCTGGCGCGGTGAGCGCGGTATGACCGGCCCGTCGCCCGCCCCGACCGTCTCGTGAGCCTGCCCCTCGTCTTCGGGGTCGTCGTGCTGGTCGTCGTCGGCTGGCTGGCGGCGTGTGCCGAGGCAGGTATCGCGCGTACGTCGAGCTTCCGGGCCGCCGAGGCGGTCCGCTCAGGCCGTCGCGGCGGCGACAAGCTGGAACAGGTCGCGGCCGATCCGACGCGCTATCTCAATGTCGCCCTGCTGGTGCGGGTCGCCTGCGAGATGTCGGCCGGGGTACTGGTCACGTACACGTGTCTGAAGGAGCTCCCGGAGACCTGGGAGGCGCTGGCCGTCGCCATGGGGGTGATGGTCCTCGTCTCCTATGTCGCCATCGGGGTCTCGCCGCGCACCATCGGCCGCCAGCACCCGCTGAACACCGCCACGGCGGCGGCGTACGTCCTGCTGCCGCTGGCCCGGATCATGGGACCCGTCCCGCAGCTGCTGATCCTCATCGGCAACGCGCTGACGCCGGGCAAGGGGTTCCGCAAGGGGCCGTTCGCCAGTGAGGCCGAACTGCGGGCGATGGTCGACCTCGCCGAGCAGGAGTCGCTGATCGAGGACGAGGAGCGCCGCATGGTGCACTCCGTCTTCGAACTGGGCGACACACTCGTGCGCGAGGTGATGGTGCCGCGCACCGACCTGGTCTGCATCGAGCGCTACAAGACGATCCGGCAGGCACTCACCCTCGCGCTGCGCTCCGGTTTCTCGCGCATCCCGGTCACCGGGGAGAACGAGGACGACATCGTCGGGATCGTCTATCTCAAGGACCTGGTCCGCAAGACGCACATCAACCGGGAGTCGGAGGCCGATCTGGTCTCCACGGCGATGCGTCCCGCGGCGTTCGTGCCCGACACGAAGAACGCCGGTGATCTGCTGCGCGAGATGCAGCAGGACCGCAGCCACGTCGCGGTCGTCATCGACGAGTACGGCGGTACGGCGGGCATCGTCACCATCGAGGACATCCTGGAGGAGATCGTCGGCGAGATCACCGACGAGTACGACCGCGAACTCCCGCCGGTCCAGGAGCTGGAGAACGGCTGCTTCCGGGTCACCGCGCGCCTGGACATCGGGGACCTCGGCGACCTGTTCGGCCTCGACGAGTACGACGACGAGGACGTGGAGACGGTCGGCGGGCTGCTCGCGAAGGCGCTGGGCCGGGTCCCGATCGCCGGCGCCTCCTCGGAGGTGGAACTGCCCGACGGGCGACGGCTGCGGCTGACCGCGGAGTCCCCGGCGGGCCGCCGGAACAAGATCGTCACGGTGCTGGTGGAGCCGGTGGCTCCGCAGGAGGAGGCGGCGGCATGACTCCGAAGGAGCTGAGGGCGTTCTGCCTCGGGTTCAACGCGAGCGCCGAGGAGTTCCCGTTCGGGCCGGAGGCGTCCGTCTTCAAGGTGCTCGGCAAGATGTTCGCGCTGAGCTCCCTGGACGCGCGGCCGCTGAAGGTGAACCTCAAGTGCGACCCCGACGACGCGGTGCGGCTCCGGGAGGAGTACGAGGCCGTGGCGCCGGGGTGGCACATGAACAAGCGGCACTGGAACACCGTGACGGTGTCCGGTCTGCCGGACGCGAGAGTGCGTGAGCTGATCGAGGACAGTTACGACCTGGTCGTGGCGGGGTTGCCCCGGGCGGAGCGGCTGAAGCTCGACCGCCCGTAGCGGGTGACCGGCACCGTGCCGGTCACCCGCCGCCCCGCCGCGGAGCCAGTCGGGGTCTACGCGACCCGTACTTCGGTGTTCTGGCAGGCGTGCAGCAGCCACCTCCCGTCATCCTGCTTCGTCATGACGTAGAGCGGAGCGCCTTCCGACTCGCCCTCCGGCGCGTGGTAGACCTGCCGGACCTTGATGGCCGCCACGTCGGGCCTCAGGAATCGCGTGTGCACGGCCTCGTACGTGATCTCGCCGTCCCAGTTGGCTGCCGGCAGCACGGCGCGGGTGAACTCGGCGATCTCGTCGAAGCCGATCAGGACCTTGCCGTGGCCGGTGGTCCAGATCGCTTCGGGGTGGAAGAGCGCGAGAAACCCCTCGACGTCCTTGGCGCGCTGGGTGTGCTCGACCGTGGTGACGACCTGCTCGATGGCCTTGATGTCTGCGCTTTCGGTGTTCATGCAGATCACTCTGATACCTCAAGCAAACTTGAGGTCAAGCCCCGTTTTTCACTGCGCCGATCACCCCCGCTGTTCCTCCTACGAGGCCCGTCGCAGCCCCGCGGCCACCACACCGGCGGCGACGATCAGCAGGCCCGCGGCCACTGCCACCGCGATCCGGACCTCGTCGAACAGGGAGGCCTGCGCGGTCGCCACCACGCCGAGCAGCGGGATGCCGATCGTGAGGCCCACCTGCTGGGTCGTGGTGACCAGACCCGTCGCCAGACCCTGCTCCTCGTTCGGCACGCCCGAGGTGACGGTCAGCCCGTACGCGATGATCGCGCCCAGGTGGCACATGCTGGCCAGCGAGACCGCGACGGTCGCCAGCCAGATGCCGGAGTCCGTGCCGAGGCCCAGTAGCGCCGCGAAGAACAGGCCCTGGCCCAGCAGTGAGACGGACAGGGTCCGCCGGGCACCGATCCGGTGGCGGGCGCGGGTCAGCCCGTCCGAGGCGGGCCTCCCGGACGGCGGGGCCCGGCGGCGCACCCCGGGGCTGCGCCGTGAGGAGGTCGCCGTCCTCGCCGGGGTGGGCGTCTCCTGGTACCAGTGGCTGGAGCAGGGCCGGGACATCACCGTGTCCCCGCAGGTGCTGGACTCCGTGGCCCGGGTGCTGCGGCTCAGCAGCGCCGAACGGCGTCACCTCTACGTGCTCGCCGGGCTCAACCCGCCCGCCCCGGAGGTCGATCCGGCCAACGTGGACATGTGCGCGGGGCTGCAGCGGCTGCTCGACAGCTGGATGCCGTACCCGGCGCACATCATGGACGAGTACTGGAACATCATCCTGTACAACAACGCGGCCTCGATGGTGCTGGGGATGGGGCCGGACCGGCCGCAGAACTGCGTGATCGCCTTCTTCACCGATCCGGTCCACCGCGGCCGGGAGCAGGACTGGCGGGAGACCGCGGCCGGAGTCGTCGCCCAGTTCCGGGCCGCCTGCTCCGAATGCCCCGACGACGAGGGCTTCCGGGCGATCGTGGCCGAGGCGAAGGAGCGCAGCCCCGAGTTCGCCGAGCTCTGGGAGCGGCGGGACGTCGCGCCCGGCGGGCAGATGCGCAAGGAGCTGACGCATCCGGCGGTGGGCACGCTGGTCGTGGAGGCCACCCAGTTGCGCATCCCGGCCCGCCCGGACCTGGCGATCGTGCTGCACAACCCGTGGCCGGACACCGGCACGGAGGAGAAGCTCCGCTGGCTGGCCTCGCCCGAGGGGCGGCGGGGTTCGATGCGTCAGGTC
>NZ_JAFMPZ010000400.1 GCF_017353455.1 Streptomyces laculatispora
GAGCGCGGCTGACGCCTCGGACGGCGTGATCCACCTCGCGTTCAAGCACGGCATCGCCTTCTCGGGGAACTTCCAGGGGGCTGCCGATGCGGACCGTGCGGCCATCGAGGTATTCGGCGAGGTGCTCGCGGGTTCCGACCGGCCCTTCGTCATCGCCTCCGGGACGATGGGGCTCGCGCCGGGGCGGGTCGGGACCGAGCGGGACGGGCGGAGGTCCGGTGCCGCTGTGCCGTTCGAGGGCGCACGGGCCCGTTTGGCCAATGCGCAGTTGACGCTCTCCCTCGCTTCCCGCGGTGTCCGCTCATCCGTGGTGCGGCTGCCCCCGACGGTGCACGGAGCGGGGGACAACGGCTTCATGGCGGCACTGGTCGCCATCGCCCGCGACAAGGGCGCCTCCGGCCATGTCGGCGACGGTTCCAACCGCTGGCCCGCCGTGGCCCGGTCCGATGCCGCGCGTCTCTTCCGCCTGGCGCTGGAGCAGGCACCCGCGGGATCGGCGCTGCACGCGATCGCCGACGAGGGGGTCCCGATCCGGGCCGTCGCCGAAGTGATCGGACGCCATCTCGCCGTCCCCGTGGTCGCCGTCCCCGTGGACGGCGCGGACGAGCACTTCGGCTGGCTGGGCGGCTTCCTGGGCATGGACGGCCCGGCATCGAGCGCGCTGACCCGTGAGCTGCTCGGGTGGCAGCCGGCCGGCCCGGGGCTCCTTGAGGATCTCGACAAGGGGCACTACTTCGACACCCCGTCCGCCTGACACCGCGACCGGGCCGCCTCTCCTCCGGCACGGAGCCGGGGGACCGGCGGGCCGGTGCGATGCCCGGCCCGCCGGGTAGGCCTTCTCCGCTCAGCCCCAGAAGCGGTCTATCAGCAGCGCCAGCCGCCGGTCGTGGTCCCCGCGCGGGAGCCTGTTGCTGCGCATGAGCGTGACCAGGCCGTGCAGCCCGCTCCAGAACGTCTCGGTGAGCAGCCCCGGTTCGTCGTCTCCCGAGAGTGGCCGCACGGCCGCGCACAGCTCGTCGAAGGCCGCGTGCAGCGCTGCCGGTGCGTCCGGGCTGGCGAACGGCAGGTCGACGGCGCGCGTGAACATCGCGTCGTACAGTGCGGGCCGTTCCTCGGCGAACGCGGCGTACGCCGCGGCCACATCGGCAAGGGCCCGGCGCGGGTCCACCGCCGCGGTCCGGGCGGTGCGCAGCTCGGCGGCGAGCTCGGCGAAGCCCTGTACCGCGACCGACGCCATGATGGCGTCCTTGCCCTTGAAGTGGCTGTAGAGCACCGGCTGGCTGTACTCGATCCCGGCCGCGAGCCGCCGGGTCGTCACCGCGTCCCAGCCCTCGGCCTCGGCCAGCTGCCGCGCGGCCGTGATGATCAGTTGCTCCCGCTCCGCCCGCTCGCGCTCCCGGCGCGTCTGATTCGACATGCTCGGAATTCTAGCATCGCTAGGAAATCTTTCGATGACATGCTAGCGTCGATCTCATTCCTAGCAGTGCTAGAAAAGGAGACGGACCGTGCTCACTCCCCTCGCCTACGGGCTGGCCATCCTGCTCAACGCCATGATCATCCTCGTCGGAGTGCGGTTCCTCGTGGTGCCGCATGCCGCTGCCGCCGCCTACGGGGTCCCGGCCAAGGAGGACGGGGACGCGGCCTATCTGTCGATCAAGGGTGTGCGCGACCTCAGCTACGGCATACTCGGCCTCGCTCTGCTGGCCTTCTCGGATGCTCATGCCGCCGCATGGTTCATGCTGATCGTCACCATCGCCCCGCTCAGCGACACCCTTGTCGTTCTGCGCAGCGGGGGCACCAGGGCGGTCGCCTTCGGCATCCACTTCGCCACGGCCGTGGTCATGCTGATCGACACCGCTCTCCTTTTCGCCGTCTGACACCAGGGTCCGTCCCCACCATGGAATTGACCGCCCTTCAGGCAAGGAGTCACAGATGTCGCTGATCGTGCCGGACTTCGACGAGTCCGTTCTCGTCCGCTCCGCCGACGCCGAAGTGATCGGCCGGGCCCCCACCACCATCAGGCTGCTGGCCGACAGCAGTTCGACCGGCGGCGCGCTGTCCACCCAGCGGGTCAGTCTGACCAACGGCGCGGACGGCGCCAAGCCGCACCACCACTCGCGGTCGGCCGAGCTGTTCTACGTACTGGACGGCACGGCCCAACTGCTTTCCGGTGAGCGGCTCGTGACCGCCGAACGCGGCGACCTCGTCATCGTCCCGCCCGGCCTCGCGCACGCCTTCGCCGCCGCGCCCGGAGAGGACGCCGACATCCTCATCGTCATCACCCCGGGCGTCGAACGCTTCGAGTACTTCCGCCACCTGGAGCGCATCGCCTACGGCAAGGTGCCGCCGGAGAGCCTGCTGGAGGTCCAGGAGCTGTACGACACCTACTTCCTCAACAGCGAGGCCTGGAGCAAGGCCCGGGGGTGACACGGGCTCCGGCGGGCGGTGGGGGAGCGGGCCCGACCGGTGGCCGGCCCGCGCCGCCACGCGGCACCGGACGGGTACCGGCGCGGAAGGCCGACCTTCACACACGATCTCCTCGCCGGCGCGAAGCGGCGTGGACCCTCTAGACGTTCCGGACCAGCTGCAGTGCCTCGTTGAGGTTGTGTTCGGCGATCCTCCGCATGAACTCCCGGTCCGGGGAGTCCCCGTCGAGCAGCCGCAGCGGACCCGCCGTCAGCGACAGCCGCTGGGCGAGCATGTAGAGCGCGAGCCGGTCCTCGTCCAGTCCGTCCACCGCCAGCCGCCGGTAACCGTCGTGGAGGCGGATCCGCAGGAAGACCTGCTCCCACTCGACGTCGAAGTACATCAGGTCCACGATGTCGATCAGAACAGGGTTGCCGTCGCTGTCCACCAGCACGTGGTCCAGACCCAGTTCGCCGTGGACGACGGAGTACTTGGCGCGGGGCCGGACAGCCCCGGCGAGGACGCGCAGTCGTTCCTCCAGCCGGTCGCGGGCGCCCGCGATCCGCTGATCGCGTGAGGCCGCCTCGGCGAGGCACGCCGGCGCGAAGTCAACGACCTGCGCCTCGCACGACGTCCCCCGCGACGACCCTCCCCCGTCGATCAGCGCCACCTTGCCGTAGGCCGGCGCACGGTGGCCCCGCATGGCCTCCAAGCCCTCGGCCAGGCGCGCCATCGCCGGCTCTGCGGCGTGCGGGTCACGGTCGAGGAGGTCCATCAGATTCTCGCCGGGGAAGTCCTCCACGATGGCGAGTTCGGCCGGGCAGTGAGTGCGCTCGCGGTCGATCAGGTGGACCGTCGGGACCCGGAGGCCGAGGCTGTCCAGCCGTGCGTGCGAGGCCTCGAACAGGTCCAGCCCGACACCGGGCGAGAATGGATCGGTGAGGTCGTCGTCCCCCTCGGCCGCAGGCCAGTAGTTCTCGGACGCCTCCCACAGATAGGCGACCGCCGCCGTCGCGTCGTCCATCGTCAGGCGGTACACGCCCTTCTGGTGCCGCCCGTGAGGCGTTCGGCCCCTTCCCATTGCCGTCCGCCGCCCAGCGCGGCCCGTGCGCGCCCGCCAGCTGATTGTGCGTCACTCTCTTCGGTGCCACGTCCCTACCCCGACTCCCCGTTCTGACAACCGTGGCACCCTATGCGAGCCGCGGCTCAACCGCGACGGATCGGTGCCGCATCCGCGCTCCGTCGGAGTCCGGGCGGCCTGCGCGGTTCCTGGCCTGTGGGCGGCAGCAGGGACACGAGGACCGAGACGGCAACGGCCAGCGCCAGGCTGAGGACCAGGGAGGCGGTCAGGGCGTGTCCGTACGCGGAGGCGTTCCGGTGACCGCCACGGCCCAGCGTGCCGTAGAAGATCACGCCCACGACGGCCACCCCGCCCGAACCGCCGATCTGCTGGCCCGTGGAGAGCACGCCCGAGGCCATGCCGGTCTCCGCCGGACGGACGCGCGAGAGTACGGCGTTGAGCAGCGGGGTGACCAGTACCGACCGGGCGGAGTTCCTTGCCGGTATCGGCATCGTCCGCACCGGAATCACCGCTCGCGGGAGGCTCCCCGGGCAGTATCGTCCGGGGCGCACAGAGTGCGCTGGATTGGGGGTTTTCGATGAGTGACGGTGAACGGCGCAGGGTCCTGGCGGAGTTCCTCCGCACCCGCAGGGGACCCGTGCAGCCGGGCGACGTCGGCATCGAGGCCGGGGCTCCGCCGGCGTACCCCCGGACTGCGCCGCGAGGAACTGGCCCTTCTGTCAGGGGTCAGCGTCACCTGGTACACCTGGCTCGAACAGGCCAGGGACACCAGCGTGAGCCGTCAGGTGCTGCTCAGCCTGGCACGGGTGCTGCGGCTCTCTCCGGCCGAGACCCGGCACCTGTTCGCGCTGGCCGGCCAGGCGTCGCCTCCGGCGGCCGCCACGCGGGGCGGTACCCGGGCGTTGCAGCGCCTGGTGGACGCACTCGATCCGAATCCGGCGTATCTGCTCGCCCCCAACTGGGACCTGCTCGCCCGCAACCGGTCCGAGGCCGGTCTGGTGGGGCCCTCGGGCGCCGGGGACGGGTGCGAACCCAACCTGATCAGGATGGTGTTCACCCTGCCGAGGATCCGCACGCTCCTGGTGGACTGGCCGGGGCAGGCACGGGCCCTGCTGGAGCAGTACCGGGCCAGTGCGGACCGGAACACCGGAGACGAGTCGTTCGAGCGGCCGACGGCCGCCCTGCGCAGGGACAGCGAGAAGTTCCGGAGCTGGTGGGACACCCACGATGTCGCGGAGTTCGAGTCGGCCCGCAGGGCGTTCGACCACCCCGGACTGGGCCGGCTGACGTTCGACTACGTGAAGCTGGCTGCCGTGGACACGCCCGGCGTCACCCTGGTCTCGTGCCTGCCGTCCGACGAGGAGACGGCCGGAAAGCTCCCGGGGCTGGGCGGGTACGCAGAGCGGGGCGGTCCCGACGGCGGCTCCGGCGGCTGAGCGGAAGCCACCGGACCCCGCGCGAACGGGCACCGGATGACCGCCCCCGCGACGGACCGGCGCTCAGGCGGCGAACCCCGGCACCAGGGCCCCGGCCACCGGCGCCGCGTACACCACGGGGAACGGGATGTGCCAGGGCCGGTGTGCCCGGATCACCGCGACGACCGCACCGGCGAAGTTCAGCACGCGCGATTCACCGGGTCCGGGCCACCGTCGGCTCCGTCAGGTCCGCCGCGCCAGCAGGAACAGGTGCGGTTCGGGGGCTCCCGCCGGATGGGCCGGTGTGAACACGCTGCTCTGTTGCGACAGGACCGTGAATCCGGCCCCGGCCACCAGCGCGGTGAATTCCGCGGGCCCGAAGCTGGTCACCCGCACCGGCCGTCCCATGAACTCACCGCTCACTCCCTCCAGGTCCAACGGCACCGTCGCGACGGCCAGATGACCGCCGGGCCGCAGCGACCGTCCGAGCAGACGCAGCACCTCCGACTGGTCGGCGCGCGACATCTGCAGGAGTGAGAAGTACACGCATACGGCGTCGAAACTCTCGTCCTCCAGTGGCAGTTCCCGGATGTCGGCACAGCGGAACGCGGCCCGGGGCACCTGCCGGGACGCGATGTCCACCATGACCGGAGAGACATCGACACCGAGCACCTCATGACCGGCGTCGGTCAGGGTCTGCGCGGTCGGCCGCCCGGTGCCGCTTCCGACATCCAGCACCTGGCTGTGCGGTCCGAGCTGCTCCAGCAGCAGCTCCAACGAGGCCTGGTGCGCGGCCGATCCGGCGAACGCCTGCTCGTACTCGACGCCCAGCGCGTCGAACACCTCTGCGGCAGTCGGCTGTTGACCTGAGTCCATCGAGAATCCACTCCTTCTCGGGCTGATGTCCCCGGCCCGCCGGGCTGAGGGACACGGGCCACGGCCACGTACGGGCCGCCGTGCTCGGGCTGTACGGCGGGATGAGGCGAAACCGCTCCTTCGGCGCAGTCTGCCACAGCAACTTACCGATGATCATGCCGTGTTGAACGCAACGAGCAGCGTCGCCCGGGTGATCGTCCCGGTCCTCGCCCCGGCCTGTCTCCCGTTGTCCGTCCACCGGGAGGCAGGCCGGGGCCGTGACTACTGCAGTGCGTGCACGGCCGCGCCGAAGACGGCCGGTGCGCGGTATGCCGCGGGAACGATCAGACGGGCGGTCGCCGGATGCCGTGCCACTGCCAGCAAGCCCTCGGTGAGCAGGCGGTGACGTCTGGTCAGCCTCGTCCACCGGGGCGGGTAGTCCTGCGGGCGGCCGGCGGCCAGTGAGTCCACCGCGGCCGTGGCCGTCGCCAGGGCCAGGGCCACCCCCTCACCGGTCAGCGCGTCCACATAGCCCGCGGCGTCACCGGCCAGCAGGACACGTCCGGCCCGCCGGCCCAGCGCCCGCCGGCGCAGCGGCCCGGCGCCTCGCACGGGACCCGCGTCCCGGCCGGAGAGCGAGGCGGCCAGCCGGGGGAACGCCGTCAGATGCTCCTCGTAGGAGCGGCGCTCCCCGCTGAGTACGGCCACACCCACCAGGCCGTCCCCGAGCGGCGTCACGTACGCCTCGCCGCGCCGGGACCAGTGGACCTCCACGAACTCCGTCCACGGGGCGATCCGGTAGTGGCGGCGCTGCCCGTACCGGCGCGCCGCCGTGCCCGGACCGTCCAGCCCCAGCTCGCGCCGGAGCGGTGAGTGCAGCCCGTCCGCCGCGATCATCCAACGGGCTGTCAGCCCGCCCGCACTGACCCGGTCCTGGCTCTGCCGGACGTCCGCGACCTTGCCCGGGACGATCCGGACGCCGAGCTCCACCGCCCGGACGTGCAGAGCGGAGTGCAGCTCGGTCCGCCGCACGCCGAGCCCCGTCCGCCCCCGGAACGCCGCTTCGGCGCTGCGTGCGCCCTCCACGTACCGGATGCCGCGCAGTTGGTGCCCGGTCACCTCGACGCCCAGGGCGCGCAGCGCGGCGACCCCGCTGGGCATGATGCCCTCGCCGCAGGCCTTGTCGATGGGCGAGGCGCGGGGTTCGACGACGACCGTCTCAAGGCCCAGCCGGGCCGCCCGGATCGCCGCCGCCAGACCGGCCGGACCGCCGCCCGCCACCAGGAGGTCGATCACGCCGCAACGTCCGCCGTCGGCGCGGCGGTGAGAGCCGCCTCCTCGCACCGGACGCGTACGGTCATGAGCGCCGCGTTGAGAACGGTGAAGAGCACCGCGGTCACCCAGGCGCCGTGGGCCAGCGGCAGGGCGAGTCCCTCGGCGGCGACGGCGACGTAGTTCGGATGGCGCAGCAGCCCGTACGGGCCGCCGGTCACCAGCGGCAGCCCTGGAACGACGATGACGCGGGTGTTCCACCGGGGTCCGAGCGTGCGGATGCACCACCAGCGCAAGCCCTGCGCGGCCAGCACCGCGGCCACCATCGCCCAGCCGAACAGCGGCATGAACGGCCGCTCCGCCAGCCGGACCTCGACGAGACAGCCCACCAGCAGAGCCGTGTGCAGGGCGACCATCGCCGGGTAATGGGCGCGGCCGGTCTCGACGCCGCCCCTGGCCAGCGCCCAGCGGGAGTTGCGGAGCGCGACGACGAGTTCGGCGAGCCGTTCGCCCGCCACGGCCAGCACCAGTGCCGTGTACCAGATCATGTGTCCTCCGACCTACCAGCGCAGCAGTACGAGTTCGCAGCAGAATCCGGGTCCCATGGCCATCAGCAGCCCCGGCGACCCCGGCTCGGGACGCCGCTGCTCCAGGGTGTCCCGCAGGACGTGGAGCACCGAGGCGGAGGACAGGTTCCCCACCTCGGCCAGCGAGCGCCAGGTGACGTCGAGAGCGCCGTCGGGGAGTGAGAGGACCTCGGTGACGGCCTCCAGGACCTTGGGGCCGCCCGGGTGGCACACCCAGTGCGCCACGTCCTTCGGCTTGAGCCCGTGCTCCGCCAGGAAGTCGCGCACGTCGTCGGCGAGATACCGGCGCACGACGTCGGGGACGGCCGGATCGAGGCGCACCTTGAAGCCGGAATCGCGGATGTCCCAGCCCATCACGTGCTCGGTGTCCGGATACATGCGGCTGCGGGTCGCCACCACCTCGGGTCCCGCCCCGGACGCCCGGCCCTGGCCGAGCGCCACCACGGCAGCCGCCCCGTCACCGAACAGCGCGGTCGCCACCAGGTTGGCGGTCGACGCGTCGTGGCGCTGGAAGGTGAGGGAGCAGAGCTCCACCGACAGCAGCACCGCCACGTCGTCGGGACGGCCGAGCAGATAGTCGTGCAGCCGGGCCACTCCGGCGGCCCCGGCCACGCAGCCGAGCCCGAACACCGGCAGCCGCTTCACATCGGAGCGCAGGCCGAGCCGCCCCACCAGCCGGGCGTCGACCGAGGGAGCGGCCACCCCGGTGACGGACGTGAACATCAGGAGGTCCACATCGGCGGGCCGCAGCCCCGCGGTCCGCAGCGCCCCGCGCAGCGCCTCGGCGCCCATGTCCACGGCCGCGCCGATGAAGACGTCGTTGGCGTCGCCGAACCCGTCCAGCTCCGCGTAGCGCTCCAGGGGCAGCACCATGTTCCGGGTGCGCACCCGGGCGTTCTCGTGCAGCCGGTCCAGCACCCGCCGGTCGGCCCCCGGCGGCAGACAGGTGCGGGCCACCATGTCGGTGACCTCGCGCTGGGTGTGGCGGTACGGAGCCGGGGTGCCGTGAACGGCTGCGATCCGGGTCATCCCGGGTCCTGATTCGGAGGCGTCATGGCCCATCCCTGCCCCGCATCATGGACAAAACACCGCAAACAACCCGTGCGGCTGTCATGCCCGTCCGGCACGCAGTACCTACGATCACGTGATGGGCACCCCTGACCCGTCACGCGTCTACGCCACGACCGCGTGGCCGCTGCGCCGCACCGCGGCACTGGCCCGGTCCTGCCATCCGGGGCCGGTGGTCGCGGTGAGCGCGCTGGCCGGGGCGCTGGGTGTCGGCGTCGGCCTCGACGGGGCCCGCTGCGCCCTCCTCGTCGCCGCCGTGCTGAGCGGTCAGCTCTCGATTGGCTGGTGCAACGACGCCTTCGACGCCCGGCGGGACGCCTCGGCCGGCCGTCGCGGCAAACCGGTGGCCGACGGGTCCGTGAGCCGTCCGGCGGTGTGGACGGCGGCGTTCGCCGCCGCGCTGCTGTGCGTTCCGCTCTCCCTGGCCTGCGGCCTGCTCGCCGGTACGGTGCACCTGGCCGCGGTGGCGGCGGCGTGGGCGTACAACCTGAGGCTGAAGGCGACGGCGCTGTCCTGGCTCCCGTACGTGATCGGGTTCGCCACCCTGCCGGCGGTGGCCGCCCTGACCCTGCCCGGAAGTCCGGGTCCGGCCTGGTGGGCCGTCACGGCCGGTGCGCTGCTGGGCCTGGCGGCCCATCTGGGCGATGTGCTCCCCGATATCGAGGACGACCTGCGCAACGGGGTGTACGGACTGCCCCACCGGCTGGGTGTCACCGGCACCGCACTGCTGCTGCCGGTGCCGCTGGTGGCGGCCTCAGCCGTGCTGGCGCTCGGCCCGGCCGGGCCGCCGGGCTGGTGGGGGGCGGTGACCCTGGCGGTGGCGGCGCCGACGGCACTGGCCGGGCTCGTGCTCGGCCGGTACTGGCGCAAGGCCGCGCTCGCCGCCGCCGTGGTCGTGGCG
>NZ_JAFMPZ010000401.1 GCF_017353455.1 Streptomyces laculatispora
CTTCACCGACGTCGGGCGCGGCGTCGGTGAAGTCGTCGGTGGAGGGGGGAGCGCTCTGGATCTGCTCGGTCTGCTCGTACCACCAGCGGGCTTCACCGTGCTCACCGAGCGCGAGGTGGTGGAGGTAGAGGCAGTAGGAGGCCGCGGGGTCACCGGCGCCGGCCGCGTACTGCCACCAGAAACGGGCGTTCTCCTCGGATTCGGCGAGCTGGAGGATGCAGCCCAGGACCCGCGCGCCCGGGGGTTCGGGGAGTTGCGGGGTGAGGAAGGTGTCCAGGGTGCTGAGGGCGGTGTTGCGGGTGACGACGGTTTCGCAGAGGGTCTGCAGGTTCTGGGCCGCTTCGTGCTCCGTCGGTTCCTCCGGCGCGGGGACAGATGGTGGCGGTGGGGCGAAGGACGGGTTGGTGGTGCGGAGCCGGGCGAGGAGACGGGTCTCGGCGGCGTTGATGTCGTCCTGGGTGTAGGGGGTGGTGACGAGGCGTGCGCGGGAGAGGAACTCCGTGATGTGGCGTGTCATCGCCGTCCTTCCATGGCGCGGTCGGGTCCCAGGATGTCCCGCAGCCGGCGCGTCGCGTGGCGGACCGTGGAGCGGACGGTAGCGCTGGTGATGCCGAGGACGTCGGCGACTTCGGGTGCGTTCAGTCCATGGAGGTAGGTCATCACCATGACGTCGAGCTGACGCACGGTGAGCTGACGCATGGCCCTCATGAGGGCGAGGGACTCGGTGATCTGTCCGTACGGATCCACGGCGTCGCGCAGGGCGAAGGTGTTGAAGGCCTCGTCGTCGAGCAGCGGGGGCCGGCGCCTGCGCGCGCGGCTGTGATCGTTGACCTTGTTGCGCATGACGGTCCAGGCGTAGCCGGAGGGGTTCTCGACGAGCAGGACTTTGTCCCAGGTACGCAGGAGTTGCTCGAAGGCGCTGTCGATCGCCTCTTCGGCGTCATGGCGGTTGTGGAGGAACGTCTCGGCGTAGTGGATGTAGCGCGGCCGGTTCATCTGGTGGAAGGCGGTGAAGGAGAGGTCGGGGAGCTGTTGGGTCATCGGATCGGTGCCCTGACGGGTGCGGTTTCGGTACTCGCTCACCGGCCTTCCTTCCCTTCGTGGGGACGGCGGCTCATCTCGCTCACCCCGATCCGGACTCCCGCGGCCGCCAGGTGGCGCAGCAGGGTGAGGGTGTCCTTGCCGAAGACGCGGAGCGTGACCGCCAGGATCATCAGGTCACCTACGAGGTGGATCGTCACAGGCGAGAGCCTCTGTTCGTGCGAAGAGCCGGGCGCTTCTTCGAGCCCGGGAAGTGCGCGGGTTGTGCGCCCTTCACCCTCAACAACACCTGGGAACGAACAAGTGTGCAGGGGCAATTCAGGGAAAGTTACGGAGCGACAAGGCCGCTCACGCACAGACGTTCCCTCCTGCTCATCCAGCGCCGTTAGCCACCTCACGCCACGCACACGCCAGCACCACCACCAGCACACACACCTCACGGCTGGCGCTTTGCATAAATTTGCGCGAATCCAGCAAACGTCAACCGTGACTCAGGTCACATCCTTCGAACGCCCAGTCGGGCGAACGTTGCCTGAATTCGCCTCCAGGCGTGCGCCGGAACCAGGTGGGGCCCTGAACCCCGTCAGGGCGGAGTCGTACACCACGGGCCACCCACCGCACAACTCCCGTACGTGAAAACCCGGATGTCCTGTGGGGCACAACCATCTACGTGGGATCGCCGTCATACGCAGTGGATGTGAACAGGCGACCGAAAGAAGATTTCATGCTCTGGATACGACGCCCTGACACCCACAATGCGCGACGGACCGGCAGACGGCATGGCGCCCGTGCGGCAGCGCCGCTGGCCGCCGCGCTTCTGGTTTCGGGTGGTCTGACCGTTGTATCGCTCACCCCCGGGGTAGCTCACGCGGCCGGGGGCCGCGCGGCGCCGGCGGAGGATTTCAACGGCGACGGCTACGCGGACCTCGTCACGGCAGCCCCTGGCGCGACTGTCTCCGGCAAGGCGCAGGCGGGCTATGTGGCGGTGACGTACGGCTCGGCGAACGGCATTGATCCCGCGCACAAGACGCTCGTGAACCGCTCGACGAGCGGAGTGCCCGGGTCGGCCACCGCGAAGCAGCGGTTCGGGAACACCTTCAGCAAGGGGGACCTCGACGGCGATGGCTACAGCGACCTTGTGATCGGCTCGGCCAAGGGGTCTGCGGGCAGCGTCGTCGTATGGGGTTCGCCCTCGGGACTCACCGGCGGCACCGCCATCGCCGGCTACGGGCTGACCCCGCAGGTGGGCGACTTCGACGGTGACGGAAAGGCCGATCTGGCGCTGTTCGGTGACGCCGAGGTCGAAGGCGATGACTCCGTACAGCAGTCGGCGAACCTGTGGAAGGGCCCCATCTCACGCGCGGGCAAGCCGACCGCCCGGCTCAATTTCCTGGACAAGTCAGAGTGGTGGGGCTACAACGGCTCCGGTCCGGGCTGCGCGGCCGACGACTCGTGCGTGAACGGCCCCCACTCGCTCAGCGGGCCCAACACCGCCAAGTCGGTCGGTGACGTCAACGGCGACCACCGCGACGACATCGCCATCTGGGCCTACGAGGGCGACGGAGTCTGGGCCAACCACGTCCTGTTCGGCGGCGCCGGCGGATTCACGGAGACCGGCACGCTCGGGGACATCGGCTCCGAGGGCGACGACAGGGCCACCGACATCGGTGACGTGGACGGCGACGGCTACGGCGACGTGGTGGTCGGCAGCGGCGGCGAGACCAGCAAGGTCACCGTCCTGTACGGCTCGGCCTCCGGCCCCTCGTCCGACCGGGTGCAGACCTTCGACCAGTCCCTGCCCGGGTTCTACGGCGCCGAGGAGGAGGGCGACCACGTCGGCTCGTGCGTCTCGGTCGCCGACGTGACCGGGGACGGCCGCGCGGAGATCGCCCTCGGTATCGACGGTGAGGACTTCGGCAGTCTGACCGACGCCGGCTCGTTCGCGCTGCTTCACGGCACCGCTTCCGGTGTCACCGGTGAGGGCAGCCAGGTGATGCACCAGAACACCGCAGGCGTGCCCGGTGTCGCAGAGACGAACGACCAGTTCGGGGCGGCCTGCGCGCTCCTCGACATCAACGGCGACGGCCATCGCGACCTGGCGGTCTCCTCGACTGCGGAGAACGCCTCGGCCGGAGCGGTATGGACCCTCGACGGCACCGCCAAGGGCCTGACGACGAAGCACGCGAAGACCTTCGGCCCCGGCGATGTCGGGGGCCCGGCGACCAAGGCGTTGTTCGGCAGCTTCCTGCGCTGACAGCACCGCATTGATTTCGGCGATCGGCCGGGCGGCCCCTTGTTGCCCGGCCGGTCGCTTGAAATGACGTGAGTAACGGGGACTCCAGGTCAGGGAGCCTTTGCAGGGGGCTCAGAAATCGCCACGCCGTCCGCGGAATCGGGCCTTCGCATCAGGTGGCGCCCGGCCATGCTTCAACCCCGAACGTGCTCACTGCTCTGGCGCACCAACAATTCGCGCCTCGCCCGCGCCGCCCTCCGCACCCGCCTCGACGCCGCACGTCCCGGCCCTCCCGGAGACGAGGCCTGGATACCGAACTAGGCTCACTGTGAGCAGAGTTGGACCGTCCGCAGCTGTACCGGTGCGAGCGAGCATGGCGCGGCGGGGATCCGGCGCCGGCTGCGGAAGGCGGATGATGGAATCGTGCCATGACGACACTGTTGCCCCGCATCCTCAAGGCGCTGGATCAATTCCACGCTGTCCACCCGTGGGACCACAACGCCCATTACCACCGCTGGATCATGCGGCAGATCCCGAGGCGCTTCGACACGGCCCTCGACATCGGATCGGGCAGCGGGGACCTGGCCCGGCTGGTGGGCACACGTGCCAAGTCCGTGCAGTGCCTGCACGCCGACCCCACGATTGTTGCTCGGGCACGGGAACTCACCGCGTCGGCTGTGCCCGTCACATTCACCGTGGGAGACGCGCTGACCGACATACCGCCCGGCTCCTACGACGTGATCACATGTGTCGCCGCCATCCATCATCTGCCGTTCTCCGAGGCTCTCACCCTGTTTCGCCAGCACCTGGCGCCGGGCGGGACTCTGGTTGTCGTAGGACTCGCCCGCGCGCAGTCATCCGGCGATCGCCTGATCGGCACAGCTGCCGTTCCGCTGAATGTCGCCATGGCCTGGATCAAGAACCGGGGTCGCAGGTCAGCACGACCGGCATCGATGACCGCTCCCACCCGACCGGCGACGATGAGCTTCGCCGATATCGTTCGTGATGCCCGGCACGTGCTGCCCGGTGTGCGGCTCCGCCGACGAGTCTTCTGGCGATACACATTGGTCTGGCACCAAAACTGACGCCTGCCCCACAGGCAGGTCTCCACGACTCTCATGTGCCGATGGCGGGCTGCCTGGCCAGTCGGTCCGGGCAGGATGCATCGTCCGCGCCCCGCACGCATCCGGTCGCGAGCCGGCCGGGGCCGGGCCGGGACCAGGCCCACAGGAACACGCTCATTCCCGGCCTGTTCCCACGCCGGACGTGAGCCCGTACCGGCGCAGTTCAAGGTTCTGCCTGATTCCCGGTCGAATCCCGTCGGGCTGGTCTGCGAATTTCGGACAGCCAGCGGGATCCAGCAGTAGGACTGGTCACTGTTCCGACAGGAAGAGCCGTACCCGACATCAGGAGGGCGGCCAATGGAACTGGGAATGTTCGGCATCTGGAGCTTGGCTTTCACCCACGGCGACCCCGGTGAGGCCGCGGACGCTGCGGCGGAGGCCGAGGAACTCGGGTACGAGACGCTGTGGCTCGGCGGCGATCCCGGCGGCAACCCGCGGGGCGATCTGGTCACAGCGGCGCGGATGCTTGACGCGACCCGCCGTGCGGTCGTTGCCCCAGCCTGCGTCTCCGTCTGGGACCGGCCCGCGGATCAACTGGCCGGCGCCTACCATGCGCTGCCGCCGGCCGACCGGGAGCGGCTGGTGATCGGACTGGGTGTCAGCCACGTTGAAGTAGTCAGCACGTACCGGCGGCCATACACCGCGATGGCCGACTACCTGGAGGAACTGGACTCGGGCGTGCCTCCGCTGCCGGTCTCCGCACGGCTGATCGGGGCGCACGGGCCCCGGATGACCCGGCTGGCGGCCGACCGGACCCTCGGTGTGCACCCGTACCTGGTGGACATCGAGCACGTGATCCGTACCAGGGAGCTGCTGGGACGAGGGCCGCTGCTCGCCCTGGAGCAGACCGTCGTCGCGCACACCGATCCGGCGGTTGCCCGAGCCCGGGCGCGTCGGACCCTCTCCCCCTACATGTCCCTGGCGAACTACCGGTCCGCGTGGCTGCGGTCCGGATTCACCGAAGAGGACCTGGCAGGCGGAGGCAGCGACCGCCTCATCGACGCTCTGTTCCTCTGGGGAAACACCGACGACATCGCGGCAGGGCTCACCGAACGGCTCACGGCAGGCGCCGACCACATCGCCGTGCAGATCGCCACCGAATCGCGCGGCACATTCGCACGCCGCGCTTGGCGCGAACTCGCCGGCGTGCTCCTTGCCCGCTGAGTACCTGTCACACGAATCCGGAGAAGGCGGCCCGTCCGTGTTCCGGACTGCTCGCCGGGGAGGCCGAACGAGCTGTCATGATCGTCGGATGGGTGACGACCTGCGTGAACTTCCGTTCAACGCAGCCGAGGGTCTCGTGCGTCGCAGACAGGGTTCCGCAACTGCTCGTAAGCACGTGTTTCGGGACCAGCAGAGCAGGTTCTTCTGGCTTCCCCTCGGAATCGGTGAGGGCGTGTGGACGGGTGCTTCGCGCCCCTGTAGCAAGTTGATTTGGCCCCACCTCGATCGAGTGGTTCCGCCGGCCTTGGACCCGGTCAGCCCTGCAGCCAGATCCGCAGCGGAGCGGCCGGCTGGAATCCGTGGCGGACGGCGGCCGCCAGATCCTGTCCGTGCTCATAGCCGACCACGGGCAGGCCGGGAAACAGTCGGTGCACCGCGTCCAGCACAACCGGCCAGACAGCATCAGGGCCGCCGTCCAAGGCGAAGACATGGGAGATTCCGACCACATGTTCGCTGCGGCTCGCCACCGCTCCGGCAATCACCCGGCCGTCAGGTGACTCAAGGCGTGCGCAGAGGTCCCCTGCTCCCGGCGCATCACCGTCTCGTCAGGGAAGACCACATCCCACTCGGAGTCCGTTTCCACCGGAGGCAACATGATCAGGACCGTAGGCCACTGGTGGGCGGGAGGCAGCGGCGTTTCACGCACCCGCGCGTCCGATGCCGTGGCCGGTGCTGGACGGGAAACGCAGCCTTCGGGCAGGCCTCCGTGTACGTCACCGACCGCGCCGAGCGCTGTGCCGGACGGTCCGCGCTGCGACCCCGGTGCACCGCAGGTACGCTGCCCGGGTTCCGGCACTCCCCGATGAACGGATCGCCCTCATGAACGTCGTCTTCACCGGCCTCGTGATCGAGTGGCGCGGGCCTTCACCGTTCTACTTCGTCGCCGTGCCCGAGGAGCAGGCCGCCGACATCCGCGAGGTGGCCGCGCTGGCCACATACGGCTGGGGTGTGATCCCCATCGAGGCGCACATGGGCGAGATCGCTTTCACCACGTCGCTCTTTCCCAAGGACGGCGGCTATCTGCTGCCACTGAAGAGCGCTGTGCGCAAGCCACAAGGCCTCTCGGCAGGTGATGATGTGACCGTGAGGATGACTGTCCGCCTCTAGCTCCCGGACCGTCGGATATTCCTGCCGGTGTCGGAGGTTTTCCGGCAAAGTGTCGGTTGTTCCTGCCGGGTGTTCGGCGGGGGAATCGCGGAGGTTCTGGCGTCTGTGAGCGTCGTATTCCGGTTCAGGGCCTGTCGGTGCGGTGAGTACACAGGTCACTGGCGTCAGGATGCGGTCGCCTCAATGACGTCGAGGTGGTCGAGCAGAGCGGCGAGATCGCCGGCGAGGGAGTCGCTCCCGTGGCCGGACCAGTCCGAGTCGCCGTGCCCCCGCTTGTCGTGGACGACGCGACACATCCCTTCCCCGGACAGCGGGAGCACAGCCGCTCGGTGGCCCAGGCACTCAGGCACTCAGGCACTCAGGGGGGCGAGTCGGTGGACGCGTGCGCTACGGGCCCTCTACGAGCGGGCCGGCCAGGCTCGGTTGCCGACCGGTCCGGGCCGGCTCGGAGGGCGAGAGTGCTCTGAACGACTCGCTCAGCGGACTCGGTCGTAGACGAGGGCCAGCGTTCCGTGCTCGCCCGCAGCCTGGCTGACGAGCGTCCACCGTCCCGCAGGCAGGCCGTCGTCGAAGAGGCGCGGCCCGCCACCGAGGAAGACCGGGAAGACCGTGAGCGCCAGCCGGTCGACCTTGTCGGCCGCCAGCAGTGCCTTGATGACGCTCGCGCTGGACAGCACGAGAATGTCGCCGCCCTCGGTCGCCTTGAGGTCCGCTGCCACCTCGGCAGCCGGCTTGTCGACGATCGTCGTCCGTTCCCACGGCGCGTCGTCGAGGGTGGAGGACAGGACCACCTTGTCACTGTCGACGAGCCAGTTGGCGAAGCCCACGTCGCGCGCGTCGGCCCCCTCCATGTCGATGACGGTGGGCCAGAAGCCGAGGAACCCCTCGGCGTTGACCCGACCGAGCAGAACGGTCGTCGCCGACCTCCAGAGGCCGGCCAGGTGGTCGCGGGCCACGTCGGTGACGGCGTACGGCATCACCCAGCCCATGTTCAGCGGGTCGTCCGGCGCGGCGTAGTGGCCGTCGAGGGACAGGCTCATGTTGGTGACGATCCTGCGGCCGGCGGTCGGCTCTGCCATTTCGTGCTCCTCGTATCGGTATCGGTGCCGTCTGAGTCGTCGGCGCCACGAGTGATGTGGGTGATGCCGGTGTCGTGAGTGACGTCGGTGATGTCGGTGCGGTGCGGGTCTGCAGCGAGGGTCGCGGCTAGCTTGTCGAGGCTCTGGCCGAAGCCGATCTCGATACCCGCGATGAAGTCCGCGGAGTCGACCGCGCTGTTGGTGATCCGGTAGTGGACGTCGAGGTCCGTACCGGAATCGGTGGGCCGGAGATCGAGATCCACATGGGCAGTGAAGGCGAGGCCGCCGCCGGGGAGCAGGGGGGAGAGCTGGTAGGCGAGGCGCTCACCGGGACTCGTCTCATCGACCGCTCCCTCGGCCCGCCCGACGACCAGGTCCGAGCCGTCGGCATCCTCGGTGTCGCGGTACTCCAGGACGATCCGTCCGCCCGGTCGCGCCTCGAAGACGAGCTCGGAGGTGCGGAGATCGTCGGGTGTCCACCAGTGGGCGAGCAGGGCGGCCTCGGTCAGATGGCGCCAGACCAGCTCGGGGCGCCCCGTCAGCGACCGGAGGAACGTGAACGAGCGGCCGTCGGCCCACCCCGACTTCTCGGCGGCGAGCCGCTCCGTGTGGAGGCTGAGCCCGTACTGGTCGTAGGCCGCACGCGGGCCGTCGACCTGATCCGCGGTGTCGGCGAGCCGGTTGAGCTCAGCCGCCAGGTCCCGCAGGGGACCGGGCCGGAGTGCGTAGACGCGGCGCTGGCCGCTGCGCTGGGAGGTGACGATTCCGGCGCGCTCAAGAGTCTGCAGGTGCTTGGTCGTCTGCGGCTGGCGCGCCTCGGCCAGCTGGGCGAGGACGCCGACCGAGCGAGGCCGCTCGGCCAGCAGGCTCACAAGCCGCCAGCGGGCCGGATCGGCCAGCGCGATGAGGAGTGCGTCGGTCATGAGCACCAGTATTCCTTGAGAAGAATATTCGTGTCAAGGAATATCTCGCGAGCCAATCGTCCGGGGCCGGGCGACCCTGGTCCGGACGGAAGGTCCCAAGGGTCGGGCCTCGGAGTGGACGGGCCCAGTCATGGGCGCGGGGCGGACCCCTCGGGGCGCGCAGCGCCGCCGGCATCCCCCGCCACACGCGTGCCCGGATGCCACAGCGCACAGA
Source organism: Streptomyces laculatispora (assembly GCF_017353455.1). Classification (GTDB taxonomy): domain Bacteria; phylum Actinomycetota; class Actinomycetes; order Streptomycetales; family Streptomycetaceae; genus Streptomyces; species Streptomyces laculatispora. The sequence goes on from NZ_JAFMPZ010000401.1 coordinate 8,946, forward strand.
TGAAGGCGACTACGAGGGCGCCCGTCATGGGGTAGAACACCCACTGCATCTGCGAGGAGGTGAGGCCCAGTTCGCGAATGAAGTCCGGTGCGGCGATCGGCACGATGGCCTGGTCGACGAACGTCATCGACACCGCGAACACCATCGCGGCGAGCGCAAGTGCCTGGTTCGGCGGCCCGCCCACCCCCGGCCGCTTTGGAGGTCGCCCGCATCTGCGAAGTTCACGCCTCTTGTCAGTATCCAGAATCCTGGTTACTGTTTGATTCGTGAACGATTTCGACGACCGCTTCCTCACGCGCAACGGCCTCGCCGCACGGCAGCTCGCCGTCCTGCTCCTGCATCACGAGCCGGACACCCGCCTGCCCCGCGTGCGCGACTTCGCGCAGGAGCTGGGCTGCGGAAACGGTACCGTCCAGGCCGCCCTCCACCTGCTGGAGGAGTCCGGGGCGATCTCCACGACCGCTCGCGGCCATCTCGGCACGTTCCTCGTCCACTCGGACCGCACCATCCTGTGGCGGCTGTCCGGCCTGGGGACCCTTCTCGCGGCGATGCCGCTTCCCTACTCGCGACGGTACGAGGGGTTGGCGACCGGCCTGCGCAGCGCGTTCGAGGAGGCGGGCGCACCGTTCGCGATCACTTTCATGCGAGGCGCCGGAGCCCGGACCGCCGCACTACTGGAGGGCAAGGTCGACCTGGTCGTCCTGTCACGGTTCGCCGCCGACCAGCTGATCGCCGAGCACCCGGTGGAGCTGGTGGCCGACCTCGGTCCCGCCACCTACGTCGGCGCGCACGGCATGCTGGTGCGCCACGGCGTCGACCTGGACACACCTGGACTGCGGGTGGCGGTCGACCACGCCTCGGAGGATCTGCGGATGCTCGTGGAGCGGGTCTTCGCCGGCCGGGAAGACGTCGAGTGGCGGGAGGCGTCGTACATGCAGTTGAGCGACCTGTTCGCCCGGAACGAGGTGGATGCGACGGTGTGGAACCTGGACGAGGCACAGGACCGGCTCGGGATCGGCGTCGACGTGCTTCCGCTCGGGGACGAGGTCAACCGGGAGCTGGCCCTGCGCAACTCCACCGCCGCGGTGATCGGCCGGTCGGACGGGACCCAGGCGCTCGCCGCCGTTCGCGACTCGCTGGATCTGTCGCTGGTGACCCGACTGCAGAGCGAGGTGCTGCGCGGTGAGCGCGTCCCCTCGTACTGACCAGCGGGTTCAGTGACCGGGGTCTCATAACTCCGGGGCGTCACTCGCCTTCAAAATACAAAATCCTGGTTACTGTTGATTTTAGGAGGATCATCATGGACGACCAGCTCGCACTGCGGATCCAGCTCTTTCGCGAAGGCGGTCAGGTCAGACCCGAGGTGGCCGACTTCGTCACCACCGAGCTGACCTCCCTCGAGGCCGAGGGCCGCACCGTCACCGAGGCCACGGCAGGCATGCTGACCAGCCATCTGATGATGGCGCTCGGCCGGATCCTGGACGGCGAGGCGATCGAGCAGTTCCTCACCGACGACCAGGTCGCCGCCGAGCTGGCCGGACATCCCGACGCCGTGGCCCGTGCCCGCGCCGTATCGGCCCGCGCCGAACGGGAGCTCGGGGCCGCGCTCCCCGAGTCCGAGGTCAACTTCCTCGGGATGCACCTGGCCGTACTGGCCCAGCAGTCCCCCTCCGCACCCACGTCCTGACCGGTCACGGCAGGCATCCCCCGCCCCTCCTCGCCCCGTACCGACACAGAGAGAAGCACAGCCATGACGAAGATCCTCACCGGTGGAGTCGGCAAGGTCGAGGTCACCGAGGCCATCGGCAAGCTCGGCATCGACTCGCTCGACGTCGTCGCCTCCAGCGACATGGACGCCGCGATGAAGCTCCGGGTCGGCCAGGCCGACTACTACCTGGGCACCTGTCACACGGGCGCCGGCGCCTCGCTGGGCGTGCTCGTCGGCCTCATGGGCAGCGCCGCCTGCCACACCTTCGGGCGGAGCGTTCCGACGGAGGAGAAGGTCGCCGAACTGCTCGCCGACGGCAAGAAGGTCTTCGGCTTCTCGATGGACCAGATCGACGTCATCGCCCCCCTCATGGCACGCGCCATCGCCGCCCGCGGCTGAACACAGCCCGTTCTCATCGTCCCGGGCACCAAGGAGTGACTCGTGAGCACCACACTCGCCGCCGGCGCCAGCCTTGACTTCACGCTGGCCCAGCAACTGACCGTGATAGCCCTCTGTGCGCTGACGGCCTACATCTCGCACATGGCCCTGGCCGTCTTCAACGACGGGGTACGCCCCTTCATGCTGGACTTCATCCAGGGGCGCACCACCCGCAGCGCGACGACGGCTGTCTCGTTCGGTCTCTCTGCCGGATTCATCTTCGGACTCGGTGCGCCGATGGCCCTGTCCACCGGAGTTCTGAACCCGTGGCTGGTCTTCCTGCCCACGGACATCCTCGGGATGCTGGCGCCGAAGAAGTGGCTCGCTCCCCTCCTCGGCGGCGCCTGGGGCGCGGTGGTCGTGTTCGGTCTGAACGGCGCGAACAACGTCGCGCACGATCTGCCGGTCGACTTCCTGACGGCGATGCAGCAGATGTCGACGCCGATCCTGTTCCTCTTCTCGCTGTTCCCGGTGCTCGCCATCACCAAGCAGTTCGGCCGCAAGTGGGGCGGTATCGCGGGCGTCCTCGAACTGGCCCTCGTGGTCATGACGATGAAGCTGTGGCCGAACATGTTCGCCGGAGCACTGGCCATGGCCGTCGGTGTGCTGATGCTCATCGGGCTGGCAGTCGCCAAGGACGTCCGGCAGCGCCGGGCCGACCGGGCGGCGGGCGTCGAGGAGATCGTCCTGGAGGACGACCCTATGGCGTCGCTGTTCAGCGCCAGCGCGGCCCGTCTGCGCAGGTACCTGCCACTGTTCATGGTGCTTGGGGCCGGGGTCTGTGTGCTCGCCCAGATGCACATATTCGGCGGCGGTGAGGCAACCAGCTTCCTGATCGCGAAGGGGCAGTACTCCGAGGCCGCCCAGGTCGACTTCTACCGGGTGTTCGGCTTCATCCCACTGATCGCTACGACCGCGCTCGCCTCAGGCGCGTACGGCATCGCCGGTTTCACGCTGGTGTACCCGATCGGCTACCTCATGCCGAACCCGTTCCTGGCGGCCGTCGTCGGTGCGCTCGTGTTCGCCGCCGAGGTGCTGGCCCTCTCCTGGATCGGCAGGATCCTCGGCAAGCTGCCCAGCGTCCGGGACTCGTCGGAACACCTGCGCAGCGCCATCGGCGACACCCTCCAGCTCGCGATCCTCTTCGGTTCGCTGATGGCCGCCAATGCCATGGGCGGCGGACTCGGCATCCTCGTCGTCGGCGGGCTCTACCTGCTGAACGAGGCGATGGGCCGCCCCGTCGTGAAGATGGCCGCCGCACCCGCGGCCGTGATCATCGGCGGCATTCTGCTCAACATCCTGTACTGGCTCGATCTGTTCACCCCGGTCAAGGGCTGACACGCCCCCGGATCGGGGACCCGTTCACCCCGATACCAGGGCTTGCACACCCCCGACCGGACCGGGCCCGTACGCGAAGAAGGAACCCCCACGATGAATCACCCCGCCCCGCACACCCTGCGC
>NZ_JAFMPZ010000402.1 GCF_017353455.1 Streptomyces laculatispora
GTTCCTACCCGTGGGCCTCCTGTCGGCGGCGGGGTTGAACGCAGTCTCCTCCAGCACCCCGTTCGGCTCCCCGTACACGGGCCCGGATTCTGACCCGCGCTCCAGCTTCCGCCGGATCACCCCGCCCTCCGGGTCCGGTGTCATGGCGGTGTACTGGAGCCGTTCGAGTCCCAGGCTGTTGACCACTCCCAGATGGAAGGACTGGTGGATCGCCAGGACAGGCTTCTCGGTGGATACCACGTCCAGGTCGTGGCGGGTGGGGTGCTTGCCCTCGGTGAGCATGGAGTCGTCGTAACCGAAACCGACGATCCAATCCGAGCGTTTCCCCACCGCGCTTTCGGCGAACTCGCGCAGCTTGCCCTGGAGGGACGCGATGTTGGTGACGTTACCGTCGGGAGCGGCCAGGAGGTTGGCGATCGTGGCCTGCAGGCCGGTGCCGACCACGTGGCCGTGCGCATCGATGAACCCCGGCAGCAGGGCCTGATCCGGCAGCAGGTCGTGCAACCGCGTGTCCGGCCCCCGCCACTCGGCCTGCGCCTGCGACAGGTTGCCGACGAAGACGATCCGGCCGTCCTTGACTGCCACCGCCTCGGGCGCCACCGACTTCTCATCGGTAACCGTCACGATGGAACCGCCGGAGAAGATGATGTCGGCATCTCCAGACCGTGTTCCCGGCAAGATTTCCTGGGACATCACGCACCACCTGTTCCCTTGAGAATGATCAGCCTTCACCGCGAAGAGTAGCCGTGCGTGCGCGGAACGTGATCAATCAGGTCGGTCAGTAGCCGGATGAAGCCGACTTGACGCATCGCACACGAAACTCACAGACCTACATCGAGACGGGACGCCAGCCGACCAGATCATCTGAGACGGCGAGGGGATCGGACCCGCTCACCTGAGACCTACACCAGATCGACAGAGACGGGACAACCGAGTTGCTGCAGATCGGTCCTCTCGGACCGTGTCCCGTGACAGTGAAGTTGGACCGCTTGCCATCGAAGTTGGACTGGCCCTGCGACAGAGTTGCGTCTCCGTGGAGTGACAGCGTGAGGGGCTGACTGTCAGTCCGCCTTGCTACAACACGACTGTGAAACGTCCCAAGACCGGTCACTTCGCCGCCACCCTCGAACTGCGTGCCTCCGGGCTTGAGCCGGTAGACCACTATCCCGGCGTAACTTCCAAGCCCTTCGCCGTGCGCTGCACCCAACCACGGTGCCAGGGACACACGGAGCCCTTTCCCGTTTACCTGAGCGTCGTCCGAAAGCTCGCTACGAAGGGGCGGGTCGGATGCATCCACTGCAACAAGAGAAACCGGGCCATTCGGCGCCGATCGGACATGATTCGGCTCGGACACGTATTGCCCGTCATGGAGATTCCCGACGTCAGGGCGGCGGTGCGGTCATGGTGCTTGCGGTGCTGGAACATCTGCGACCCTGGCCCCCGGCTGGACAACATCAGGAACGGTAAGCAGGGAGGCTGCGACCACTGTGGAGGGAAGCGACGCCTCCCGGACAGCGTGGCCCGGGAACGCGCTCGGGCCTGGGGCTATGTTCCGGACCCGAACATCCCCTCCGGTGTCGGCGGCCGCCGCCTTTCGCCCTGCCGGCGCTCTGCTTCCCGCTGCTCGGCTGCCGCGATGGCGTCATCGATCCGCTGAACCCACATGGCGTGCCACAGGCGAAACACCACCTACAGCCGTGCCAACGTCCCCGGCCCGAGCACGGACTCGGGCTGGAGCCTGAAGTTCTTCGAGTAGTAGAAGTATGGATCCGGTCGGCCCCGTCGGCGGGGAGCCGCGCCCGGTCCACCGATCCGCACGGTCCGAGCCGCAGAAGAACCGTGTCGGGGCACGTGCCGGAAATTCCGGTCGGAGGAACTGTTATCCGAGCCGCCTGCGGCGGTCTCCCAGTCATCGGGCATCATCAGCGGCCTACAGGACAGGGATCTACTTACATGAGCACTCAGCACACGGCGGACCCGGTGCCACTGGTGATCGCCGCGCGCAACGGAGACGCGGGGGCGCAGGACGCACTGGCGAGTGCGTACCTTCCGCTCGTCTACAACATCGTGGGCCGGGCGCTGAACGGTTCGGCGGACGTGGACGACGTGGTGCAGGACACCATGCTCCGTGCGCTGGACGGCCTCGGCGGTCTGCGGACCCCGGAGAGTTTCCGCTCCTGGCTGGTGGCAATCGCGATGAACCAGGTCCGCGCGCACTGGCGGGACCGCAATATCGCGCCCGGCACGTTGGAGGAGGCCGGGGAGATCGCCGACCCCGGGGCCGACTTCGTGGATCTGACGATGATGCGTCTACAGCTGTCCGGACAGCGTCAGGAGACGGCGCGCGCGACGCGGTGGCTGGAGCCGGACGACCGGGGTCTGCTGTCGCTGTGGTGGCTGGAGTGCGCGGGGGCGCTGACCCGGACCGAGGTCGCCGAGGCACTGGAGCTCTCGCCGCAGTACGCGGCGGTCCGGGTGCAGCGGATGAAGGCGCAACTGGAGACGGCTCGCGTCGTTGTGCGGGCACTCGGCGCGCAGCCGCCGTGCGAGGAACTCCGCGGCGTCCTCACCGCATGGGACGGCCGCCCCTCGGCGTTGTGGCGCAAGCGCATAGCCCGGCACGCCCGTGACTGCCTCCGGTGTGCCGGACTGTGGAGCGGCCTGATGCCCGCCGAGGGCCTGCTGGCGGGGCTGGCGCTGATTCCCGTTCCTGCGGCGCTCCTCGTACTGTGGCCCGCCCGGGACGGGATGGCACCCGTCGCCGCCGCACACGCGCTCGACGTGGCGGCGGGCGACGGCGCGATGGCCGCCCGGCCCGGTCGGCACCGTTCCCCGGGCGGGCGGAACGCGGACGGCCGAGCCACCTCCCGCGCCGCCGCGCGTCGGCGCCGACGGTTCCAGCGCCGGGCGGTCGGCGGCGCGGTGGTGGCGGCGTGCATGGCCGGTGGGGGCCTGTGGTACGTGTCCCTCGGGCCCGGAACCGGAGCCGAGGGCGACAGCGCGTCCCGCACGTCGGCGGCGCCCATCGCCGATCTCGCGGCGCCCGAAACCCCGGCCACCACCTCATCGCCTCCCGCGGCGTCCGCGTCGCCCTCGCCGTCCGCGAAGAAGAGCGCCTCCCCGGCCCCGAGCCGGAAACCGCAGAAGAGCGTCACCCCGGCGCCGAAGAAGACGGCTGTACCGCGTGCGTCGAGCACCCCGTCCCCGCAACCCTCACCTGTGGGGAACACGGCCCAGGTGGTCGCCCTGGCCAACAAGGAGCGGGCGGCAGCCGGATGCGGGCCGCTCGAGGAGGACGCGCAGCTCACGGACGCGGCACAGCGCCACTCCGACGACATGTCGGCCCGTGACTTCTTCGAGCACACCAACCCCGACGGTGCCGACCCCGGACGGCGCATCGCCGACGCCGGGTACCGCTGGTCGACGTACGGCGAGAACATAGCCCGGGGGCAGCAGACCCCCGAGTCAGTGATGGAGTCCTGGATGAACAGTCCGGGCCACCGCGCCAACATCCTCAACTGCTCCTTCAAGGACCTCGGCATCGGCATCCACAAGGGTCCCGGCGGACCGTGGTGGACGCAGGACTTCGGCGCGAAGCAGTGAGCCCGGCCGGCACACCGGCCTGACCCCAACACCCCACCCGCATCACCACGCTTGGCCTTCCACCGGAACGGCAGGAACAGGCCCACGAGGCAGGCGCTCACCCGTCGGGGCAGGTACGCGGGCCCGGCATTCGGTCGAGCGCCAACCGGCTGAAGCGCAACCGGGCGGTGGCCACCAGGTTCCGCCATCTCGCCGTTCACTTCGCGGCGACCGTCGGCGTCGCGGCGATCAACGGGTGGCAGCGACCGGCTGAAGGCGTCGGCTCCAGATGCCGTGCTGATGGTGGTCAGGTCCGCAGGGTGAAGGGGAGTCAGGGATGCCGGGGCGGCGTGCTACCGCCCCGACAGCGTGGAACCCGGCGCCGACGTGGGGCGGGCAGCGAGACCGTGAAGTCGTGCCGCCCGGCGGGATCCCGCGGGAGATGCTGAGCGCGCAGAACGCATCCGGCAGAACTTCTTCAGGTCACAGACAGACCAACCGGCGGGTCGACCGCGACGGCTCCTTCCACACCCTCCGGGGCGGGGACCGGTCGGAAGCCGACGCGGGCTGACCCGACGGCTCAGGCGAGTTTCTTGAGCAGCTCGCCCGCGAGCGGGGCGGCGGAGGCCGGGTTCTGGCCGGTGACCAGATTGCGGTCGACGACCACGTACGGGGCCCACGGCTCGCCCTCCTGAAAGTCGGTGCCGATCTCCACAAGGCGGTCCTGGAGCAGCCACTTGGCCTTGTCGGCGAAGCCGGCCTGGCTCTCCTCCGTGTTGGTGAAGCCGGTGAGCCGGTAGCCGGCGAAGGCGTTGGTGCCGTCGTCCTTCGTGGCCGCCAGCATGGCGGCCGGGGCGTGGCAGACGATGCCGAGGGGCAGGCCCGACTCCAGGGCCCGGGTCAGCAGCCTCCCGGAGTCGGCGTTCACCGCCAGGTCCTCCATCGGGCCGTGGCCGCCGGGGTAGAACACCGCCGCGTAGTCCGCCAGGGCGACGTCCGCCAGCTTCAGCGGTTGCTGGAGTTCGGTCATTGAGGCGAGGACGTTCGCCACCCGGTCGGCGTTCTCCTGACCGTCGTTGAACTCCGGCGCCAGGCTCCCCCGGTCCACGGTCGGCACCACGCCGCCGGGGGTGGCGACGACGATCTCGTACCCGGCGGCCTTGAACCTCTCGTACGGCGCGACGGCCTCCTCCGCCCAGAAGCCGGTCGGGTGCACGGTCCCGTCGGCGAGGGTCCAGTGGTCGGAGCCGGTCATCACGAAAAGGATCTTTGCCATGTCACATCTTCCGCAGGGCCCTGGCGTCATCCGCCCGGGACGCTTTCGCGCGATGTCGCCCCGGATCCGGCCGGAGGGGCATCACGCCTACGAGCCCGACCGTACGGCTGTGCACCCGCCCGGGCCCGGCAGGGGCGCCGCGGTGAGGTGCAGGAAAGCCAATGGGATGACGTGAGTGGAGCAGACGGCGGGCGTCCCCCCGTCCGCCGGAGCGACGGCCACCCGGACTGGGCCGGATCAGGCCGGGGTGCGGGCCCGAAGGGCGCGGCCGGACCAGGCCGCGGCCGGGGCAGCGGAATCCCGGACTCGACGGCGTCGGCGGTGCCCAGGACCGTGCCAGGGCGGCCGGTACGGTGGGCATCGCGCCGCCGCAACCGTCGCATCGCCCGGCACGGCGGAGCCACGGCGCTTCCCTTCCGGGGGCCGGCTGCCCGGAAGGTCCAAGGGCATCGGAGGCTTTGTGGCAATCGACATCAGCGAACCGTTCGGCCAGAACTGGACGCACGCGGCGCAGTTCGGCATCGCATTCGGTCTCTCCTGCGCCATCGGGATCGAACGCGAGATCCGCCAGAAGGCGGCCGGCCTGCGCACGTACACGATCGTCGGGCTCGGGGCCGCCCTCTTCACCCTGGTCAGCAAGTTCGGCTTCTCGGACGTGCTGGTCACCGGGCAGGTCGAGCTGGACCCGTCCCGGGTGGCGGCGCAGATCGTCTCCGGCCTCGGGTTCATCGGCGGTGGCGTCATCTTCGTCCACCGCGGTTCGGTCAAGGGGCTGACCACGGCCGCGTCGATCTGGCTGACCGCAGCGGTCGGCTGCGCGGCCGGAGCGGGTCTGCCCGTCCTGGCCACGCTCGCCACTCTCGCCTACTTCCTGGTGTCGTACGGCGTCCGCCCGCTGGCCCACCGGCTCCCGGCGCTGCGCAACGCCTCGATCGGCTACCGGATCACCTACACCGAGGGCGTGGGCGCGCTGCGGGAGCTGGTCAGACACTGCACGGAGGCCGGGTTCGCGATCTCCGAGCTGACCACGCTCGCCGCCGACGACCAGGGGATGTTCCGGCGCCGTAGCCGGTCGGAGACCGTGCCCCCGCCCGAGCGGACCGTCGAGGTCGCGCTCAACGTGCAGGGCAGGGGCGATCCGGACGCGCTGATGGCCCGGCTGTCGAGCACCACCGGGGTGCTGGCGTGCAGCCGGAGTGACCTCGCGGACGAGTGAGTGCAGCATCCCGGCGAGTGGGCCGGGGGCCTCGCCCGGCAGCGGGGCGCAGGACCGGCGTAGGCGTCGCCCGGTCGGATGCCTCGGGATGCGGCAGCCCTCCGGGTGTGGGTAAGTGGCAGCGGGCCCGCTGCTCCGACGTACGCGGGTTCCGCCGTGCCGCCTTGTCGCCCAAGCCACTTCATGGAGCCGCCGCATGCCCGAGACCACCGAGGAAGCGGCCGCGGCGCAGCCCGTCGTCGCACCGCTGACCAGCGCGGCCCTGATCCTGGTCGCCACGATCGAGCCCGGTGGTGAGCCCGCTGTCCGTGAGGCGTTGCCGGATCTGGCGGCCATCGCCCGCTCCATCGGGTTCCGCTTTCCCGGCACCGGTCTGGTCTGCGTGACCGGGTTCGGTTCCGATGCCTGGAGCCGGCTGTTCGCGGGTCCGCGGCCTGCCTCTCTCCATCCCTTCCAGGAACTGCACGGGCCCCGCCACCACGCCCCTGCCACCCCGGGCGATCTGCTGTTCCATATCCGGGCCGAGCGGATGGACGTGTGCTACGAGTGGGCCTCCCAGCTGCTCGACCGGCTCGGCGGCGCGGTGAAGGTCGTCGACGAGACGCACGGGTTCCGCTACCTCGACCACCGGGATCTGCTGGGCTTCGTCGACGGCACGGAGAACCCCGTGGGTGAGGACGCGCGGTCGGCGGCGCTGGTCGGTCCCGAGGACCCGGATTTCGCGGGCGGCAGCTACGTCGTGGTGCAGAAGTACCTGCACGATCTGGCCTCGTGGAACACGTTGAGCACCGAGGAGCAGGAGCGGGTGATCGGGCGGACGAAGTTCACGGACATCGAGTTCGCCGACGACGTGAAGCCCGCCGACTCCCATGTCGCGCTGAACACCATCACGGACCCGGACGGCACGGAGCGCGACATCCTGCGTGCGAACATGCCGTTCGGCAGCTTCGGGCAGGGCGAGTTCGGTACGTACTTCATCGGATACGCGGCCGATCCCGGCGTCACCGAGGAGATGCTCCGCAACATGTTCCTCGGCAGCCCTCCCGGCACCCACGACCGCATCCTCGACTTCTCGACCGCGGTCACCGGCACGCTCTTCCACGCCCCGAGCGCCGACTTCCTCGACGCCCCGCCGCCGTCACCCGCATCCGCCGAGGCCGGGACACTGCCGGAGCCGGCACCCGCGCCGACGGCGCAGGCCCTGATCCCGGCGGATGCCCGTGACGGTTCGCTGCACATCGGCAGCCTGCAAGAAAGCGCCCAGTGATGAACAACCTCCATCGCGCACTCGCCCCTGTCACGCAAGCCGCCTGGGACCAGATCGAGGAGGAGGCCCGGCGCACCTTCAGCCGTCATCTGGCGGGCCGCCGTGTCGTCGACGTCCGCGGGCCCGAGGGCCCGCAGCTGGCGGCCCGCCAGATGACGGC
>NZ_JAFMPZ010000403.1 GCF_017353455.1 Streptomyces laculatispora
ACCCCCATCGCGGGGCGCCTGTCCGCAGGCGCCCCGCGATGGGGGTGGGGTCAGGACTGGAGCCGGGCCAGCAGCTCTTCCAGGTCCGCCGTGGTGACCGCGCCGCCGGCGAAGCTGACCAGGCGGCGCACGGGGATGGAGGCCATCATCCGGGCCATGTCGATGCCGAGGGCGTCGCCGTCGCCGGTGTCCTGGGGGAAGGGCAGCAGGGCGGTGAGTGTCTCGGCGGCGCCGGGCAGGGACATCACTTCCCCGAGCGTGGAGTCCAGGGTCAGCGGCACGTCCAGCTCGTCCCCGACGAGCTCGATGCTCGCGGTCGCGCGCGGGTCGCGGCTGGACGCGGCGGCCAGCACCTCGTACGCCCCGCCCTCGACGATCCAGCGCTCGGCCCGGGTGTCCCAGTACGCCAGGCCGGTGCGCGGGAGCAGCACGGTGACGCGCTCGTTCGCCCCGGCGTCCAGGGTGACGGTGGCGTGGCCCTTGAGCTCGCGCAGCGGGCGGACGACGGCCGAGCCGGGCTTGGAGACGTAGAACTGGACGACCTCGCGGCCGGTCCGGTCGCCGGTGTTGGTGACCGTGACGGACGCGCTGATGCCCTCCTCGTCGACGCTCAGCTCCAGGTCGCTGTAGGCGAACTCGGTGTACGAGAGTCCGTGGCCGAACGGGAAGGAGACCTCGATGTCCCGGGCGTCGTACCAGCGGTAGCCGACGAACAGACCCTCGCCGTACGCGACGTGGCTGTGCTCGCCGGGAAAGTCCAGGTAGGCGGGGGTGTCCTGGAGCCGGACGGGGGCGGTCTCGGTGAGGCGGCCGGACGGGTTGACCCGGCCGAACAGCACGTCGGCGAGGGCGCCGCCGGCGGCCTGGCCGAGCAGTGCGCCGTCCAGCAGGGCGGGTGCGGCGGTCACGGGAGCCAGCCGCAGGACGCCGCCGTGGCTGAGGACGACCGCGGTGCGCGGCTGGACGCGGATCACCTCGGCCAGCAGCTCCAGCTGCTCGCGGGGAAGCTCGATGTCCTCGCGGTCGAAGCCCTCGGACTCCTGGTGGGCGGCCAGGCCGAGGAAGACCACCGCGGTGTCGGCGGCGGCGGCCAGCGCGACGGCCTCGGCGCGCAGCGCGGCGGCGTCGCCCGTGCCGTCGGTGGTGAAGCCGGGAGCGTGGGTGACCTCGGCGTTCCCGGCCAGGGCGCGGATCTCGTCCAGCGGGACGTCGACCTGCGTCGGGTTCACATGCGAGCTGCCGCCGCCCTGGTAGCGCGGGGCGGCGGCGAACGCGCCGAGGACGGCGAGCGGGCGCCCGGCGGTGAGCGGCAGCACGGGCGCACCCACGACGGGGTCGTTCTTGAGCAGCACGACGGAGTTCGCGGCGGCCCGGCGGGCCAGCGCGTGGTGCGCGGCCGGGTCGAACGGGGCGACCGGAAGAGTGCGTCCGGCCCGGCCGCGGGCGGCCAGCGCGGCCGTCCGGGCGGCGGCCAGATTTACCGAGGCGGCGTCCAGTTCACCGGCTTCGACGGCCGCGACGACCTGCGCGTCGGTGGTGCCGCCCGTGCCGGGCATCTCCAGGTCGAGCCCGGCGGCGACGGAGGCGACGCGGTCCTGGACGGCGCCCCAGTCGCTGACCACGGCCCCGTCGAAGCCCCACTCGCCGCGCAGCACGTCGGTGAGCAGCCAGCGGTTCTCGGAGGCGTAGGTGCCGTTGATCCGGTTGTACGAGCACATCACCGTCCACGGCTGCGCCTGCTGGACGACCTGCTGGAAGGCCCGCAGGTAGATCTCGCGCAGCGGGCGGGCGGCGACATCGGAGCTGGAGCGCATCCGGTCGTACTCGGTGTTGTTGGCCGCGAAGTGCTTGAGCGAGGCGCCGACGCCGGTGCTCTGCAACCCACGCACCCAGGCGGTGGCCAGGGTGCCGGTGAGCTGCGGGTCCTCCGAGAAGTACTCGAAATTGCGGCCGCAGCGCGGGTCCCGCTTGATGTTCACGCCCGGGCCGAGCAGCACGTCCACACCCAGCGCCCGGCTCTCCACGCCCAGCGCCCGGCCGACCTCGCCAACCAGCTCGGTGTCCCAGCTCTGGCCGAGGCCGACGGCGGGCGGGAAGCACGTCGCGGGCCGGCTGGCCGAGATGCCCAGGTGGTCGGCGTCCTCCGCCTGGAGCCGGACGCCGTGCGGGCCGTCGGTCAGGGTCAGGGCCGGGACGGGGCTGACGGCCTTGGTCGTCCAGAAGTCGGCTCCGCTGCCGAGCGCGGCGCGCTCCGCGAGTGAGAGCTCCGGCGTTTCGGGGCCGGTGGGGTCGAGAGCAGTCACGGGGTCTCCTCGGGGAGTGCGGGGTTCATGGGAGGACATGGCGTGCGACGTGACGTGACACGTCGCGCTCGGATGTCCGCCGAAGCGTGGGGTCCGGCCGGGACCGGCGGGTGCCCGGCCGGGAAGACCGGGGCCCGCCGCTCCGAGGCCCGACGCATCCCCCGTCAGGTGGGGCACGTCGGAGGAGGGCGGCCCGGCACTGCCGGAGCTCGGTCACCCTGCCGAATGCGAAAACAGTACGTCATTCTGTTTTGGCGCCACAAGGGCTGCGACCAGGTCACTTCCAGTGGCAGCCGGTGGCAGTCGGTGGCGGGAGGTGGCATAGAGTCGTCGTCATGGCTCGAACACGTGGCTCCTACGCGAAAGGCATCGCCAAGCGCGAGGAGATTCTCGACACCGCGCTGGAGATCGTCGCCAGGGTCGGCTACAGCCGCGCCACCGTGCGCGAACTGGCCCAGGCCGTCGGCCTCAGCCAGACCGGCCTGCTGCATTACTTCGGCAGCAAGGAACAGCTCTTCATCGAGATCCTGCGCCGCCGCGACGCCGTCGACCTGCTGACAGTCGGCGGCCAGGAAGGCGGCGAGGGCACAGCCGCGTTCCCGCCCGACCTCGCACGGGCGCTCGCCGACCTCCAGCGCCACAACTCCGACGTCCCCGGCCTGGTCCAGCTCTTCTCACGTCTCTCCGCCGAGGCCGTCGAACCCGACCACCCCGGGCACGCGTACTTCCGCGACCGCTACCGCTACGCCCGGGCCGGCGGCGCCGACGCGATCCGCGCCCAGCAGGCCACCGGTCAGCTGCCGGAGGACATCGACGCCGACCGCCTCGCCGTCCTGGTCTTCGCGCTGATCGACGGGCTTCAGATGCAGTGGCAGTACGACCCCGAAATCGACATGGCCGAACAGCTGTCCTACTTCTGGAACCTGCTGGGCCGGTGACCCCCTACCGCTCGTGCGGGAGGTCCTCGAACTCCCAGGAGTGGCCAGGCTTGTGGCCGGTGAACAGCCAGCACGCCTGTTGCAGCCGAGGAGCGATGGCCGGGTCCACCCGTTCGCACGGTTCGGCGCAGACATAGGTGAAGGCGTCACCACTCCAACGCAGCCATACGCCAAAGGTGCCGCGTCCCGTGGAGCGGCCGGTCCGCTGCGGCACGGCCTGAACGGAGCGGCCGTCCGGCGAGCGTCACGAGCAGACCGGCGGCGGGATCGAGCACGGTGAGCACGTCAGACCCTCCGACCTCCAGCCGCGCCATCGCCTGCTCCTGCTGGTCCGGGTCGCGTGCCCATGCCCGGAGACCGTCCGGGACGGCGGGGCCCTCGAAGCCGATCGCCCGGACGCCCGGTATGCCGGGGGCGCCGGGACCGTCCGCGAGCCGATGCGCCTGCCGCCGAAGCCACCGGAGCGCGAGCCGGCGGTTGGCCACGGTCGCCCTGCCGAGCGAAACCGCCCTCCAGCCGGCCGTCGCGGTGACCTCCACCTCGTAGACCGTGCCCGCCAGGGGCCTCACAGCACCTCACCCCGACTCCGCGCGTTGCACCGCGCGTTCTCGGCCCGCAGCCGCTCTATGGCATCCGCGGGGCGCACATGCTCGGGCTCGGCCTCCCACTCGGTCCCGCCACAGACCGGCCGCAGCGACCAGTACGGGCCGGCGACCCCTCGGAACTCACCCACCCGGCCTTGACGGGCGGTGTCCACCATGAGCGTGCCGGGAGCAGGAAGGTGACGAGGGCGTCCGTCCAGGGAACCGTCTTCTACGCACACGATCGTGCCTCTCCGTAGCCATTCCACTACCAAGGTCGCTCAGCGTGGCCTACGGTCGAAGCCTGATCAACGTGGCTCAACAGTCAGCCAAGTTGGGGGTGAAGGGTGAATCGCAAGGAGTTGGACCCGGAGAGTAGCCCGCAGGCAGCGTTCGGGGCACGATTACGCAGCTCACGCGAGGCTCGCGGCTGGAAGCAAGACGAACTATCCACCCGTACGGGCATTTCCAGCGGGCACATTTCAGGCGTCGAAACTGGTCGCAAGATGCCATCTTTGCGCTTCGCGAAAGCTGCTGACGTGGCCTTGGGCATTGCGGGCACAGGCGACACATTCGAACGCCAATGGCGCGAGATGCAGCACGGCAGCCTGCTGGAAGGGTTCCCGGAATACGTCGGGCATGAAGGGCGAGCTGCGGAGGTCCGGCTATTCGAGTCCGGCCTGATCCCAGGACTGCTCCAGACGCCGGAGTACGCGACGGCCCTTGAGGCAAGTAACGTCAGGCGAGGTTCCATCACGGCCGAACAGGCTCAAGAGCGGGTCGAGTTCCTGATGGATCGCCAAGCCGCCCTGACACGAATGCTGCCGCCTCTGTTGTTCGTGGTGCTCGATGAGAGCTGTATCCGCCGACCGATCGGCGGCCATGAGGTCATGCATCGGCAGTTGGCGCACTTGATCGAGTTCGCCGAGGAGCCGAACACGTCCCTTCAGGTCGCTCCCTTCGCCATGGGAGAACGGCGGCCCTTCACCCGTTTGGTCAACCTGCTGACGCTGAAGGACCGTTCCATCGTCGCTTACGTCGAGTCCGAGATCCACGGGTACCTGGAACGGGAGAGCGCTTCCGTGCTGCCCTTGCTGAGGGCCTACCATCAGCTACAGACAGAAGCGCCCTCCCAAGCGGAGTCTGTAGCCATGATCACTCAGGTACGAAAGGGCACCCCGTGACCGATTACCCGTCCCTCCAGTGGGTCAAGTCCTCGTACAGCGGCAACGGCGGTTCCTGCGTCGAGTGGGCGCCGTCGAGCGCATCCGCTACCGGCGTGGTCCCCGTCCGTGACTCCAAGAATCTGAGCGGCCCCATGCTGACCGTTCCCGCCGAAGCGTTCGCGTCCTTCGTGGCGGGCGTGAAGGCCGGAGAGTTCGGCACCGTCTGAACAACCGCCCCGCTCCGCCACCGAGTCGGAGGCTGAGCGGGGCGGTTGCCGTTCAGCGGTTCACAGCAGGAACCCTTCGGGGAACGGGTCGGACGGGTCCAGGAAGTACTGCGCGGTTCCGGTGATCCAGGCGCGGCCCGTGACGGTGGGGACGACCGCGGGCAGTGTGCCGACGGTGGTCTCAGCGACCAGCCGGCCGGTGAACGTCGTGCCGATGAAGGACTCGTTCACGAAGTCCGTGTCCAGCGGGAGTTCGCCCCGTGCGTGGAGCTGGGCCATCCGTGCGGAGGTCCCGGTGCCGCACGGTGACCGGTCGAACCAGCCGGGGTGGATGGCCATGGCGTGCCGGGAGTGGACGGCGTCGGAGCCGGGTGCGATCAGCTGGACGTGCTTGAGCCCGTGGATGCCGGGATCGAGCGGATGGACCGGGCGGTCCGTCTCGTTGACCGCGTCCATCAGGGCGAGCCCCGCCTCCAGCAGCTCGTCCTTGCGCGAGCGGTCGAACGGGAGTCCTAGATCGGCCAGTTGCACCATCGCGTAGAAGTTGCCGCCGTAGGCAAGGTCGTACGTGACCGTGCCGCGGCCGGGGACCTTCGCCGTGAGTCCCAGCCCGGCGGAGAAGGCGGGGACGTTGGTCAGGGTGACGGAGGTGGCGGCGCCGTCCTCGACGTGGACATCGACGGAGACGAGTCCGGCCGGGGTGTCCAGCCGCACCGTGGTGACCGGTTCGGTGACCTCCACCATGCCGGTCTCCACCAGCACGGTGGCCACCCCGATGGTGCCGTGTCCGCACATCGGCAGACAGCCCGAGACCTCCATGAACAGGACCCCGAAGTCGGCGTCGGGCCGGGTCGGCGGCTGGAGGACGGCACCGCTCATGGCGGCATGGCCGCGCGGCTCGTACATCAGCAGGGTGCGTACCGCGTCGCGGTGCGCCATGAAGTAGTCGCGTCGTTCGGCCATGGTGGCGCCGGGGATGGTGCCGATCCCGCCGGTGATGACACGGGTGGGCATGCCCTCGGTGTGCGAGTCGACGGCGTGGAATATGTGACGCGTGCGCAAGTCTCCCCCTCGCGATGTCCTGCCGCTCCGCTGCGATGTGCGGCGCGCGGCGTGTCGTGTGCGGTGTGCGTTCTTCGCTCGTGCCGTGGCCCGGTCAGTCCAGTCCCTCGGCGAGCGCCTTCTCGGTGGCGGCGCGCACGGCGGCCGCGGATTCGGCATCGAGGGGCAGCCGCGGCGGCCGGGTGGGACCGCCGTGCCGTCCGACGATGTCCATCGACGCCTTGATCGCCTGGACGAACTCCGGCTTGGAGTCCCACCGCAGCAGCGGGTGCAGCCGCCGGTAGAGGGGCAGGGCCGTCTCCAGGTCCCCGGAGACGGCGGCGCGGTAGAGCGCGACACAGCCGGCGGGCAGCATGTTGGGGCAGCCCGCGATCCAGCCGACCGCACCGGCCAGGGCGAGTTCCAGCAGGACGTCGTCGGCGCCGACCAGCAGGTCGAGCCCGGGGGCCTCCTCAGCGATCTCGTAGGCCCTGCGGACGTCCCCGCTGAACTCCTTGACGGCCACGATGGACCCGTCCGCGTGGAGCTGCGCGAGCAGCCTCGGGGTCAGATCGACCTTGGTGTCGTACGGATTGTTGTACGCGACGACCGGCAGGCCCGCCGCGGCCACTTCGGCGTAGTGCGCACGGACCGCGACGTCCTCGCACGGGTAGCCGTTGGGCGGCAGCAGCAGGACGGAGCCGGCGCCCGCCTCCGCCGCCTGGTCGGCCCGGCGGCGCGACTGGGCGCTGTCGTAGGCGGAGACCCCGGGCATGACCCTGGCGCCGTCCCCGGCGGCTTCGACCGCGACGCGCACCACTTGGTCGCGCTCCTGGTCCGTGAGGGTCTGGTACTCCCCCAGCGAGCCGTTGGGCACCACCCCGTCGCAGCCGGCGTCCACGAGGTCGCGCACATGGGCCGCGTACGCGTCGAAGTCGATGGACCGGTCGTCGCGCAGGGTGAGCGGGGTGGCGACCATGACGCCTCGCCAAGGACTGTTCCGAGCAGCGGAGTTCGTCGACATCTGGGCTCCTTAAGGTGTGACATGACATGAACCGGCGAAGGAGAAAGAGAAGGCCGAGGTCCCGGAGGGGACCGGGAGACGTGCGCGCCGCGGGGCTTCACACGTCCTCGGGGCGGGCCGCACGGGCGAGCGTGGAGAGCGGGACCGGGCAGGCGAGCGGACGGCGGTCGGGGGATCCGGCCTCCGCGGCGCAGCCGGCCAGTCCCCGGACCGCGAATCCGCACATCCGGCCCTGGCACCAGCCCATCCCGGCCCGGGTGAGGAGCTTGACCGTACGGCTGTCCCCGGCACCGAGGTCGTCGACCGCCGTGCGGATCGCGCCTGCGGTGACCTCCTCGCAGCGGCAGACCTCCGTGTCCGCGGCGAGCCACTGGGTCCAGCCGGGTCCGGGCCGGTGCACGGCGCCCATCAGCTCGGCGAACGCGCGCATCCGCCGCCGGGCCCGGCGCAGCGCCGTCACCCGGTGCGGGTCCCGGCCCCGCGTCCCGTCCCGTGCGTCACCGAGCGCCGAGAGGGCCGCCAGCTCCCCCTCGGCCAGCGCGAGGTGCACGCCGCCGATGCCGCCCGTCTCGCCCGCGGCCCAGACGCCCGGCACGGTGGTGCGCAGGTCATCGTCGAGCACCAGCGCGGCCGACCCGTCCGCGCCGCCCCGGGTCGCGCAGCCCAGGCCGACGGCGAGGTCCAGCTGGGGCACCAGTCCGTGGCCGACGGCCAGCGTGTCGCAGTCGATGCGGCGCCCGGTCCCGGACAGCGGACGCCAATCGCGGTCCAGGCGGCTGACGGTGACGCCTTCCACCCGGTCGGTGCCGTGCACGGCGGTGACCGCGCGGTGCGTCAGCACCCGTACCCGGTTGCGGGCCAGCGCCGCGCCGTGCCGTGCCCCCTCCCGGAGCCGGCCGGGGTCGGCGGCCAGCACGCGGGGAGCGCGTGCGTACGCCCCGTATCCGGCGGCCTCCACCAGCGCGGGCACCCTGGCGCCGGCCCGCGCCAGGGACACCGCGACGGCCTGCAGCAGCGGCCCGCTGCCCGCGACGACGATGCGCCGTCCCGGCAGCACCAGCCCCGACTTGAGCATGGCCTGCGCCCCGGCGGCGCCCACGACACCCGGCAGGGTCCAGCCGGGGAAGGGCAGTTGCCGCTCGTGGGAACCGGTCGCGATGAGCAGCCGGCGTGCGCGCAGCGCGGCCGAACCCGCGCCGTCGGGGCCGGTGACGGCGTGCAGGGTCCAGTCCGTCCCGGTCCGCTCGACGGCCCACACCTGATGCCCGGCGAGGTGGCGGATCCGCCCCGCCTCGCGGTGCCGGTCGAGACGGTCCCTCAGTCCGGCGAACCGCGCCCAGCCGTGGTGCAGTGCCTCGGGCCGGGTGGCGCCGAGTCCGGGGGCCGGGGCACGGTAGTACTGGCCGCCGGGCGCGTCCGCCGCGTCGAGCAGGACCACGTCGAGTCCGCCGTCGGCCGCGGTGACCGCCGCGGCCAGTCCGGCCGGTCCGGCGCCCACCACCGCGAGTTCGGTGAAGGGCGGCGCGCCCGCGGAGTCGGGGTGTTCAGTGGCGGAGACCGGCATGTCCGTCCCCCTCCTGGGTGGTGACCACGTCGCCGGGGCGGGCGGGCAGCAGACAGGCCCGCCGGCCGGGGATCCTGTTCACGGTGACCAGACAGTCGAAGCAGGAGCCGATGCCGCAGAAGGCGCCGCGTGGGCGTCCGTTCACCCTGGTGGTGCGCCACGTGAGGACGGAGGCCGCCCAGAGGACTGCCGCGATGCTCTGACCGGGCAGCGCGGGGACCGGGCGGCCGTCGAAGGTGATCTCGAACCCCGGCCCGGACTCGGCACCGGCCACACCGGCCGGGGTACGGGCGGCGGTGCGCCTACGGATACGTATCACCAGGGCTCCTGTCTCGGTGATCGGGCGGTCGGGCCGGCAGCGGGCTGCTCGGGGCGCAGGTCGCCGGGGCCGGGCCGGCAGCGCGCTGCTCGGGGCGTACGACGTCGCGGGCGGCGGTTCACCGTCCGGCTCCTGGCGTCATGTCGAACCGGTCGGGCCGGAACGGCTCGGGGTCGATGGCGGGGGTCTCGCCGCGGATCGCCGCGATGACCAGCGCCGCCGTCGCGGGCGCCAGTCCGATCCCCGCGCCCTCGTGGCCGCAGGCGTGGAAGAGGCCCGGAACCCGGCGGTCGGGTCCGATCGCCGGGAGGTGATCGGGCAGGTAGGGGCGGAACCCGTGGTAGGCGCGCAGCACGCGGGCCGTCCCGAGCACGGGAAAGAGCGCGGCCGCCGCGGCGGCCAGCCGGCTGATCACCGGCACGGACAACGTACGGTCGAAGCCGACCCGTTCGCGGCTGGCGCCGATCAGTACGGGTCCCGACGGCGTGCCCTCCACGACGGGCGAGGTCTGCAGCGCGGCCGACGCGCTGGACACATCGGCCACGTACTCCGCCGCGTACACCTTGTGCCTGATCAGGGGTGGCAGCGGCTCGGTCACCAGGACGAACCCGCGCCTGGGCAGCACGGGCAGTTCGACCCCCGCCAGCGCCGCCAGCTCGCCGCCCCGGACGCCCGTGGCGTTGACCACCGCGGGAGCGAGCAGATCGCCCCGGCCGGTCCGGACGCCGCGCACCGCACCCGTCGGCCCTCTCAGCACGGCCGTGACCGCCTCCCCGAGGTGGACGCCGGCTCCGGCGGAACGTGCGGCGCGCACCAAGTGGGCTGCCGCGAGAGCGGGTTGCACCTGCGCGTCCTGCGGATAGAGGACTCCGCCCGCGAGGCCGGGCGCGAGGTGCGGCTCCAGTGCCGGCAGCTCGTGCGGAGCGACCGGGGAGGTCCGCACCCCCGCCTCGGCCTGCCCGGCCGCCGTCGCGGTCAGGGTGGCCAGCGACGACTCGTCCGCTGCGACCACCAGACCGCCCTTCTGCTCGAACTCGATCGCCGATGGCAGCACTTGGGAGAGTTCGCGCCAGAGGGACGCGGAGAGCAGTGCGAGGTTCAGCTCCGGACCCGGCGGCTTGTCGGAGACCAGGAGGTTCCCCTCCCCCGCCCCGGTGGTGCCACCGGCGACCG
>NZ_JAFMPZ010000641.1 GCF_017353455.1 Streptomyces laculatispora
TGGCTTCGGCCGGGCTGCCGGGTCGAGGTGTCAGCGGCGTCGCGGGGCCGTGTCGGCCGCCGCCGGCCGCGGGCCGTCAACCGGTCCGGGGCGGGCGGGACCGGCCGGGCTCCACGGGCCGGGCCGCCTTTTGGCCGGGCGCGCCGCGCTACTTGCGGCGGGCCTTCTTCGCCTTGGCCGTCCTGCGGGCTGCCGGATTCCCGGTCCGGGCCGACCGCCGCTTCGCGAACCGGACCTGGGCCTCCTCGTACTCCGTGCGCCGGAGCTTCTCGCCCGGCGCCTCGGTGAACGTACGGATGAAGTACGCGAGCAGCGCGCCGATGAAGCCGATGGTCTTGAGGCCGCGCAGATTGTCCTCGCGGCCGGGGTCGGCCGGACGGCTGCTGAAGCCCTCCCATGTCTTGCGGAAGGCGATGGCGCTGCAGACGGCGAACATCAGGACCACCAGCAGGCCGACGAAACTGCCGACATCCGCGATCTCCAGGCCCTGATAGGCGAACCGCAGCACGAAGCAGGAGGCGACGGTCGCGGCGAGCGAGCCGACGGCCACTCCGGCGCGGCGGAGACCGTAGTTGCCGTCGTGGGCGACCCAGGTCGTGCCGAAGAAGCGGATGGGCTCGGGCTGCGGACCGGGGGCGGTCGCGGTGGCGCCGGCGGAGGCCGTCGCGGACTCGGTGGTGCCGGGCGCGGTGTCGTCGGAGGTCTCGCTGTTCTCGCTCACGAGGCCGATTGTCCCAGGGTCGGGCCCGCACCCGGGTCAGCCGGGCGGTGGCGCTGCGCCCGTCCGGTGCGGGGCGCAGCGCCGTCGCGCGTCAGCCGCAGTGACTCCACGGGCTCGTGTACGTGTACGTACCGACGCCCGCCTCGATCATGCCGCCCCACTTCACGCAGTGGCTGCCCGCGGCGAGCCGGACCGGGCCCGCGTAGGAGGAGTACGTGCCCTGATCCTTGACCTGTTCCTTGCCGTCCCCGTCCACATCGAGCCAGGCGCCGGTGGTCAGCGCGTGACCGCTGGTGGCGGAGGCGTGGAAGGTGACCACGCAGTTGAACTTGGTGCTCGCGTTGTAGAACAGGTAGACGCGGGCCAGTTCGGCCGACGAGTTCCGGAACGCGTGCGAGTCGATCTGGGTGTACCCGGATCCGCAGACACCGGCCGGAGTGGCGGCGGCCGAAGCCGCGCCCGCCGGGACTGCGCCGAGGGCCGCGAGGGCGGCGACGGCTGACGCGATGACCGCTGAGCGACGTACGGAGACGACCGCTGAGCGGCGTACAGAAGTGCGCATACTCCCCCATTCATGATCATGCATGACAAGGGTGCGAGCTTACTGCGACCTCCCGGTCACAGGGAGTGGTTTTCGGGCCACAACACGTCGCGCGGGACGTCGGCCGCGGTCCGGGGCCCGATATGAGTCCGGCCCCTCGCGAGAGGGGCCGGACACCGGATGGTCAGCCGAGCCTGGAGACGTCGCGGACGGCGCCGCGGTCCGCGCTGGTCGCCATGGCCGCGTAGGCGCGCAGCGCCGCCGAGACCTTGCGCTCGCGGTTCTTCGGCGCGTACACACCGTTCAGCGCCTCACGGCGGGTGGTCAGCTCGGCGTCGGGGACGAGGAGCTCGATCGAGCGGTTCGGGATGTCGATCCGGATCCGGTCGCCGTCCTCGACGAGCGCGATCGTGCCGCCGGACGCCGCCTCCGGCGAGGCGTGGCCGATGGACAGGCCCGACGTACCGCCGGAGAAGCGGCCGTCCGTGACCAGTGCGCAGCTCTTGCCGAGGCCGCGGCCCTTGAGGAACGACGTCGGGTAGAGCATCTCCTGCATACCGGGGCCGCCGCGCGGGCCCTCGTAACGGATGACGACGACGTCGCCCTCCTTGATCTCCTTACGGAGGATCTTGTCGACGGCGTCGTCCTGCGACTCGCAGACGACCGCCGGGCCCTCGAAGGTCCAGATCGACTCGTCGACGCCGGCCGTCTTCACGACACAGCCGTCCACGGCGAGGTTCCCCTTGAGGACCGCGAGGCCGCCGTCCTTGGAGTACGCGTGCTCCATGTCGCGGATGCAGCCGCCGGCCGCGTCCAGGTCGAGGGTCTCCCAGCGCTCGGACTGCGAGAAGGCGGTCGCGGAACGGACGCAGCCGGGGGCCGCGTGCCACATCTCGACGGCCTCCGGGGACGGAGAGCCGCCGCGGATGTCCCAGTTCTTGAGCCACTCGGCGAGCGTGTCGGAGTGCACCGAGTGCACGTCCTCGTTGAGCAGCCCGCCGCGGTGGAGCTCACCGAGGATGGCGGGGATGCCGCCGGCCCGGTGCACGTCCTCCATGTAGTACGTACCGCCGGGCGCCACGTTGGGGGCGACCTTGGAGAGGCAGGGGACCCGGCGCGAGACCTCGTTGATGTCGTCGAGGTCGTACGCCAGCTCGGCCTCCTGCGCGGCGGCCAGCAGGTGCAGGATCGTGTTGGTCGAGCCGCCCATGGCGATGTCCAGCGCCATCGCGTTGTCGAACGCGGCGCGGGTGCCGATGGCGCGCGGCAGGACCGTCTCGTCGTCCTGCTCGTAGTAGCGCTTGGTGATCTCCACGACCGTGCGGCCGGCGTCCTCGTACAACGCCTTGCGGGCGGTGTGCGTGGCGAGGACGGAGCCGTTGCCGGGGAGGGAGAGGCCGAGGACCTCGGTCAGGCAGTTCATCGAGTTGGCGGTGAACATGCCGGAACAGCTGCCGCAGGTGGGGCAGGCGTTCTCCTCGATGCGGAGCATGTCCTCGTCGGAGACGCTCTCGTCGACCGCGTCGCTGATGGCGTTGATCAGGTCCAGCTTGCGGACCGTGCCGTCGACGAGGGTGGCCTTGCCGGCCTCCATCGGGCCGCCGGAGACGAAGACCGTGGGGATGTTGAGGCGCATCGCGGCCATCAGCATGCCCGGGGTGATCTTGTCGCAGTTCGAGATGCAGATCAGTGCGTCGGCGCAGTGCGCCTCGACCATGTACTCGACGGAGTCGGCGATCAGGTCGCGGGACGGAAGGCTGTAGAGCATCCCGGCGTGGCCCATCGCGATGCCGTCGTCGACCGCGATCGTGTTGAACTCGCGGGGCACCGCGCCCGCGGCCTTGATCGCGTCGGAGACGATCCGGCCGACCGGGGCGAGGTGGGTGTGGCCGGGGACGAACTCCGTGAAGGAGTTGGCGACCGCGATGATCGGCTTGCCGATGTCCTCGCTCGCTACGCCCGAGGCCCGCATAAGGGCGCGGGCGCCCGCCATGTTGCGGCCGTGGGTGACAGTGCGGGACCTCAGCTGGGGCATCGTCTCTCGCTCCTTCGACAGAAAAGACTGGTTCCGAGCGTACGCCTCGGCGCCAGGATCTGGACGCAGTGTCCGAAATCCGGGATCGGGCGCGCGGGTGGGCTGCGCCCGCAGCGGAGTGGTGAGCGCCAGCGCGGAGTGCGAGGAGTACGCGGTGGAGGGGTCAGTCCTCCGTCAGGTAGCGCTGCAGCGTGGGGGCCACCATGGCGATGATCTTTTCCGGGTCCGCCGATGCCAGCGGCTCCGCCTGGATCACATACCGCAGCACCGCGATGCCCACCATGTGCGACGCGGCCAGTTCCGCGCGGAAGGTGGCGTCGGGGACGTCCAGCTGCTCCGCGATCCGGCCCAGCAGCCGCCGCAGCACGAAGACGCGCAGGACCTTCGCCGCCGCCTCGTGGGTCATCGCCGAACGCATGATCGCCAGCAGCGGGGCACGGGACACCGGGTTCTCCCACACCTCGATGAAGTAGCCCGCCAGCCGCTCCCCCAGGCCCTCCGTACTGCTGCCGAGC
>NZ_JAFMPZ010000642.1 GCF_017353455.1 Streptomyces laculatispora
CGCCCTCTTCATGTGCCGTCTTCGTGCGTCAGCGCATCTTTCCGCCGCGCGGCATCCGCATACCCTTCGGCATCGGGCCCTTCGGCAGCGGCATGTTGCTCATCAGGTCGCCCATCGCGCGCAGCCGGTCGTTGGCGGCGGTCACCTGGGGGCCGGTCAGGACGCGCGGCAGCTTCAGCATCTTGGTGCGCACCTTCTTGAGCGGCACCTGGCCCTCGTCGTTGCCGACGATGATGTCGTGCACGGGTACGTCGACCACGATGCGGGCCATCTTCTTCTTCTCGGCCGCGAGCAGGGTCTTCACCCGGTTCGGGTTGCCCTCGCCCACCAGCACGATGCCCGCCTTGCCCACGGCACGGTGGACGACGTCCTGGCTGCGGTTCATCGCGACCGCGGGGGTCGTGGACCAGCCGCGGCCCACGCGGTCCAGCACCGCGGCCGCAGCGCCCGGCTGCCCCTCCATCTGCCCGAAGGCGGCCCGCTCGGCACGCCGTCCGAAGACGATCGCCATCGCGAGGAGGGCGAGCACGAAGCCCAGGATGCCCACGTAGATCGGGTGGTTGATCAGGAAACCGATCGCGAGGAGGACACCGAAGGTGACGATTCCCACACCCGCGACGACAAGACCGATCTTGCTGTCGGTCCGCCTGGTCATCTTGTAGGTCAGGGCGATCTGCTTGAGCCGCCCCGCGTTCTCGGCGCTGTCCGCGCCTTCAGTGGTTTTTGCCTTCCTCGCCATGCAATGAAGTTTACGTGGCCTAAGAACGGTGCTCGGCCACGGCCTCCAGTACGTACTCGGACTCGACCCGGTCCTTGGCCCGGCGGCGGTCCTCCAGGACGGCCGTCCAGGCGTTGCGGCGGGCGGTGCGCTGGCCGCTGCTCAGCAGCAACGACTCGACGGCGCGGAGGGCGTTGGTGACGGTCGGAATGGCGGTGGCACGTACCGGCGCGGCCTGCATCGTGGAAGTCCCCTCGGAACGGATGCGCGGACTGAGCGGCGCTCAGTGGGCGGACTGTGTTGCGCGGACTGGATACGGAAGCGGCGTGGCAGCGGCCGGGAAAGCCACTGTGCCGCGTGCATCCAGGGTCACTGCTCGGTGTTACCAGCGCATGACCGGTCGGTCAAACACCAATGAAACCTTGATATGGGCGCCGCGCACGTCGGCGCGGCCCATCCGCGCCTCCGGCCTGCGAGGAGCGGACGGGCCGCGCCGAATCAGTTATTACTGTTCAGTAGCTTCTTGTGCCCGGTTTCACACGGACGTCTGCCGCGCGGCCGGTGCGGTGGCGGTGGCGCCGCGCCGCTCGATCGCCTGCTGGAAGAGCCGGCCCGCGCGGTACGAGGAACGGACCAGCGGCCCGGACATCACACCGGAGTAGCCGATCGCGTCGGCCTCGTCCTTGAGCTCCACGAACTCGTGCGGCTTCACCCAGCGCTCGACCGGGTGGTGGCGCGGGGTCGGCCGCAGGTACTGCGTGATCGTGATGAGCTCGCAACCCGCGTCGTGCAGGTCCCGGAGTGCCTGGCTGACTTCCTCGCGGGTCTCGCCCATGCCGAGGATCAGGTTGGACTTGGTCACCAGACCGGCCTCACGGGCCCGGGTGATGACCTCCAGGGAACGCTCGTACCGGAAGCCGGGGCGGATCCGCTTGAAGATCCGCGGCACCGTCTCCACGTTGTGCCCCAGCACCTCGGGGCGCGAGGAGAAGACCTCGGCGAGCTGCGCGGGCTCTGCGTTGAAGTCGGGGATCAGCAGCTCCACCTTGGTGTGGCCGGTCTCCCGCTCCGCCGTCAGCGCGTGGATCTGGCGCACGGTCTCCGCGTACAGCCAGGCGCCGCCGTCCTCCAGGTCGTCGCGGGCGACGCCGGTGATGGTGGCGTAGTTCAGGTCCATCGTGACGACGGACTCACCGACGCGGCGGGGCTCGTCCCGGTCCAGCTCCTGGGGCTTGCCCGTGTCGATCTGGCAGAAGTCACAGCGCCGGGTGCACTGGTCGCCGCCGATGAGGAACGTGGCCTCGCGGTCCTCCCAGCACTCGAAGATGTTGGGGCAGCCCGCCTCCTGGCACACCGTGTGCAGACCCTCGCTCTTCACGAGCTTCTGCAGCTGGTTGTACTCGGGGCCCATCTTCGCCCGGGTTTTGATCCACTCGGGCTTCCGCTCGATGGGGGTCTGGCTGTTCCGGACCTCAAGGCGCAGCATCTTGCGCCCGTCGGGTGCGACAGCGGACACTCCGGCACTCCCCTTTGCTTTCACTGCATTGGATTCTTCGGCGAACACCAGGGTACGCCCGTAGTTCATACGGCTTTACGTCTGCCCAACCTGTGGCCGGCAGGGCCTATTCCCGGAGCGGTGTTCCGAGCGTCATGCCGTGGCCACGGCATCGGCCGCGCGCTCGATGGTGCGCGGGGCGAGCTCGGCGTTCTCCAGGACGTCCCTGAGGTGCTTCTCGACGACCGGGAGCACATCCGCGATTCCGAGGTCGCGGCCCAGCTCGTACGCGAGCGAGGTGACGCCCGCGTCCCGGATGCCGCACGGCACGATCCGGTCGAACGAGGTGTTGTCCGGGTTCACGTTGAGCGCGAAACCGTGCATGGTCACGCCCTTGGCGACCCGGATGCCGATGGCGGCCAGCTTGCGGTCCTCGCGGCGCTGGCCGGCGTTGGACGGGGCGTACTCGGGGCCGTTCAGCCGGGCGTCGAACTCCTCGTCCCGGAGCCTCGGGTCGAAGTCGAGGGAGAGGCCGCCGATCGCCGGACGCTCCTCGACCGGGTCACCGAGCACCCAAACGCCGCTGCGGCCCTCGACCCGGCTGGTCCCCACCCCGAACTCGGCCGCCGTACGGATCAGCGCCTCCTCCAGACGGCGGACGTGCGCGACCACGTCCACCGGGCGAGGCAGCTTCTGGATCGGGTAGCCGACCAGCTGGCCCGGTCCGTGCCAGGTGATCTTGCCGCCGCGGTCCACGTCGATGACCGGCGTGCCGTCCAGGGGGCGCTCGCTGTCCGCCGTGCGCCGGCCGGCCGTGTAGACGGGCGGGTGCTCCAGCAGCAGGCAGGTGTCGGGGACGGTGTCCTCGAACCGTGCCGCGTGCACCTCGCGCTGCTTCTGCCAGGCCTCCTGGTAGTCGACGGCCTCCTCGCCGAACCCCAGACGGACGAACCGAAGCTCAGTCACGGCAGCAGCCTTTCTCCTTGCGGTGCCGCGGCCGGGGGGTATCCCCGGCGCCACGCCACCATGCACCGAATCGCGCCTCCCGCAACTGTACGACCGGTCCCGGATCGTCGGCCCGGCAGGTTGTTCCCGTCAGCGTCCCCGCAATCCTCACACGATCGGATGAATGTGAAGCGAAGGTGGCCGAGGTCGCCCCGCAGGCCGCTAAATTCGCGCCGTTCCATAAGGGCTGCCCGCCCGGCCCCGAAGGCAGGAGACCGTACAGCTGATGTCGGAACGACCTCCGCAGCGCACCCCCAACCGCCGACTCGCCTCGCTCATCACCGAAGCCGGGTTCTCCAACGCCGGCCTCGCCCGCCGGGTGGACCAGCTCGGCCTCGAACACGGCCTCGACCTGCGGTACGACAAGACCTCCGTGACCCGCTGGCTGCGCGGCCAGCAGCCGCGGGGAACCACCCCGGCACTGATCGCGGAGGTCTTCACCCGGCGGCTGGGGCGCAGACTCTCCGCCCAGGACCTGGGCCTCGACGCCTGCGCCCCCGTCTACGCGGGCCTGGAGTTCGCCGCCACCCCCGCCGAGGCGGTCGACATCGTCAGCGGACTCTGGCGGAAGGACTCCGGCAGCCATGCGGAGCTGCGGAAGATCGCCTTCACCCCGGCAGGACTGGTCGTCCCCAGCCGGGACTGGCTGATCGGCCGGGCGGACGAGTGGGTGGGGCGCGACACCGCGCCCCACCCACTCG
>NZ_JAFMPZ010000643.1 GCF_017353455.1 Streptomyces laculatispora
CGCCCCCGCCCGGCCCTCGCCCCGTCCGGCACGCTCAGCCCTTCACGCAGATGACCTGCTTCAGCTTCGCCACGACCTCCACCAGGTCCCGCTGCTGATCGATGACCTTCTCGATCGGCTTGTACGCACCCGGGATCTCGTCCACGACACCGGAGTCCTTGCGGCACTCCACACCCCGCGTCTGCTCCTCCAGGTCCTTGGTGGAGAAGCGCTGCCTGGCGGCGTTCCGGCTCATCTTGCGGCCCGCGCCATGCGAGGCGGAGTTGAAGGACTTCTCGTTGCCGAGGCCCTTCACGATGTACGAGCCGGTGCCCATCGAGCCGGGAATGATCCCGAAGTCACCCGAGCCGGCCCGGATGGCACCCTTGCGGGTGACCAGCAGGTCCATGCCGTCGTACCGCTCCTCCGCCACGTAGTTGTGGTGGCAGGAGATGACCGGCTCGAAGGTCACCCCGGCCTTCTTGAACTCCTTGCGGACCACGTCCTGGAAGAGCGCCATCATGATCGCGCGGTTGTGCTTCGCGTATTCCTGCGCCCAGAACAGGTCGTTGCGGTAGGCCGCCATCTGCGGGGTGTCCGTGACGAAGACCGCGAGGTCGCGGTCGATCAGGTCCTGGTTGTGCGGCAGCTTCTGCGCCTCGCCGATGTGGAAGGCGGCCAGTTCGTTGCCGATGTTCCGGGAGCCGGAGTGCAGCATCAGCCAGACCGAGCCCGCCTCGTCGAGACAGAATTCGACGAAGTGGTTTCCCGCCCCAAGCGTTCCCATCTGCTTCGTAGCACGTTCCTGACGGAATTTGACCGCATCGGCCACCCCGTCGAACCGCTGCCAGAAGTCGTCCCAGTCGGTCGGAGCGAGCCCGTGCAGCCGGCCCGGGTCCACCGGCTCGTCGTGCATCCCGCGGCCCACCGGAATGGCCTGCTCGATCTTCGACCGAAGCCTGGTCAGGTCCCCGGGAAGGTCGTTGGCGGTCAGCGAGGTCTTCACCGCGGACATGCCGCAGCCGATGTCCACGCCCACCGCGGCCGGGCAGACCGCACCGTGCATCGCGATGACCGAGCCGACCGTGGCGCCCTTGCCGAAGTGGACGTCCGGCATGACGGCCAGGCCCTTGATCCAGGGCAGCGTGGCGACGTTGCGCAGCTGCTGCATCGCGACGTCCTCGACCTTGGCCGGGTCGGTCCACATGCGGATGGGGACCTTCGCGCCCGGCACCTCTACGTACGACATAGTTCCTCGATTCCCCCGATAAGCCTGAAAGCGCAAAACCGGGGCCAAGGTCGGCAAAAGTATCGGTCGACCGGCATCCACAGCGGCGCGTGCGATACACATTGTGTCCACCCGCCGCCGACGAGCGGCAACCGTTTTTCGCACGAAGGGAGCCCAGGACCGTGCGACGAATGGCGTACGCCTCCGGCGCCGTGCTCATTGCAGCGCTCGCGGCCGGCTGCAGCAGCGGCACCGGAACCGGTGATTCCGCCACCGACAGCAAGCCCGGCGCCGTGGCCTCTTCCACCGCACCCCCGGGCAGGTACCGCACCCTTCCGGAGGCCTGCCGCTCCATCGCACCCGCCACCCTGAAGGACCTGCTGCCCGGCGCCGCCGAACTGCCCGAGGCCCAGCAGGAGAAGGTGTTCGACGGTTCGCCCGCCGTCACGTACGACACCGACCGCCGGGCCGGCTGCCGCTGGAAGACCGAGGCACCCGACGGCGCCCGCAGCCTCTTCGTCGACTTCGAGCGCGTCGTCTCGTACGACCCGGCCGTGAGCGACGACGACCGCGCCCGCGCGGTGTACGCGAAGAAGGAGGAGGCCGCCGACCTGCCCTCGGCCTCCGCCCTGCCCGGCGGCACGGGGAACAGCACCCCGGACTCCCCGTCCGGGACCGCGAGCGGAAAGCCGGGCAAGGACGCGGGCAAGAGCACCGCCGCGGACGGGAAGACCGGCGGGGACACCACGGACGGCAGCACGGACGGCAGCACCGTCGAGAGCCTCCAGCCCCGCGTCCTCGATTCACTCGGTGACGGCGCATTTCTGGACGATCTGCTCACCCGGGCAGGTTCCACCGCACAGCACCGCACGGTGAGCGTGGTATTCCGCACATCGAACGTCATCGTGACCATCCAGTACACCGCGCAGCCGGTCCTCTCCACCGAGGTCCCCGACAGCAAGGAACTGCAGGAGAAGGCCCAGGCACTGGGCCGGAAACTGGTCGAAAGGTTCAGCGAGTAACCCCGTCCCCGGCCGGTCCGGCCCCGCCGCCGGCCGCCCCGCGACCCATCCGGCCGAGGCGGCATCCGGCTGCCGTCCGTCGTACCGTGGCCCTCCGGAACCACCGCCCGCCGACCGCCCGCACCATGCCGGCGCCCACGCCCACCGACCGTCCGGCCGCCCGAACGCCGCGCCACCCGAGTGAAGGAACCATGCACCGATCAGCCCCGCGACTCACCCGCATACTCGCCTGCGCCGCCGTTCCGGTGATGCTCGTCGTCGCCGGCTGCTCGTCGGACTCCGACAGCGACAAGGACAAGGCCTCGGCCTCGTCCCCCGCGCCGGATGCGACGAAGTCGCAAGCCACGGTCGCCGCCGCGAAGTACGCCGAGCTGCCCGAACCGTGCAAGTCGATCACCGCGAAGACGGTCAAGTCCCTGGTCCCCGCGGCCAAGGACAAGAAGGGCACACCGGGCAGGTCCAGCGATACCGCCGCCCGCGGCAGCTGCTCCTGGAACGGTCTGGACGACAACGGCGTCAAGGGCTCCCAGTACCGCTGGCTCGACGTCGGCTTCACCCGCTTCGCCTCCGACCAGGCCCTGGGCAGCGGCGCGGACCGGGCCGGGGACGACCTCACGAAGCAGCTCACCAAGGCCAAGGCGGCCGAGGGCGCGAAGAAGCTCGTCACGACTCCCGTGAGCGGCATCGGCGACCAGGCGACCAGGGTCACGTACGACCTCGACAAGACGGGCGAGGACTTCAAGTACGCGACGGTCGTCGCCCGTACGGGGAACGTCGTCGTCACCCTGACCTACAACGGCGCGGGCTACGCGGGCGCGAAGACCCCGTCCGCCGACGACATCCTGAAGGGCGCCGAGAAGGCCGCCAAGGAGGCGGTCGCCGCCGTCGCCGACGCCAACGGGAGCCCGCAGGCGAGCGCCTCGCCCGACTCCCCCGAGTCCTCGGGCAAGGCGACCGACAAGGCGACCCACAAGTCCTCGGACAAGGCGGCGTCGAGCAAGTCCTCGGGCAAGGCGATCCACAAGACGACGCAGTAGCTCTCCGGCCCCCGAGGCCCCAACACCCCAGCGCAGAAGCGGATTCACGAAGCCCGGTCCTCCTCCGAGAACCGGGCTTCGCCCCTCCCCGCGCGACGCATCGCACCCGCGTGTGCCAGGCTGTGCCCGCCAGAACTCGAAAGCGCGCCTCCGGACCGGAGGCCGGGGACGAAGAAACGGGAAGGGGATCGCGGGTGGCCGCGATGCAGCTCACACGCACGCACCGCATACTCATCGGGCTCGTGGTCGCCGGTGCGGTGCTCATCGCAGCGATCGGCTTCGCGGGCTCGTACGCCGCCGTGCGCGAACTCGCCCTGGAGAAGGGCTTCGGGAACTTCTCGCTGGTCTTCCCGATCGGCATCGACGCGGGCATCTGCGTCCTGCTCTCGCTGGACCTGCTGCTGACCTGGCTGCGCATCCCGTTCCCGCTGCTGCGCCAGACGGCCTGGATGCTGACCGCCGCGACGATCGCGTTCAACGGCGCGGCGGTCAGCATCCAGGC
>NZ_JAFMPZ010000404.1 GCF_017353455.1 Streptomyces laculatispora
CTCCAGCCGGACTTCTTCATTGGCGCTGGTCAACGGCTTGGGCGTGGAGAGTGTAGTGGGCTGGAACGAGGGTGGGGCGGTCTTTGCCGGGCCGTCCCACGAACGTGTGGCCGCGCCGCTTGGAGTGGCAACGTTCCGGGCAGCCCGCTCGCATGAGTGATACACCAACGGGCCTGTGGAAAGAGGGACTTGCTGAGCTGCTCTTGCGGATCGGAGGGCGTTTTTCCCGCGTGGAATCCCGGCGTCGGATGCGGGACTACGTCCGTGGGCTTCTTGGCCCTGTGGGCCGCAAGAACGGCTGGCAGCTCGCCGAATACGCCGGCCACGCCACCCCCGACGGGCTGCAGCACCTGCTCTCCCGGAGCCGCTGGGAGGCCGACGAGGTCCGCGACGACCTGCACACCTACGTCGCCGAGCACCTCGGCGCGAACAACGGCGTGCTGATCATCGACGACACAGGCTTCGTGAAGAAGGGCACCACCTCCGCCGGCGTCCAACGCCAGTACTCCGGCACCGCAGGCCGCACCGAGAATTGCCAGATCGGGGTCTTCGCCGCCTACGCCACCACCCGCGGCCACACCCTGGTCGACCGCGAGCTCTACCTGCCCAAGTCCTGGACCGAGGACCGCGAACGCTGTCGGGCCGCCCGTGTCCCCGACGACCGCGTCTTCGCCACCAAGGGCGAACTGGCGAGGACCATCATCCTGCGTGCCCTCGCCTCACCTCTGCCCGTCGGCTGGGTCACCGCGGACTCCGCCTACGGCCAGGACTCCCACTTCCGCCGCTTCCTCGAAGACCACCAGCTCTCCTACGTCGTGGCCGTCCCGAAGTCCCAGCAGGTCCACGGCCCGCGCATCGACCACCTCATCGGCCAGGCCCCGCCCGAAGCCTGGCAGCGGCTGTCAGCAGGAAGCGGCGCGAAGGGCGAGCGTTTCTACGACTGGGCCGCAGCCCGCCTGCCGGCCGTGTGGGAGTTCGACGGCGACGAACCCACCCGGCAACGCTGGATGCTGGCCCGCCGCAGCATCACAAAGCCCGACGAACTCGCCTACTACCTCGCCAGCGCACCCCTGGAAGCCACCGTCGCCGACCTCGTACGCATCGCCGGCTGCCGCTGGAAGGTCGAGGAATGCTTCCAGAGCGCGAAGAACGAATGCGGCCTGGACCAGTACGAAGTCCGCCGCTACGTGGGCTGGTACCGGCACATCACACTCGCCATGCTCGCGCATGCCTTCCTCGCCGTCCTGGCCGCCCAGGAACGGGAAAAGGGGGCACCGAGCGGGACACACCCGACCTCGTGGACCTCACACCGGCCGAAATTCGACGTCTGCTGGCAGTTGAACCCCGCCGCCGTACTCCGGACCGCGACCACGCGATGACGTGGTCCCACTGGCGTCGCCGACATCAAGCACGCGCCCGCCACTGCCACTACAAGCAGCGCGGCCACACGTTCGTGGGACGGCCCGGCAAAGAACCGCCCCACCCTCGTTCCAGCCCACTACACTCTCCACGCCCAAGCCGTTGACCAGCGCTAATGAAGAAGTCCGGCTGGAGTACTAGGTCCTGTTTCTCGGATCTCCTGACCTGCGAGGGGTGTTGGGGCCAG
This sequence comes from Streptomyces laculatispora, assembly GCF_017353455.1. Classification (GTDB taxonomy): domain Bacteria; phylum Actinomycetota; class Actinomycetes; order Streptomycetales; family Streptomycetaceae; genus Streptomyces; species Streptomyces laculatispora. The sequence continues at coordinate 1,607 of NZ_JAFMPZ010000404.1, forward strand.
GCTGGGTACATGGGCCGTGGGGATCTGACGAATGCGGAGTGGGATCGGCTGGAGTCGTTCCTACCTCCTGGTGGTGCGCGTGGAGGTCGGTGGAGCGATCACCGCCGGGTGATCAACGGGGTTCTCTACCGGGTGCGGACCGGCGTGCAGTGGCGGGATCTGCCGGAGCGATTCGGGCCATGGGAGACGGTGTATAAACGACATCGTCGCTGGTCAGCCGATGGAACCTGGCAGATGCTGCTGTCTCGCATCCAGGTAGCCGAGGACGCCGAGGGCGGCATCGACTGGGACGTGTCGGTGGACTCGACAGCCGTGCGAGCCCAACAGCACGCCGCCGGTGCGAGGAAAGCGCCCCCGGCCGCCGTCCCTCAAAGGGGGGCCAAGTGGGGGACGAACCAGGTCGATCCGGTACTGCGGAGACTGACCATCCGCCTGGAGGAGGTGGTCAGGTCGGCGAATGTCTGGGACGTTCCCGCGGAGGATTCACCACCAAGATCCACCTCGTTGCCGAGGGACGATGCCGGCCCCTCGCCTTCGTCCTGACACCCGGACACTACGGAGACGGACCCCAGCTCGAGCGGGTGCTGGAACAGGTTCTGGTGCCGCGAGCCGGAGTCGGCCGGCCACGCACCCGGCCCGACCATGTCTTGGCGGACAAGGCCTACACGTCCCGGAAGAACCGCCGCTACCTGCGACGACGCGGAATCCGGCACACCATCCCCGAACGTCTCGACCAGCAGAGACACCGCAAGAACCGAGGTTCACGCGGCGGTCGGCCTACCGGTTTCGACAGCGAGCTCTACAAGAAGCGCAACACCGTCGAACGCACCATCAACCGCCTCAAAGGCTTCCGCGCCGTCGCGACCCGCTACGAGAAACGCGCCTACATCTACCTCGGCACCGTCACACTCGCAGCACTCATGATCTGGCTCCGTACATGATCCGAGAAACAGGACCTAGCCGGGGGACTGCCGCCCGCCCGGCCGCGGGAGCCGGCCGGCAGGCACGAGGGCCGGGGGCGCGTTCGGGTCCGGCGCCGTCAGGAGTGGTGGCTGACCGAGCGCCAGATGTGGTCGGGCAGCACGCGGGCAGCCTCGTCGAGATCGATGTCGCCCACGGTGAGCCAGCGGCGTACGACGGCGACGACCGGGCCCATGACGAGGGACTCGATGACGGGGGCGGAGAGCCGTGCGAGTTCGCCGGATTCCTGGTGTGCCTGGATCCAGCGGCTGATCGGGGCCAACCGGGCCTCCTGGGAGTCACGGATCTGGCCGGCGTGCGCGATGATTTCGCGGTCCGCGGTGACGGAGTGGATGAGACGGGCCTCCTCCGGGTGGGTCCGTACGAAATCCAGGTAGGCCAGGACCACGTCCCGGATGCCGGAGCGGGCCCCGGTCGCCTGCAACAGCGCTGCCCCCACCGCCTGGAGCAGCCGGCTCACCGTGCGCAGCGCGAGGGCGGCGAGTACGCCGTCGAGACTGCCGAAGTGGTGGTAGATGCTTCCGGAGCTGACGCCGCTGGCCTTGGTGATCGCGCCGACGGTGAGGCCAGCCTCACCCGATGCGGCGTAGATGTCGAGCGCCGTGCCCAGCACCTGTTCGACCGTGGCTTCGCCACGCTGTTGTTTCGGGCTCATCGAGCAGGCGTCCTCGTTCTGATGGCGGCTGAGCCGCTTACTCCACGCCAGAACAGCGTAGGACATCGTTTCTGAATTTTTTTCTAGAATGAGTTGACGGTTCTACGGGGAGAGGGGACCGTGCTTGGAGCGGCACGTGTCGGAACATGAGCGGCTGGAGGCATGAAATTGCCCGGATTATCTGATTTTGCACGCGCCGAAGGCGACGGCATCGAACTCGAACTCCCGGAGCTCGATCTCCTGTCGATCGACGCGCTCGACGGCACGGTACTCGGCCAGGTCCTGGTGGAGATGTTCAGCGGAGACCGGGACCCCGCGTCAGGACCTGAGTACAGCCACCACAGCAGCCACAGCTCCTTCAGCAGTTTCAGCTCGCACAGTTCCAGTACGTGGTCTGGTCGTGTCTGACGCGGTCCCGGAATCCGGGACCAAGCCGTTCCTCTCCTTCATCTGCAAGGTCGCCTCGCGCTGCAACCTCGACTGCGACTACTGCTACGTCTACCGGCACGCCGACCAGTCCTGGCGTTCGCAGCCGATCCGCATGTCCATGAAGACCGCAGCCCAGCTGGGTCACCGGATCAACGAGCACGCACGCGCACACGACCTGCACGAGGTGGAGCTGACCCTCCACGGGGGCGAACCGCTGCTGCTGGGGGTGGAGTACCTGCGCGCACTGTGCGAAACGGTGACGCGGGCGGCGCCGGACGTCAGGATCCGCTGGAACGGGCAGACCAACGGCACCCCTTACACCGAGGAGGTGCTGGACTTCTGCCGGGAGTGGGACGTCTCCTTCGGGCTGAGCCTGGACGGGCCGCGCCCGGTCAACGACCGCCACCGACTGGACCACGCGGGCAGATCGTCCTTCGCGCAGGCGGAACGTGCGATCGAGCTGCTGAGCAGCCCCCGGGCGCGCGGGTTGTGGGGCGGGATCCTCGCGGTGATCGACCTCGAGTCGGACCCTGCCGACACGTACTCCTACTTCCGCTCCTTCGATCCGCCGTCCATCGATTTCCTGCTCCCGCTGGGCCATCACGACCTGCGCCCCGCAGGGAAGGAGCGGCTCGACACCACCCCGTACGCGGACTGGCTGCTCCGCATTTTCGACATGTGGTACGGGGAACGCCCCCAGCCCGTCAGGATCAGACGGTTCCGGGACGTCATCGCGCTTTACCTGGGGGCCGTGAACAGTTCGGAGGAGTGGGGGCTGCAACCCGTCGATTTCACCGTGGTCGAGACCAACGGGGAGATACAGGCGGTGGACACGCTGAAGGTCACCTACCCGGGGGCCTGCGAGCTGGGCCTGAACATCTTCGACCACAGTTTCGACGACGCGCTGAAGTCGCCGCTGGTGCACGAGCGCCAGGACAAGTGGCGGACCCTGGGGGCGACCTGCCGGGAATGCGAGCTGGTCCGCATATGCGGCGGCGGGTACTTCCCGCACCGGTACTCCCGGGCGAACGGGTTCCGGAACGAGTCTGTCTACTGCGCCGATCTGAAGAAGCTCATCCGCGTGATCGCCGGCACGGCCGGACGGGACTTGCGACGCCTGCCCAAGCGGGTCGGAGGCGAGGAGGAGAAAGCAGGATGACCGTGACCGTTCCCCGGCTCGACCGGAACACCATCACGTCGCTGGCGACCCCTCAAGGCTGGACCGGAACCACCCGGGCCGTCTTCCAGGCCCGCTACCTCCACACCCTGGTGGGCATCCGCCGGCTCGGCGCGCTGCTCGCCGAGCGGGCGGATGCCCA
>NZ_JAFMPZ010000405.1 GCF_017353455.1 Streptomyces laculatispora
GTCCGGGTCAGCGCAGGGCGGCGGTGCTGACCACCGGGGGGACCTCCTCGCGCCGGGGCGGCCGTAGCAGGGCCGGTGTGTGCCCGGGACGGGGTGCCGTCGCGCGTCGGGCGTGCGCCCGGAGCAGGTCGTGCATCCAGAAGGCCCCGGGCCGTCCCTCCTCCAGGAGACCCGCGTCGAGGAGCCGCTCCATCACCTCCTCCGCCGTCTCCTCCGGGATGCCGAGAACATCGGCGGCCCGGCCGGCGGTCAGCGGATCGGGAGCGGTCGCCCCCAGTCGCAGGTGCGCTTCGGCCAGCGCCGGGGGCAGCCGCTCCAGGGCCTCGTCGAGGGTCAGCGGCACCGACATGCGGGGGTCGTCGGCCAGGGTGAGCCGGGCGGGCAGGTCGCGGCGCAGCCAGTCCGCGCAGTCGGCCAACGGCAGCCGGGGCCGGGTGAGCAACCGGGCGGCGGCGATGCGCAGGGCCAGCGGGTGGCGCCCGCACACGGCGGCCAGCAGATGGGCGGCCGAGGGCTCGGCCTCGACCCGCTCGCGGCCGAGCACGGCGGTGAGCAGGTCGTAGGACTCCCCCGGTTCCAGGGCACCCAACCGGTATACGGTGCCGCCGTGCGTGGCGACGAGTGCGGCGAGCCCCATCCGGCTGGTGACGATCGCGGCGCCGCCCGCGTTGGCGGTCAGCAACGCGCGTACCTGGTCGGGGTGGACCACGTCGTCAAGGATCAGCAGGGTCCGGCCGCGCCCGGTGGCGGACGAGGGCAGGGACCGGCGCAGCCGCCCGGTGACTTCGCGCACCGGCAGCGCGGTGCCGTCGGGGCGGGTCATCGGGAGCAGGACGCAGCCGCCCGGGTAGTGGGGGGCCACCGTGTGGGCGGTGTGCAGGGCGAGCGCGGTCTTGCCGATGCCGGGCGCCCCGGAGAGCACCGCGACGGGCGCGCGCCCCGACGTTTCCGGATCAGCCGTCAATAAGGCGACCAATGAAGCCACTTCGCGTTCACGCCCGGTGAAGCAGGGCACGGCGGGCAGCGGTGCGGTGCCCTCCGCCACCTCGTCGGGCCACCCGGTGCCGTGGACCGTTTCCACGGCACCGGGTGCCGCCTCTCCCCCGGACGCCGGGCCGCCGGGTCCGGCGTCCGGGAGCGGTGTGTGCGGGACGGACGCACGGCCCGCGTCCGGACTGCCGAGGTCGTCGCCGCGCAGGATGGCCAGTTCGAGCCGCTGGAGTCCGGCGCGCGGGTCGACACCGAGTTCGTCCCGCAGATACCCCTTGACCCGACGGTATTCCGCCAGCGCCTCCGTCTGCCGGCCGGTGCGGTACAGGGCCAGCATGAGCTGCTCCGCGAACCGTTCGTGGCCCGGGTATACGCGCGTAACCTCCCATAGATCAACGAGTGTTTCGCGGCAGCGGCCGTGCTCCAGTTCGATGTCGCAGACCCGCTCCACTACCCGCAGCCGCTCTTCCGCGAGCCGGGGTACCTCGTCGCGGTGCAGCAGGTCGGAGGGGACGTTGGCGAGCAGCGGACCCTGCCACAGGGCCAGCGCCTGGCGCAGGGTGCAGAGTGCGGACTCGTCGCCGGAGGTGCCGGCCCGGTCCACGAGCTGCCGGAAGTGCAGCAGGTCAAGGGTCTCGGCGTCGGCGCTCATGCGGTAGCCGCCGGCCACCGCGACCACCGCCTGGTCCTCGACGCCGTACTTCGCGAAGATCCGGCGCAGCCTCAGGACGCAGCTCTGCAACGCGGCCTTGGCGGTGGCCGGCTGTTCCTCACCCCAGACGACGCCGCGCAGATGTTCGGTGGAGACCACGGAGCCGGGGCGGATGAGCAGCGCGGCCAGCAGTGCGGTCGGCTTGGAGGGCGGGAGTACCACGATGTCCCGCCCGTCGGTGATGCTCAATGGCCCGAGCAGTTGGAATCGCACTCTCGACCGCCTTCCCTCCGTACCTCGCCTCGGCCACGTCGGGCCGACAGATGACGTACCGACCCGGCCTACTGCCAGCCGAAGTCGTGAGAGCCCCGGTCGGGAACAGGGGGAACCGGGGGTCGGTCCTGGTCGGGAATCCTGCCGGGCCGGGGGATCGCGGCGGACGCGGCGACAGTGGGAGCCGCGGTCGCGGCCCCTGCCGCCGCGAGGGCCGGAACGGCGAGGGCCCCGACGGCGAACCCGGCGAGGACGAGGGTTCTGAGTCTCGGACAGGAGGTGCGGTGGAGGCGAGTCATGTGGGGAGCCCTTCCAACTGTCTGCGGGAAGCGGTCTACAGCATGGCGAGTTTTGTATGAAGTGATGCACACGGTGAAGGTCAGACCGCTGGACCGATGAGGCCATGGCCCCTTCCGTCCAGCCATCCTCCGGGCCGACGGCCGCACGGGAACGAACGGCCCTCTGCCCGAAGGCGCGCGCCCGTGTCATGATCTTTGCCGGAGCGTCACCGGAGAGTCGAAGAGAATCCATCGCGCCCTGCGGAAATAACCACCCGGAGGCGCCTGTCTCCTGGCGAGGAGGGACGATGCTCGGCCCCTTGGGTCTGGACGCCGCGGCGGAGGCCGTGTACCGCGCGCTGCTCGGCCATCCGCATGCCACCACGACTGAGCACTGTTCCCAGTTGAGCATGACACCGACTCAGTTTAACGCTGCAATCGCTGAGTTGACGGATCTGTCACTGATCCGTCCGGCCGCCGGGGGCGGTCCCCGGCGGGTTCATGTGGTCAATCCGCGGCTAGGCCTGGAGATGCTGCTGGCCCGGCAGCGGGCCGACCTCGCGGCGCGCGAACAGCAGGTGCGGGCGGGAGAGGCGGCGGTGGCCGACCTGCTCAGCCGACTGCCGGCCTCGGACCCCGTCTCGGGCGAGTCGCCGGTGGTGCACCTGAACGGTGTGGACCACGTGCGGGACTACCTGGACCGGCTGCACGAGGAGGTATCGGAGGAGATCCAGACCTTCGCCACGGGCGGTGCGCAGACCGAGGAGAACGTGCGCGCCTCACGTCCGCTCAACCAGCGGCTGCTGGGACGCGGGGTGCGCATGCGCACGGTCTACCTGGACAGCATCCGTAACCACGCCCCCACGGTGGCCCACGTCGCCTGGCTGGCCTCGCTGGGCGCCGAGATCCGCACCGCGCCGTCGCTCAGCACGCGCATGATCATCGCCGACCACCGGCTGGCCCTGGTGGCCCTGGACGACCAGGACTCCTCGCTGGGGGCGCTGGTGGTGAGCGGGCGGGGGCTGATCACGGCCCTGGAGGCGCTGTTCGAGAGCGTGTGGGACCGGACGGAGCCGCTGGGCCGGGAAGAGAGGCCCGAGGACGACGCGCTGACCCGACAGCAGCAGGAGACGCTGCGGCTACTGGCGCGCGGGTACACGGACGAAGCCATAGCCAAACGGCTCGGCGTCTCCCCTCGCACCGCTCGCCGCATCGCCACGGGCCTGCTCGGACGCCTGGACGCCCGCAGCCGCTTCCAGGCAGGCGTCCACGCGGCCCAGCAGGGCTATCTGCGCACGGGCGGGCCGAAGTCGTAAGCCGCGCCGCGGCCGAAGTACCGCCGTCCGTCCCGAACCGGCCCTCGCTGAACAAGTCATCGCCCCCCGTACTGTCCCAAGTATCAGAACGGATATCCGTGAGGTGATGGCCCCCGGACGCGCGACAAGATCTACCGCCGGTTCGAAAGACGGGCCGGCACCCCTGCGAGCGGCGCGTCGCGCCGACGGGCCGCGCACCCCCGGAGTCGGCGCGTCCCGGAACCGCCACGGCGGCTACGGGACGGGGCAGGCGACGAGGGCACTTCCCAGGCCCTTCGGCGCCCACCCGCGACCCCAAGGGTTCGACGACGCCCTCACCGGCAGAACACTCTCAGGCTGACTGAATCGCGGTTCGTCAGGACCAGCACGGCCCGTACCAGCGCGGTCGCCCACTTCGGGTCGGTACGCACCTTCCCGAGCACGCACCAGTTCTTCAGGTGCGCGAAGCAGTGCTCGGCAGCTGCCCGGACCGCGGCCAGCGCCTTGTTGGACAGTCTCTGGCCGCGGGTCATGGACCGGTGCCGGGCGGCCTTGTAGCCGGTGACCACCGCCGGGTCGGCGTCCGGGCCGTTGTCGTCGAGGCCGACGAAGCCCAGATCGGCGATCGCGTCGAGGCCAGCCGCGCGAAGGTGGGCAGCGAGTCTGTCGTGCCGGCAGGCGGTGATCTCCGAGCTGCGTCCGGGCCTGGCCGCGGAGCCCCACAGCAGGCGGCCCCGGTCATCGGTGAGCGCGATCACGAGCAGGCCGTGGCATCTGTGCTTGCCGGAGTAGTTTTTCCGGTTCTCGCCTCCGGTGCGGCGGCGGGTGCGTATCAGCGAGCCGTCCAGCAGCGCGATTCCGCCACCGGATAGGACGGTCTTCTTGCATGCGCGGTCCAGGCGCGGGGCGCGGGCGGCCAGCAGTCCGACGACCTCGCGGACCCAGCGGGTGACGGTGGCGCGGTGCACCCCGTTCGCGTCGGCCGGATCGCCGGGCCGCTGGTCACAGCGCAGCACCGCCAGTACGGGGGTGGCGATCCCGGATGTCGTTCGAGGTGTGCGGCAGCGGGTGATCATCTGGACGTAGGTTCGGGTGCGGTCGTGGGCATGAAAGAACCTGGTCGACGAGTTCCCGGGCGCGGGCGGCGATGCGCAGCTGGTAGCGGGAGTAGCGGCGGTGGCCGCCCGCGGAGCGCAGCGGGGTGATCAGACGGGCTTCGCCGATGACACTAAGCCGATGACACTAAGTGGTCAACGTCGGAAGCCCTTCGGGGGTTGACGCAGGGTGGGACCTATGCGGGGGCTTGGTCACATCTGATCGCCCACGGTTATTGATCTCGTGCGTTGAAAGGGTGTCCTACACTGCGAGCGCCGGGCACAGGCGCGAGGGGAGAAGGTGAGTGGACATCAACGTCCGTGGGTTGATGTCGTTGCCGGCCCAGCAACGCTACCGGCTGCTCGCCGACCGACTGAACGCCTACCGCCTATGGGCGTACTAGTACTGCAACCGTGTTT
>NZ_JAFMPZ010000406.1 GCF_017353455.1 Streptomyces laculatispora
TCCGCGGTGAACGCGCCCAGGTTGCGTGCCGTCTCCCATTGCTGAATGGCGTCGAGCAGCCGCGTGGTGTTCTCGCCGCCCGATTCGAGGCGGGAGACCGAGCTCTGGAAACCCGTCCCGGCGTTCAGGCCTGCGCCTCGGGCCAGCTTCCACTCCATGGTGAGCAGACTGTCCGAGCCGTTGAGGCTGATCCAGCCGAGCATGCCGGGGAGGTAGTTCGCCTGGAGGTACTTGTTGTTGGCGAACACCTGCTCCATCGAGGTGCTGCCGACCTCACCCCAGCTGGCCCGGGTCAGCGCGTCCCAGGTGTTCGAGGTCATCCGGCTGGTCTCGGAGATGAATCCGTCCTTGGCATCGATGCGCCGGAACGTCTTGTTCACCAGGTGCGCCATGCCGTAGGCGCCCCAGCCGGACTCCGATGCCGACTCCAGGCCGTCCCACGACATACCGGTGATGCCGGTGGTGTTCCAGGCGGTGGTCAGCCGGTCGCTGATCTCGTCGAGGACGGCATGGCCGCCGATCGCGCCGCCGTAGCTGTTGGCCATGACCCGGGCGGTGTGGTCGCCCTCAGGGTGTGCGACCGCGACCGATCCCCATCGCGCACGCTGCACGCCGGTCAGCTTCCACTCCTTCCCCACCTGCTCGGCCGCTCCGTAGCTGACGAACTCGTCCCCGATGCGCAGGAGGCTGTAGCTGGGTCCCGCGGCGAGCAGCGCGCCGTCGTCCAGGTACACGGTGGTGTCGTCCGCCGTCAGTGGACGGGTGAGCGAGGCGGTACCTCCCATCGCGAGCCGGTCGTCGGCGGGTGGCTTGAGGTAGGCGTCCCGCGGGAACCAGGCCCAGTCGTAGGGCTCGTCGCCGGTGCTGATGAAGTCCGACAGAGTGTGTACGCCGAGCTGTACACCGTTCGCCCGGGCGCTGTCCACGGCCGCCGCGGCCCCGGCGTCGCTGCCGCCCAGGCTGGAGTCGAACTGGTAGTGGCCGCTGGACTTCCATGGGCCGTAGCTGCTGGTGAGTGAGTAGATGCGGTTCATGCCGGCCGCCTTGGCGAACCGGGCCGCCGCCGGAATGTTGCCGGTCTCCAGGTCGCCGAGCACCAGCCATGACTGGCTGCTCGCCTGGGAGGCCTTCTGCCACTGCCCGTTCAGCTTCGGGTAGGGCAGCTTCTCACCCTTTGCGATGTTGGACAGGATCGTCGGCGTCGCCTCGGGCGAGGCTCCGAAGAGTGCGACCTTGGAACCGGCGATCCTGCCGTCGCGGCCGGGCAGCGGTCCGACCGGGATCGGATAGCCGCGTACCTTGCGGTGGCGTTCCTTGGTGTAGTCGAAGGTGAAGGCGCGCAGTACCGAACCCCAGGGGGTCACGCCTGCCGCGCTCCATTCCTCCAGGGAGCCCACGCTCACATGGTCCGGATCGTGGTTGACCTCGCTCTCCCAGCCCATGTCCTGGTCCTCCTGCGGCCAGGCGCCCTCGGTGCGGTCGGTCAGCGGTCGGAGCCCGATGGCGAAATCGTCGTCGCGGACCACGCCCACCGACGTACCGACCGTCTGGGAGATCGATGTGGCCAGTGGACCCCAGAGCAGGGTCTGCACATCGACGCCCTTCGGCACGTCGACGGCGACCGCTTCGAACGTGGTGTAGCCGCCGCGACTGCTGACCAGCTTCACCTGGATCTTCCAGTGCGCGGCCTTGTTCCGGAACGTGAGCATCTGGCCACCGGGTCCGGAACGGTCAACCGTGGTCGGCCTCTGCTGCTTGCCGTCGACGACCAGACTGACCAGGGACGCCGCATGACCGGGCGCGAGGTGGTCGACCCCGGTCCTGACGTCCTCCAGACCCACGACCGTCCCTGTCCTGTCGAGCTCCAGCTCCAGATAGCCGGCCTGGATCTCGATCGACGGAGTCGTTCCGCCAGGTCGTGCTTGCGCCGGCTGTGCGCCGACCGCGGGCAGAATGCCGGCGGTCAGTACCGCGAACGCCACGGCACCGGCCGTCCGCCGACGCTGTTCGGGCCTCTTCCGGGGAGGCTGGGATCCGACTATGAGTTCTGAGAACCGCACGATATTACTCCTGTCACCTCTCGACGAGAACTGCTGCACCGGCCGCTCGTGCCGGTCATCCCTTCGTGGCACCCCCTGTCAGACCACGGACGAACTGCTTCTGGAAGGCGAGATAGAAGGCCAGGACGGGCAGTGTGGCCAACAGCATGAAGGCGAACACCGCCCCGAAGTCCTGCTGGTAGGGGCCGATGGAGCGGAAGATCCCGACCGTCACGGTGTTGCCGGCTCCGGGGCCCAGGACGAGCAGTGGAGTCAGGAAGTCGTTCCAGACCCATACCCCGAGGAAGATCAGCACACTGGCCGACGCGGGCCGCAGCAGCGGGAAGACGACCTGCCAGAAGATTCGGAAGCGGCCGGCGCCGTCGACCGCCGCGGCCTCTTCGAGTTCGCGCGGGATCGAGCGGATGAAGCCCATGAAGACGAACACGGCGAACGGCAGGTAGTACCCGACGTCGACCAGCACGGCGCCCGGCATCGAGTGCAACAGGCCGATGGCGTCGAGGATCCGCGTGATCGGAAGCATGATCACCGCGGGCGGGATCATCAGGCCGGACAGCATGACGCCGAGGACGGCACGGCTCCACCAGCGGCCCGACCGCACGAGATGGTACGCGGACATCGCGGCCAGCACGGTGGTGATGAGGATAGACGCCGCGGTCAGGGTGACGGAGTTGACGAGGCCGTACCAGAACAGCCCGTCCGGCCGGCTCAGTACGTGTTCGAGGTTGTCGAGGGTCGGCGGAAGCGGGAGCGCCAACGGCGAGGTCACGACCTCGGAGCTGGGCTTGAAGACGTTGACCAGCGCCACGTAGAGCGGCATGCAGAAGACGGCCGCCACGCCGGTGGCCAACAGCGGCCGCATCCAAGGCATTCGGGAGTTCACAGATTCACCTCTCGTCGTTGCAGGAGCCTGAGCACGGTCACGCTCGCGACCGAGACGACGACGAGCATGATCCCGGCCATCGCGGACGCCACTCCCGGACGTTGCTCGGAGAAGGCGGTGCGGATCACCGCGAAGGCCACGGTGGCCGTGCCGTCGGTGCCGGGGCCACCGTTGGTGAGCACGGCGATCTGGTCGTAGACCTTGAACGAGCTGATCATCAGCATCACGGTGTTGACCGTCAGCGCGGGCGCGAGCAGCGGCCAGGTGATCGCACGGAACTGTTGCCAGGGGCCGGCGCCGTCGAGGCTCGCCGCCTCGTCGAGCTCGGCGGGGATCCCCGCGAGCCCAGCGAGGTAGACCACGACGGCGAAGCCGAGCAGCTGCCAGACCATGATCCCGGAGACGGAGTAGATCGCGTACGACGGATCCGTGAGCCAGCCCGGCGGGTGCTCGACCCCCAGCGAGACGAGCGCGCTGTTCAGCAGGCCGTCGTCCGCCAGGATCGAGCGTCCGATCACCGACACCACCACAGCGGAGAGGATCACCGGGGTGAAGTAGACGCTGCGGAGCAGGCTGTAGAGCCGGCCCGGCCGGCGCAGCAGCAGGGCGATCGCGAGACCGAGCAGGTTCGTCAGCAGCACCACGATCACCGTGATCACCACGGTGTTCCACAGGGAGTGCCGGAACTCCTCGTTGCCGAGGAGGAATCCGTAGTTGTCCAGGCCTACGAACGAGGTGTCCGGGCGCGTGGCGCGCTCATCGGTCATCCCGGTGTAGAGGGTCCACAGGATGGGCGCCAGGACCATCGCGGTGAAGATCGTGAGGGTCGGCAGGACGAAGACGGCGCCGGTTCCCGCCGACGACCACGTCCAGGTGCGGCGCCGGTGCGGCCCACCCGCGCGCCCGGACGGGGCCGAAGTGGCCGGCGGCCGGTCGGGCCGTGACTTCCCTCCGGCGGCGTCGGTCCTCGTCCGGACGGGCGAGGGGCGCGTCACTTCGAGAGCTCCTTGAACTTCGTGTTCAGCGTCGCGACGAACTTGTCCACGTCCGCACGGCCGTTGAGGAGATCATTCAGTGCCGCGTCGACCTTGGGTATGAAGCCCGATGGCAGGGCCGGGACACCGCTCTCGTTTCCGAAGCTCGGCGTCACGGTTCCACCAGCCTGGGCCTTTTCGTGGAGATCGAGGGTGGTGTTGTACAGCGGCGGCAGGCCGGCCGGCGGCTTGTAGCCCTTGAGCGCGACGAACAGGCCGTCGTACCGTGCCCCGCCGTCGGCGTTCAGCTTCGAGAACTCGATGGCCCACTGCTTGGCCTTCGCGACGTCAGGGGACTTGGCGCTCACCGACAGTCCACCGCCGGTGTACACGGGCAGGACGAGTGAGCCGTCCTGCGTGGGCATGGGGAAGGCGCCGAACTCCTTCTGCTGCGCCTTGTCCGGGGACGCCGGGAACCACGAGCCCATCGGGTACATGGCGCCCTTGCCCTTGAGGAAGGCTTCCTGCGCCTGTGCGTAGGTGGCCGACAGGTTGTCGACGTTCTCCTTGCCCGCCAGTGCCTTCATCTTGGTCGCCGCGTTGACGAACAGCGGGTCGCTGAAGTCGGTCTTTCCCGCGGTCAGTTTGTCGAGCCACTTCGGGTCCTTGGCGTAGACCTCGTCGGCCACCAGCTGGGCGAAGGTCCAGCGCGGGCCGAGGCCGTCCGGTGCACCGCCGCCCATGACGAACGGCTTGACCTGCGCCGCCTTCAGCTTGTCGACCGCGGCGAGCAGGTCGTCCCACTTCTTCGGAGGAGTGGTGATGCCCGCCTTCTCGAAAGCCGCCTTGCGGTAGTAGATCTGCCAGGTCTGCGAGTTGGTGGGCAGCTGGTAGATCTTGCCGTTGAAGCTGTTCGCGGTCGGGCTGGTCCAGTCCGCCAGTTCCTTCTCGCTGAACTGGGCGAGCTTGCCGCCCTCCGCCAGTCCGGCGGGGTCGATCGCGACCATGATGTCGGGCAGTGCGCCGGTCGAGTCGAGCTGGCGCGTGTACTCGTTGCGCTGTTCGGCGCTCGGCGCGACGATTTTCTTGATCTTCACCCCCGGCACCTTGGCGCTGGTCCGGGCGATGATGTCGTCCCAGTAGGAGGCGGTGAGGTTGGGGGTCTCGAAGGTGAGCAGGCTCAACGTCACGTCATCGACCGAACCGCTCCCACCTCCGTTCCCGCCACCGACGGCACAGCCGGTCAGCGCGACCAGGCCCAACGAAACCGCTACCGCACCCCAGTTGGCCCGCTTGCTCATGAGGCCCTCCTTGCTGGTCGAACCCACCGGGGGATGTCGCTCGGCCAGAATTTAGATAAGTAAGTTTCTTGGCAATATTGCTGTTGCGGCGTCAATTTAGATACTGTGCCGCCGTGAGTCAAGACATCGGTGAAACCCGGGGCAGCAAGGCACCCGCAGGCCGTGCGGGCGATGCCCACCTCCTGCGCAGGCTCAATCTCTCGGCCACGGTGCGAGCCTTCCTCGACGCCGCGTCACTGACGGTCAGCGACGTGCGTTCGATCGTCGGAGTCTCCCGCCCCACCGCCGAGGACCTGGTGGCGACGCTGGTGGACGAGGGCTTCGTCCGTGAGGCGCTCGACCGTCCGAACGGCGAGCGGTCGGCAGGACGGCCTGCCCGGCGCTACGAGGTCGTGGCCGAGGACTTCGCCGTCGTCGGCGTCGACATCGGCGCCCACAAGGTGGCCGTGGTCGTCTGCGACCTGCGCGGAGACGTCCTGGCGGTGCGCAGACGCAGCGTCGACTCCCGCATCGGGCCGGCCGGGCGCATCGGGGCGGCGGCGCGACTGGCCGAGGCGACCCTCCGGCAGATCGGGACGAACAGGGAACACGTCCGCTCGGTGGCCTGCGGCATCACCGGTGTGGGGGCCAACGACTCGGAGGTCATGGACATCCGCACCGTTCCCGCGGGCCATGACCTGGACGTCTACTCACTCCCGGGTTTCGACCGGATCGACGTCGTGTCGGAGGTGTCGGCACGCTTCAAGTACGACGTGCTGGTCTCCAACGACATCCACCTCGCGGCGGTGGCCGAGCAGTGGCGGGGCGGCGCCGGGGCACGCGAC
>NZ_JAFMPZ010000644.1 GCF_017353455.1 Streptomyces laculatispora
GCCCAAGCGCCCCCTACCACAGCGCACCCGGACGATGAATGTAGCGCACGCCGAGGACGCTCCGACCCTACTGTCCGGTGTTGTTCATCGTGAGACATACATCTGTTCCGACTTCGAGGCGTACCGCCGAACTGCACGCCGGTGCGCGCGCTCCCACGCGCCCCTTCATGGCCGGCCGGCCATCGGGGCAGAAAAAAACGAGGACCCCGTTGCCGGTGGCAACGGGGTCCTCGTTCACATGGGAATTGTGGAGATGGCGGGAATCGAACCCGCGTCCAACGGTGCGGAATCAGGGCTTCTCCGAGTGCAGTTCGCTGCGCTTTTCTCGGCCCCGGAGGTCACGCGAACAAGCCTCCGACAGGCCCAGCCACTGTTTGATTTCCTTCAGGGCCCCGTGACCGGGCCTAGAAGTTTAGATCCCTTAATGATGCCAGGATCCGGGTCGGGATCACCCCCGGGCTGACACTCCGCAGAGTCTTCGCTTAGCTGCTAATTAGGCAGCGAGGGCGAAGGCGGAGGAATCGCGCTTGGAATTGGCGATTATTGGTTGCGACATATGGTTAACGAGATCATTGCCGCTTCCTCGACTCGCTTCCCCTGCTTCGACATCCGCTGTCGAAACCGATCATCCCCATGTTGATTTTTCAAAGGTGGTACACACCCCGTGGGGTGCAGTGCCATCGTACGTGACCAACGCACGCCGATGCCAGCCTATTCCTGGCGGACCGGCCGCCGGCCGGTCCCCGGGGGCCGGTCAGGCGCTCCGCTGGCGCCGGCGGGCGGCCGAGACCGCCCGGTTCGTCTCCCTGGTGTCCTGCTTCTCGCGCAGCGTCTGCCGCTTGTCGTACTCCTTCTTGCCCTTCGCCAGCGCGATCTCGACCTTGACCCGGCCATTGAGGAAGTACAGCGCGAGCGGGACGATCGTGTGTCCGCTCTCCTGCGCCTTCGACTCCAGCTTGTCGATCTCGGCCCGGTGCATCAGCAGCTTGCGCTTGCGCTTGGCCGAGTGGTTGGTCCAGGTGCCCTGGACGTACTCCGGGACGTGGATGTTGTGCAGCCACGCCTCGCCGCCGTCGATCTGCACGAAGCCGTCCACCAGGGAGGCCCGGCCCATGCGCAGCGATTTGACCTCGGTGCCCATCAGCGCGAGGCCGCACTCATAGGTGTCGAGGATGGTGTAGTCGTGACGCGCCTTCTTGTTCTGCGCGATGATCTTGCGCCCGGTGTCCTTTTCCTTAGCCATAGTGCGGCCATTTTCGCACTACGACCCACCCCCGAGGCCACTCAATACCGTCTCGGCCCGCTGCTGGGCCCGCGCGCTCACCGCGAGGTCCGGTGTGATGCCGCGGTCATCGATGCTCCGGCCCGCCGGAGTCCGGTAGTGGCCCACGGTCAGCTCGGCCACCGAGCCGCCCGCGAGCTTGCTCGGCATCTGGACGGAACCCTTGCCGAAGGTGCGCGAACCGACCGTGACCGCGCGCCCCCGGTCCTGCAGGGCGCCGGTCAGCAGCTCGGCCGCGCTCATCGTGCCGCCGTCGATGAGGACGACGACGGGGCGCGCGGTGTCGCCCCCTCCGTCCGCGTACAGGGCGCGCTGCTCGCCGTGCACGTCGTAGGTGGCGACCAGGCCACCGTCCAGGAAGGCGGAGGCGGCGGTGACGGCCTCGGTGACCAGCCCGCCGGAGTTGCCGCGCAGGTCCAGCAGCACGCCGGTGCCCGCCGGTGCCTCCCGGACGGCGTCACGGACCTCGGCGCCCGAACCCTTGGTGAACGAGCCGACTTCGATCAGTACCGCTGCGGAGGGATCGGAACGGTCCGGTCCGAGCCGCCGCACGGTGACGGCCTCGGTGGTGAGACGGGCCCGGTGCAGCGTCTCGGTCCGGCCGGCGGAACCCCGCTGCACCCCCACGACGACGGCGCTCCCCGCGACCGCGCCCGTACGGTCACCGCGCAGCAGGGCCACCACGTCGGAGACCGGGCGCCGGTCGACCCGGTGGCCGTCGACCGTGCGGATCAGGTCGCCCGCACGGATACCGGCCCGGTCGGCGGGGCTGCCCGGCTGGACCCGGGCGACCGCGACCAGCCCGTCGGCGGAGCGTCGGGCGGCGATCCCGACCCCCGTGTAAGAGCCGTCGAGGGCCTGCTCGAACTCCTGGTACTCCCGCTCGTCGTACACCGCGCCCCAGCGGTCCCCGCTGCGGCTGACGACCTCCTCGGCCGCCTCCGTACCGGACTTGCCGTCCGCCACCGCGTCGGCGGCGGCATCGACCACCGCGTCGCGGTCCGCGAAGGAGGCGACGGGCCGCGTCTCCGTCTCCGGACTCCGCCCGTCGCCGCGGGGCAGCGCACCGGTGGCGGCGCCGGTGGCGAGCACGCTCGCGAAGACCAATGTCAGGGCCGCCCCGCGACAGAGACCGCGGGGCCCGACACGATGAACGGGGCCAGACATGGCGCTGAGTCTAGGACAACGCCTCCCCGGCGCACGGCTCGTTGGCCACGCGCCCGGGAGGCGTTCGTCATACCTTGAGGTACTTGCGCAGCGCGAAGAGAGCGGCAACCGCGGGCATCAGCAGGCCGATCGCCAGTACCAGCGGGAGCTTGGTGAGGACCGCGTCCCAGCCGATGAAGTCGATCAGGTTCAGCTTGTCCTTGAGCGCCAGACCGCCGTCGATCAGGAAGTAGCGGCCGGCCAGCAGCATGACGCAGGCCAGTACGCCGCCGATCAGGCCGGCGAACGCGGCCTCCATGATGAACGGCATCTGGATGTAGAAGCCGGAGGCGCCGACGAGCCGCATGATGCCCGTCTCGCGCCGTCGGCTGAACGCGGACACCCGGACGGTGTTCACGATCAGCATCAGCGCGATGACCAGCATCAGCGCCATCACGAAGAGCGCGGCGACGTTCATTCCGTTCATCAGCCCGAAGAGGTTGTCCAGGATGCTTCTCTGGTCCTGGACCGACTGCACCCCGTTGCGGCCGGCGAAGGCGGTGGCGACGACCTTGTACTTGGTCGGGTCGTGGAGCTTGACGCGGAAGGACTCCGGCATCTGGTCCGGCGTGATGTTGCCGGCCATCGGGGAGTCGCCGAACTCCTCCTGGTAGTGCTTGTACGCCTCGTCGGACGACTCGTACGTCACCGTCTCGACGACGTCCATCTTCTTGAGATCGCCCTCGATCTCCTTCTTCTGCTCCCCGGTGACCGCACCCTTGGCGCACTGGACCACCGTCTCCGAATCCCCCTTGCCGCAGAGGTAGATGGAGACGTTGACCTTGTCGTACCAGTAGTCCTTCATCGTGCTGACCTGCTCGCGCATGAGCAGCGCGCCGCCGAACAGGGCGAGCGAGAGGGCGACGGAGACGACGACGGCGAAGGTCATCGTGAGGTTGCGACGGAGGCCGACGCCGATCTCCGACAGGACGAACTGGGCGCGCATGGCGTCCTTTCAGTGCTGGGTGCTCAGTGCTGGTAGCCGTAGACGCCGCGCGCCTGGTCGCGTACGAGACGGCCCTGCTCGAGCTCGATGACGCGTTTGCGCATCTGGTCGACGATGTTCTGGTCGTGGGTCGCCATGATCACGGTGGTCCCGGTCCGGTTGATCCGGTCCAGCAGCTTCATGATGCCGACCGAGGTCTGCGGGTCGAGGTTGCCGGTCGGCTCGTCCGCGATCAGCAGCATGGGCCGGTTCACGAAGGCCCGCGCGATCGCCACGCGCTGTTGCTCACCACCGGAGAGCTCACCCGGCATCCGGTCCTCCTTGCCGCCGAGACCGACGAGGTCGAGGACCTGCGGAACCGCCTTGCGGATCTCGCCGCGCGGCTTGCCGATCACTTCCTGGGCGAACGCCACGTTCTCCGCGACGGTCTTGTTGGGAAGCAGCCGGAAGTCCTGGAAGACCGTGCCCAACTGGCGGCGCATGTGCGGCACCTTCCAGTTGGACATGCGCGCGAGGTCCTTGCCCAGGACATGGACCATGCCCTGACTGGCGCGCTCTTCGCGGAGGATGAGCCGCATGAAGGTGGACTTGCCGGAGCCGGAGGAGCCCACCAGGAAGACGAACTCGCCCTTCTCGATATCGAGAGACACATCCCGTAGAGCGGGACGGCTCTGCTTCGGGTAGGTCTTGGAGACATTGTCGAATCGGATCACGGATGCACCACGGTCGGCCGGGAGTAGGTGAGCGTGACCATACGCGAACCGGACTGACGCGTGCAGGCGCGCGTACCGGGATGGGTGATTTATGCCGGAACGCAAGCGGACGCGAACCGGGAGCTTCCGTGACCTGTCCGGCGGGCCGCGCCGAAATCCGTGCGAGCTGGCACAGTGGTAGGGGGAACGGTCGCGTTTCCGTGAGCGTTGTGCGGAGTGAAGGCTTGTGCGGCTCCGCCGCGCGGGAGGAGGAAAGCGCATGACCTATGACCGATTGGTGTGCGCGAACTGTGCGGCGCCCGTGGCCGAGGGCCGCTGCCCGGTGTGCCGGGCCAGCCGCGCGCGGCTGGAGCAGCAGGGACAGGGCCCCCTCGGTGGGATGAACCCGATGATGCTGATCGCCCTGCTGGTGGTGCTGCTGTGCGCGCTGGCACTGCTCGCCCACCAGGCGGCGTGACCGAGCGCAGCCGCCCGATTACCTGAACGGTTCCCGATTACCTGAATGGTGCGCGCGGGATGACCTGCACCGGGGCCCCGGGCCTCAACCCGGTACGTGGCCGGTGCGATGGCGCCGGAACGCCCTCCCAGCGCGCTGGGAGGGCGTTCCGGCCGCCGAGCGAGGTGGAGGAGGCCACGGAAGCCGCGGAGGCCCCGTTCCGGAGCCCCGGGAGGCGGCCGGGACACGGCGTGATCCTCACTCCCCCGGGTACGACGCGCACGACCAGAGGGGCTCGGACCGCTTCCGCGGTCCGAGCCCCTCTCTTCGTGCAGGTACCGCTGTGGCCGTCAGGCGGCCGTGCGGCCGTTCATCAGGCGCGGGAGGATCCGGAAGCCGATGCCTCCGGCGATCATCGTCGCGGCGCCGACCAGCAGGAACGTGGTCTCGGCAGCACCGGTCTCGGCGAGCTCGTCCTTGCCCTTGCCCTGCTCGGCCGGCTGGTTGCCGACCGAGTCGGTGTCGGTGTTGTCGGCGCACTCGGCGCCGTCGAGGTCGACGGTGCAGGTGCCCGCGTTGCCGCCATCGGTCCCGGAGCCTGAGCCACCGGTCGCAGCGTCGCCACCGCCGGTAGCGTCACCGCCGCCGGCCGCCGCATCGCCACCACCAGCAGTGTCACCGCCACCGGCCGCCGCATCGCCACCACCGGCCGCCGCGTCGCCACCACCAGCGGCATCCTCACCACCGGCCGCCGCGTCGCCACCACCAGCAGCATCCTCACCACCGGCCGCCGCGTCGCCACCACCAGCGGCATCCTCACCACCGGCCGC
>NZ_JAFMPZ010000407.1 GCF_017353455.1 Streptomyces laculatispora
CCCCCAAGCAGGGCCCCGGCATCCATCCCTGCGAAGCGGTCGCCCTCTCCCGGTCCTGCCGTTGCCGACAACCCGTTCCGTGCACTGCTCTGAACCGGTCGAACAGACCAAAGAACGCCCCTGCCTAATCGGCTGGGGCGTTCGCTTGCTGCTCAGCGACGGAGGTCCCGGAATGCGTCCAGTGTCCGCAGCCCAGACATGAGCGTCGGCCGGTATCCGGGACAGTTCCGCTCAGTTGGCAGTGACCAGATTTCCCAGCACGACATGCAGCGCGCCACTCCGGAGTGCTCCGGATCGCTCTCCACGCTGCCACCACATCGGGGGCACTGCTGCATGACGACTCCCTACGCGGCTACGTCGAACCCCCCAGCTTGGCACCACTCAGGAAGTCGGTCCACTCAGCGGCTGTGAACTCGACAGTCTGCCCGTTCACGGTGTTGCGGACCGCCACCTTGCCGGGAACGTTGGTCGCGACCTCGACACAGCGCGGGTCTTTGTTGTTGTACTGGCACGCACTGGACGTGTGGAACTCGAATACGGGAATGGACATGCGTGGTACCTCTCTCCGTTGGAGTGGCGCACTGCACTTGCGACCGCCCCGGCGGCACTCAGGCTGTCCTGGGCCGTGATCCACCAGGGCGGGGTTGACGCCGTCCCTGCCGGGATTCCGAACGGACACGGGGGAGCCCGGTTCGGTTGCGTCCAGCAGGGGCGGAGAACGGGGGTTGAGCGGGCCTGCTCATGCTCCGTGGCCTTTCTGCCGTTCAGAGGTTGCCGGCAGCGGCCAGAGAGAGGGCGCCGCACACAGGGCGGCCACCCCGAAGGCGAAGGCGGGCCATGCTGCCCGGCCAAGGAGTCGTCTCACCATCGGATCGGCTCCAACTCCCCGCCCGCACACACTGGGCACGGGACTTTGAACGTGTGGCGGCATGTTGGGCATCCCTCGAACCCGCAACAGTCCGGGCACCAGATCGAACGGTGGCCCGTGCACACCCCGCAGTGGCTCGCCGGACTCCTGAAGGGCTCCACAATCCGGGGCAGCTGCCCAGCCTGCCGACGGACACGGGGCTTCTCCGCCACCGGAACAATGGTGGCGGTCACTTTTTCTCCGCCCGCTTCCCTGCCTTGCCCTTGTGCGGGTGCTGCTGCATCTCAACATTGCAGTCAGAGGCTTTCGAGCCATCACCGATCGCTCGGGCCATTGCCCGTTCGTTTTCCAACACCTCGCAGACGTCGCAACCCTCGGCAGGCTGCGCAGGATCGGAAGGCAACGGCAAATAGACCGGGTCGCTCATCGTCGTGGTGCTCATCTGGTCCCCTCGCTTCGCATGGGACCATTCTCAACCCGTTTCCAACTGCCAAGGGGAGTCAGTCGCGTTGTCGCATTAAGTCGTCTGCTGCGCCCCTCAGAAACGCAGTTGCTTCAGAGTCCCTCAGTGCATGACTCAGGAACAGATCAAACAAATCAAGGTGTTGGGAGATGTCGCGGGGGTCGCGCAGTACAACTTCCCCGGAGAACAGTTCGACAGTCGTCAGGCGGTCGTCATAGATGACGAACACATTCAAGGGGATACCTGGCACCTGAGCCGACTGCGGAATGATCGCGATCTCCACGTTCGGTTTCAGCGAGACGTCGGCCATGTGGGCACACTGCGCTGCCATGATCGGCGGGACGGCTCGCCGCCACCTCACTGCCTGTTCCGTCATCAGGAACGTGAAGCTACGGGAACAATCATCCAGGATGGCTGTCGCTCCGTGCGAGCCAGCACTGCTCGGGTGACGTCCCTCGTGGAGTCACTGTCCACTGTCTTGGAAAGCGTCTGCTCCGCGTACTCGCGGACGTGCAGCAGGCCGGTAGGGATGGCGGGCAGGAAGTGCCGCATCACCCGCGACGACGCTTCGAGAGCCTTCACCTCAGCTTGCTTGTGGTACAGCCCTACGCGCGCGTATGCGCGCCAGGATGCGTAGTCAACGTTCGCCCTACGCGCCAGCCTCAGAAGCTCTTGGGCCACCTCCTCGGGCACTCCCAAGGCGGCGGTAATCCGCTCTACGTCGATCATGCTCGGTAGAGCGCGAGCAGTTTCAATGCGGCTGATTTTGGTCTGGCTCATGTTGCAGCGGGCCGCCAGCCGTTCACCGCTCAGGCCAGCAGCGAGGCGGAGACCCTTCAGGGCCTCCGCCGAGTCTTTCCGCTCTCTTGCTTGGTGTTCAGGCTCGATAGCCACGGAATGGAACAGCGTTCTCTAGGGCGAGGTCACGCCACGCGAGGTATTTACGAAGATCTGGGCTGGAAACAAGTTCGCGATTGATCTGTGTCCCGTCCGGCCGGTAGTTGAGGTGAACCACGGTCGTCTCGTCGAACAGCCAGAAATCCTGATCCGGCAAACCGGGATTCGGCCGATCCGTAAGGTCCACAATCTGGTATGCCTCCCCGGCCTCGACGTTGCCGGGGATGCACCACTCGAACAGGTAGCGGCTGTAATCAGTGAGTGGCGTCCGGATCACCTTGGCTCGCGTCATGGTGCGACCTGCGGCGGCATGGTCCCGGATGGTCTCGTGCCACGTCGCGTTAAAGTCCTTCGGCCTGGCCTCACCGGCAAGGAAACTGCGGACGGTTTCAGCCTCGGCAGGCATGGTGTAGACCTGTTGCGTCTCCAGCCGGAAAGCGGAGCGCTTGAAGTCCCGGAAGTACGCCTGCCACTCCTCACCATCAAGCAACACAGGGTTAGATCCACCCATGGGCACGAGCGGCCTCCTTCAAGATCTCCTCGGGGATCAGAACAACGGACTCCCCGTCCGGTGTCTGACGGGCAACGTCGTAACCCTGGATTGCGAGCATGTCAGGCCGGTCCGTAGCGAAGACGGTCGGGCAGTCGCCGTTCCCGCACTTGTCGTCGTCACCGGCACTGCACGGCCCACCGGCGATCATGGTCAGCTCCACGCGACCCCCTCCCGTTGCTGTTGTCAGCAAGCTACGGAGGGTGAGGGCCGACAGTAAGAGTGATCAGTCCTCCAGTCACGTTGTCGCATAGGCCCGTCGGTCCTGATCGCAGCGATGGCCACGTGACCAAAAGCGGTCCGAAACAGCCAGAAACATCAGGTGAGCATGGCCAACTTGACCACCCTCGAAGGCAGGCTAGACAGAGCATTTGCACAGGTCAGCTCGCTAATGAGCTGGTGCCCCAGTGAAGAGTTCGAGTCGTTGTGGTGGACGTGGTCCGGCCCTCTGCGGTCGCCGGCTCACCGGACCTGGCCGTCGTCCCGCCCGGGAACGGGGCGATCGCCTGCTCGCCGGTCAGCTCATTGAGCCATCCGGCCGCCGCGTCGTCGAGGAAGAAGAGCGTCATGGCCTGGCCGTTGTGCCGGACGTGGAAGCGCCAGTCCCCGTGTTCCAGCTCGTCGATGAGATAGCTGACCACCAACAGGTCGGCCCAGTCGTCCCTGACCTCGATGGGCCAGTTGACCCGCCGGCCGTCGGCCGTGTACTCGATCCATGCCTCCTCCTCACCGAGGTCGACGTGGTCCCGCAGGCCGGACAGGGCGTCCGGCCGGCCGGCGATCCGGCACAGCTGCCGGGCGATCGCCGTGTACGAACCCCGCCCGCGGACGCACTCGGTGTCGAAGTGCCACGCCCGGTCGCAGAACCACCGCTCCCACGGCTCGTCCTCGACCGCACAGCCCAGCGCGAAGAGCACGAGGTCGAATGGCTTGCGCTCGTACGCTTCCCGCGGCGCCGAGTACAGCAGCTCGTCCACGGTCCGGCCGGCCGCGAACGGCAGCCCCAGTTCCGCCAGCCTGTCCAACTGGTCCTCAAGACGCATGGCCGGGATCGTAACCGCCCCCTCGGACAACGCCTGAGTACACCGGCCGCGGCAAGACGGGGCAGGACGGAACAGGCCGCAGGGGCCCGGGCTCGCGTCACAACTTGCCCAACCCGTGGGGACCTTCGCCTGTGACCGCCAAGTCACTGCGATGATCACCACCATGGGCATACACATCTCACCGGCCCAGGTGGGCGACTTCCACCAGGTCCTGGCTGACCACCCCCGGTACTGGGGCGAACGCGACCTCCGGTCACTGCACCTTCTGGCACTGGTGCAGGAGTTCGGTTCGACCTGCCTGGTCGCCCGATCCGAGGACGGAATCCGTGGGTACGTCTTCGGGTTCGTCACCCCGGGCGGCACCGGGTACGTGCATCTGATCGCCACGCGGGACGACGCCCGCGGCACCGGTCTCGGGCGTCGCCTGTACACGGCGTTCGCCGAAGCAGCGGAACGCCACGGTGCACGGCGGTTGAAGGCGATCACATCAATCGGGAACACCGGCTCGATCGCCTTCCACCGCAGCCTCGGCTTCGACACGAAGACCGTCGACGACTACGACGGCCCCGGCCGGGCCATGGCCGTCTTCCACCGAGATCTGCCACTCGATGTCTCGCGTCCCTGACCGACCGGCCGTCACTGGTGACATCACCCCCGCTGACCTGCGACGTGGGAACTGATCTTGTTCGGTGCGGGAAGGACCATCGCGGGAGAGGCAGGCGGCCGGGGCAGCGCCCCTCGGCCTGGCGGACCGGCATCGCGGGACCCTTCACCGTCCGTGCGGCTACCCCTTGTTGAAACGGTTCACTCCTGACTAACGTCCACCCGAGAGACGGGCGTTTTCGAACGAGGAGACCCATGAGCCGCACAGTCACCGACGCAACTCCCTGGTACGAGGACATGAGTCCGGGATCGGGTGGACTCGCACCGCGGTCCTGGTACGCGGCGTCCGACGCCCTGCGGGTGTCCCTGAACGGTGAATGGGCCTTCCGGCTCTCGCCGGACGCGGATGCCGAGGACGCGTCGTTCGCGCAGCCGGGGTTCGACGCCTCCGCCTGGCGGGCGGTCGAGGTGCCGGGGCACTGGGTGCTCCAGGGAGCCGGTGGCGCTCCCGCGTACACGAACGTCGTCTATCCCTTCCCCGTCGATCCGCCGAGGGTGCCGTCCGAGAATCCGACCGGCGACCATCTGCGGACGTTCACGCTGCCCGCCGGCCTGCCGGAGGGCGGCGAGAGCGTGCTCCGGTTCGACGGGGTGGAGTCGTGCGCCAGGGTCTGGCTCAACGGCCAGGAGCTGGGCGATTTCAAGGGGTCCCGGCTGCCGCACGAGTTCGCCGTGGGCGATCTGCTGCGGGCCGGTGAGAACGTACTGGCCCTGCGGGTGCACGCGTGGTCCTCGGGGAGCTATCTGGAGGACCAGGACCAGTGGTGGCTGCCCGGGATCTTCCGTGACGTGACGCTGCTGCACCGGCCGCAGGGCGCGCCCCGGGACTTCTTCGTGCACGCCGGGTACGACCATCGAGACGGTCGCGGGACGCTGCGCGTGGAGTGCGACGGCGCCGAGGGGCGGGTTCTCCTGCCGGAACTGGGCATCGACGCCCCCGCGGGCGAACCGGTGACCCTGCCGGTGGAACCCTGGACCGCCGAGACACCCCGGCTGTACGACGCGGAGCTGGTGACGCCCGGCGAGCGGATACCGCTGCGCATCGGCTTCCGTACGGTCGTCGTCGAGGACGGCGTCATCAAGGTCAACGGGCGGCGGCTGCTCTTTCGCGGGGTGAACCGGCACGAGTTCCATCCGGAGACCGGCCGGGCTGTCGACGCCCGGACCATGCGGCGCGACCTGGTGCTGATGAAGCAGCACAACATCAACGCCGTACGGACCAGCCACTATCCGCCGCACCCCGCCTTCCTCGACCTGTGCGACGAGCTGGGGCTCTGGGTGATCGACGAGTGCGATCTGGAGACACATGGCTTTGTCGACCTGGAGTGGCGCGACAACCCGGTGGACGACGAGCGGTGGACCCCCGCGCTGCTCGACCGGGCCGAAAGGATGGTCGAGCGCGACAAGAACCATGCCTCGGTGATCATCTGGTCGCTGGGCAACGAGTGCGGTTCGGGACGCGGCCTGACCGCGATGGCCGCGTGGATACGGGGGCGGGACCCGGAGCGGCTGCTGCACTACGAGGGCGACCTGTCGTGCGAGGACGTCGATCTGTACTCGCGGATGTATCCGACGCACGCCGAGGTCGAACTCATCGGCAGGCGGGCCGAGGAGCCGTGGGCCGACGCGGAGCTGGACGCCCGGCGGCGCGCGATGCCCTTCATCATGTGCGAGTACGCCCACGCCATGGGGAACGGGCCGGGCGGACTCGGCGAGTACCAGAGGCTCTTCGAGCGGTACGAACGCTGCCAGGGCGGTTTCGTCTGGGAGTGGATCGACCACGGCTTCGCCCACCCGGAGCACGGTTTCGCCTACGGCGGGGACTTCGGCGAGGAGCTGCACGACGGCAACTTCGTCTGTGACGGTCTGCTCTTCCCCGACCGCACCCCCTCCCCCGGGCTCATCGAGTACAAGAAGGTCATCGAGCCGGTGCGGATCGGCCCGGGTTCCTCGGCGGGCGCCTTCACGGTGACCAACGGGTACGACTTCACCGGGCTCGGGCACCTGGACTTCGTGTGGTCGCACGAGGTGGAGGGGGTACTCGTCGCCTCGGGCGCGCTGGCGGTGCCGGAGCTGGCGCCGGGGGCATCGGCCGAGGTGGTTCCGGATGCCGCGGGCGACGGCCTGTGGACCGTACGGGCGGTGCTCGCCGAGGACACCGCCTGGGCCGGGCGCGGGCATGTGGTGGCGTGGGGCCAGGCCGAGGTGGGCGCGCCGGCCGCCCCCGCTCCGGCAACCGGTGCGCGTCCGGTGCGGGGCGAGGGCGT
>NZ_JAFMPZ010000408.1 GCF_017353455.1 Streptomyces laculatispora
ACGGACGGCCGCCGCCGCAGCGGCCGTGGGCGTCCGTCAGCCGCCCTTGACCGACGAGATCCTGATCCGCTATCTGACGTACTTCCACACATCAGGCTTCCTGCCTGCTCCGGGGGTATCGGCCACGCCTTAGCCTGCACCGGCACCTCCTGCGCCGCAAAGGCGTGACGCGCCGCCCGGGCCGACACCCGAACGGCGCGTCACGACAGGGCGAACGTCGCCCAACCCGGCACTGGCTTTAACTGCGGTACGTCTCCAGGAGCCGCAGCCAGATCTCACTGATCGTCGGGTAGGCAGGGACCGCGTGCCAGAGCCGTTCGATCGGGACTTCGGCCGCGACCGCGATCGTCGCCGAGTGCAGCAGCTCGCCGATACCGGGACCCACGAAGGTGACGCCGAGCAGGATCTCCCGGTCGAGGTCGACGATCATGCGGGCTCGGCCCCGGTATCCGTCCGCGTACAGGCCGGCACCCGCCACCGCTCCGAGGTCGTGGTCGACGGCCCGGACCCGGTGGCCGGCCCGCTCCGCCTCGGCGAGAGTGAGGCCGACCGAGGCGGCCTCCGGATCGGTGAAGACGACCTGGGGAACGGCGGCGTGATCGGCGGTGGCCGCGTGGGCGCCCCAGCGGTCGGTCTCCAGCCGCGCGACACCCTGGGCACGGGCGGCGATCGCGGCTCCGGCGATGCGGGCCTGGTACTTGCCCTGATGGGTCAGGAGCGCCCGGTGGTTGACGTCACCGACGGCATAGAGCCAGTCGGTGCCCTCGACCCGGCAGCTGTCGTCCACGGTGAGCCAGGACCCGGGCTTCAGGTGCACCGTCTCCAGTCCCAGGTCGTCGGTGCGCGGGGCGCGGCCGGTGGCGAAGAGGATCTCGTCGGCCTCGATGCTCTCGCCGCTGTCGAGTCCGACGGTGACCGGTCCAACCGGGGCCTGGCGCCGTACGGAGGCGGCCGAGACGCCGAACCGGATATCGACTCCGGCGCCGGTCAGCGCCTCCGCGACCAACTCACCGGCGAACGGTTCCATCCGGGGCAGCAGCCCCGTGCCGCGGACCAGCATGGTGACCTCGGCACCCAGGGCGCCCCACACGGTGGCCATCTCCACACCGACCACTCCCCCGCCGACGACGACGAGCCGACCGGGCACCTCCTTCGCGCTGGTCGCCTCACGGCTCGTCCAGACAAAGGCGTCGGCGACTCCGGGCAGATCGGGTACCACGGCCCGGCTGCCGGTGCACACGGCGACGGCGTGCCGGGCGGTGAGCCGGCGTTCCGTGCCGTCGGGTCCCGTGACGGAGACCGCCTTCGTACCGGTCAGCCGGCCGACGCCCCGGTAGATGTCCGCGCCGATGCCCTCCAGCCAGGCCACCTGTCCGTCGTCCTTCCAGTGCGAGGCGAACGCGTCCCGGTGGGCGAGGACGGCCGCGGTGTCCAGCGGGCCCTGTACGGATCCGCTGAGGCCGGGCACGCGGCGGGCGTCGGCGCGGGCGACGACCGGGCGCAGCAGGGCCTTGCTCGGCATACAGGCCCAGTACNNGCGGACCGGGCCCGGTCCGCCACGTTCTCACCCACCGGACCTGCACCGATGACCACGACGTCGTACTCAACGGGCTCCACAGCATGTGTCATGAGGACCATCTTGGTCGTGGGTGTGCGCGGCGGCCACAGGGGCAGGCGGAATAGTGCAAGCACAGGCACCGTTGTCCGGGGACACGTCCGCTCGGGCACAGGAAGAGGTAGCAGAGCATGAGCACCGTAGAGCTCACCAAGGAAAACTTCGATCAGGTCGTCAGCGAGAACGAGTTCGTCCTGATCGACTTCTGGGCTTCCTGGTGCGGCCCGTGTCGGCAGTTCGCTCCGGTCTACGACTCGGCGTCCGAGCGTCACGCAGACCTGGTCTTCGCCAAGGTCGACACGGAGGCGCAGCAGGAGCTGGCCGCGGCCTTCGAGATCCGGTCGATCCCGACGCTCATGATCGTCCGCGACAACGTGGCGGTCTTCTCGCAGCCGGGCGCGCTGCCCGAGGCCGCGCTGGAGGACGTCATCGGCCAGGCCCGGAAGCTGGACATGGACGAGGTCCGCAAGTCCATCGAGGACGAGCAGAAGGACCAGAAGTAGGCACCTCGCGGACGCCTGGGGAACGGGTCGGGGCCCGGCCGTCGACGGCCGGGCCCCGACCCGTTCGCTTCTTCCGGCGGCTTCACCCTTCGGCGTTCTCCTGCGCGCCGTTGTCCTGCGCACCGCTCTGCGCGCCGCGCTTCTGCGCGATCCGGACCGAGAGTCCGTAGTCGAGTTCCGAGCCGTCGACCAGCAGGGCCTCGACGGTGTGCGTCGACGGGTCGATGTCCGCCACCATGCCGTCGCCGGAGTAGCGGGGGTAGCCCGACTCGCCCGTCTCCCCGGTCGCGTCCACGATCGCCGACCGGATGGTGTTGCCGGGGCCCCCGGTGCCGGGGCCCGAACCCTTGGCGTCAGAACCCTTGGTGTCGGTGAACGCGGGGACCAGCAGGATCTCGTAACTCTGCGGATGGCTCATGGTCATGACGCTAGGCAAGGGATGTCCGCCGCGCACGTTGCCGCGCTGGCGGGCCGGCTCAGCTCGATTCCCGGTGGACGGCCCGCGCACTCAGCAGGTCGTGCCGCTCGGGTTCCCTCCCGGGGTGCCGCACCAGACGGTCGACCAGATCGGCGAGCGGCTGCACCGTGTCCAGTTCCATGCGTACGCTGCTGAGTCTGGGCCTCAGCAGCCTCCCCAGCATCAGATCGTCCGCGCCCACCACCGCGGTTTCGCCGGGGACCGTGATGCCCGTGTCCTGCAGTGCCCGCATCAGGAGCATCGCGTAGATGTCGTCGTAGGCGAAGACGGCGTCCAGGCCGAGTAAGCGCCAGCGGGCGGCGAGCGCGGTGGCCGATTCCTCGTCGTGGCGCAGCGGCAGCGGTTCGATCCGGGCCGTGCCGGCGGCGGCCTGCCGGGCGCCGGCGAGCCTGGGTTCGGCGAACAGCGCCAGGCCGGGTTCCTCGGGCATCACGACGCCGATCCGGCGCCGGCCGCGCTCCAGCAGATGCCGGACCGCACAGTCACCGACTTTGCGCTGGTCCATGATCAGGGCGTGGGCGCCCGCCACCGGCCGCGGTCCGAGCGTGATCACCGCCTTGGCGCCGGAGCGCCGGAGCACGGCTGTGCCCTGCGGGGCGAGGGGGACGGAGCCGGGCACGATGACGGCGGCGGGCCGGAGCTCGGCCCAGGCGCGGGCCGCTTCGTCGGCGTCGAGTCCCAGGGAGCCGTACTGGACCACGGTGTAGTCGAGGCGGCGCAGTCCGGATTCCAGCTCGTGCAGGAAGCGGTGGTGCAGTTGACCGGAGGGGAAGTTCCCGGTGGGCAGCAGCACCATGCGGGAGTGTCCGGCGCGCAGGCTCCGGGCGGCCGCGTGCGGTACGTAGCCGAGTTCGGCGGCCGCCTCCCGCACCCGGCGGCGGGTGGGATCACTGATCCGTACGGCCGCGTTGTTGTTCAGTACGTACGACACGGTGGCCCGGGAGACCCCGGCGAGCCGCGCCACATCGGCGCTGGTCGGGACGGGGCCTTCGGCGGGCTGCTCGGGTAACTGACTCATGGCGTCGGGCAGTCTTACAGACCCGTTCGGTCCGGGTGCGCTCCGGCCCCCGTACCCGTGGTGCGAACCTCAGGCCGAGGTTCGCACCGGGGCGGACGGCCCCGCCCGGTCCGTCCGGGTGCCGGCTGGTCGGACGCCGTTCGGCGGCCCGTTTCGCGGACCCGCTCCACGCGAGGGGCCGTGCAGGTTCTACGGTGTTGCGATGACCATCCAGCACCGCAGCGACATCAATGACGGCTCGGCCGACTTCCCCGGCCGCAGCGGTCCCGGCGCCACTTCCCAGGCCGACCCGCACGACGTGGGCCCGGTCCGCGCCTCCTACGCCCCCGACCGGGACGGCGACCCCGACCCCGGCGAAATCGTCTGGACGTGGGTGCCGTTCGAGGAGAACGACGGACATGGCAAGGACCGCCCGGTCCTCGTCGTGGCACGTGAGGGGGCGGGCACGCTGCTCGCCGTACAGCTCTCCAGCAAGCAGCACGACCAGGACCGCGAGTGGGTGGCGCTGGGCGCCGGGCCCTGGGACAGCTCGGGGCGCCCGTCCTGGGTCGATCTGGACCGGGTGCTGCGGGTGCACGAGGACGGGATGCGGCGTGAGGCGTGTGCCCTGGACCGGGACAGGTTCGATCTGGTCGCCGGGCGGCTGCGGGAGCTCTACGGCTGGAAGTGAGGTCTCTGCGGCCCGCCACGTCCACGGGCACCCCCGTGCGGCCGTGACGGGCCGCGGACCCGAACGGCTCAGGCCGGCCACGCCGGATGACGTCGAAGCCTATGGCTCAACATCAGCGTGAGGGTTGGGCCGTAATCTCGAACACACAATCGAAGGCGGCCCTGGTGGGCGATTTGCCGTCGCGGTCGAGGATGCCGAGGACGACCTGTTCGAAGTGGCCCGCGAACCGGCCGCCGTCGGTGAGCAGGGTGCGGAACACGCCCGCCACCTCGGCCGGATCATTCTGGAACACGCCGCAGCCCCAGGCGCCCAGCACCAGCCTGCGGTATCCGCGCACTGCCGCGACCTCCAGCACCCGTTCGGCCCGCGAGGCGAGCGCGGCGGGGATGAGGTGCGCCGACCGGGGAGCAGTGCGGCGGATCACCCCGGCGTTGGGGGCGGGCGAGGTCAGGAATCCCGCCGTGTACGGGGTTTCGAGCAGCCGGCCGCGGTCGTCGCGGAAGACCGGCACGCCCGGTGAGTGAATGACCCGGTCGGTGTAGAAGGCGCTGCGTTCGGCGCGGTGGTGGGCGTAGTACTCCGGGGCCCTGCGCAGCGTGGCGTACAGCGCGGAGCCGCGGCACAGGGCCTCCTCCTGCGCCTGCGCCCCGTTGAGGTATCCGCCCCCGGGGTTGCGGGCGGAGGCGTAGTTCAGGACGGCGACCTTGCCCGGCCGCTCGCCGGTCATCCGGGCGGCCGCCTGCAGGCTGCTCTCGCCGGTGACCTCGATGACCGGTGTGCGGTCACGGTCCAGTGACGCCACCGGCACCGGCTCGGGGCCGTACAGCCTGGTCCCCGAGAGGGCGGCTGTCAGCGCCCGTTCGATGCTCACTTCTCGCCCTTGCGGCGTGCGGTAGAAACCCGCCTCGACAATGGACTCGGTCTCGCGCGCGATACCGCGCAGCCGGGCGCTCACCGGCCCTCCCCCTTATGGTGCATACGGGGCATGATCGACGCCCCCACGGCTTGGACGCAACCGAATTTCCGAAGCGCAGGGGCACTCTTGTGTGAACTCGCGGCAGGGGTTTGGGTAGAACCGACGCACCGGAAAAGGAGGCCCGGCATGTCACCCGACACACCCGGCGGCCACGGTCCGCCCGGTCACTCCCCGCCCCTCGGCGAGGTCGAGGCGGAGGACCTACTACGCGGCATCTGCTTCAAGACGGGACCGCCGCGCATCGTGGGGGTCGAACTCGAATGGCTCCTGCACGATCGCGACCACCCGCGCAGTCCCGTCCAGCACGACCGTCTCGAAGCGGCCGCGACGGCCGTCCGGGCGCTGCCCCTGAACGCCGCGGTCACCTTCGAACCCGGCGGCCAGCTGGAGCTCAGCTCGCGCCCCGCCGATTCCCTCATGGCGTGCGTCAATGACACCGCCGACGACCTCGTCGCCGTACGTGCCGCGCTCGGCCGGCTGGGTCTCACTCCGGTCGGAATCGGCGTCGATCCCTGGCAATCGCCGCGCAGACTGCTGCGCGAACCCCGCTACGACGCCATGGAGACCGCCTTCGACCGGTGGGGACCGGCCGGCCGCGCCATGATGTGCACGACCGCGTCCGTCCAGGTCTGTCTGGACGCCGGTGAGGAGGAGCCCGGTCCGCTCGGCTACGGGCGGCGCTGGCAGCTGGCCCATCTGCTGGGTGCGGTGCTGGTGGCGGCGTTCGCGAACTCGCCCTTCCAGCAGGGCAGGCCGACGCCGTGGCAATCGACGCGTCAGTCCCTGTGGACCGACCTCGACCCGCTGCGTACGCTCGCCCCCGCCGGTCAGCTGCCGCCCCGCGACGCCTGGGCCTCGTACGTCCTGGACACGCCGGTCATGTGTATCCGCGGCGACGCCGGGCCGTGGTCAGTGCCGGAGGGGCTCAGCCTGCGGGACTGGATCCGGTCCGGGGTGCCGCGGCGCCCGGTCCGGGCCGATCTCGACTACCACATCACCACGCTGTTCCCGCCGGTCCGTCCGCGCGGACACCTGGAGCTGCGCATGATCGACGCGCAGTCCGGTGACGACGGGTGGCTCGTGCCGCTCGCGGTCACCACTGCCCTGTTCGACGACCCGGAGGCCGCGGAAACCGTGTACCGCACCGTCAAACCACTGGCCGAGACCGCGGGGCCCCTGGCCGCTCCGCGCAATCCGCTCTGGCTCGCTGCCGCCCGTGACGGACTGGCCGACCCCGAACTGCGGGTGGCGGCCACCGCCTGCTTCGAGCTGGCCCTGGAGGCGCTGCCCAGGACGGGCGCGACCCAGGCGGTGCAGGACGCGGTGGCGGGCTTCCACGACCGATACGTCGCACGGGGCCGATGCCCTGCCGACGATCTCCGGGCGCTGCTCGCACCGGACCGGACGGGTGGCCGGTACGACCCGGAGGGGACCCTCTCATGACCGACTCCCCCGCACCTTCGCCCGGACCGCAGAGCGCGGACACCCAGGACGCCGAGGTGCTCCGTGAGCGCGCCGTCGCCGCGCTCCTCGCCGCGCGTGAGCGCACCACGCTCCTCACCGACAGCGTGGACGAACATGAACTCACCGCTCAGCACTCACCGTTGATGTCGCCACTGGTCTGGGACCTCGCGCACATCGGCAATCAGGAAGAGCTGTGGCTGCTGCGCGACGTCGGCGGGCGGGAGGCGATGCGGCCGGACATCGACGGACTGTACGACGCCTTCGAGCATCCCCGGGCCGCCCGCCCCTCCCTGCCCCTGCTGGCTCCCGCCGAGGCCCGTTCGTACGCGGCCGAGGTGCGCGGCCGGGCCCTGGACGTGCTCGGTTCCACGCCGCTCGGAGGCCGCCCGCTGCTGCGGTCCGGCTTCGCCTTCGGGATGATCGCGCAGCACGAACAGCAGCACGACGAGACCATGCTGATCACTCATCAGCTGCGGACGGGGCCGGCCGTGCTCAGTGCCCCGGAGCCCCCCGGGGCCACCGACGCGGCCGCGCTTCCCGCCGAAGTGCTGGTTCCTGGAGGCCCGTTCACGATGGGCACCTCGACCGAGCCATGGGCTCTCGACAACGAACGCCCGGCGCACCGGCGCGAGGTGCCCGGGTTCCTCATCGACACCGCCCCGGTCACCTGCGCCGCGTACCGGGCGTTCATCGAGGACGGCGGCTACACCGAGCAGCGGTGGTGGACGCCCGAGGGATGGGCGATGGTCCGTGAGCACGAGCTGAAGGCGCCGCTGTTCTGGCACCGGGACGCCGGTCAGTGGCTGCGCCGCCGCTTCGGCGTGACCGAGCCGGTACCGGCGGACGAGCCCGTGCTGCACGTCAGCTGGTACGAGGCGGACGCGTACGCCCGCTGGGCCGGACGCAGGCTTCCCACCGAGGCCGAATGGGAGAAGGCGGCCCGCCACGACCCCGCCGCCGGGCGCTCCCGGCGCTATCCGTGGGGCGACGAGGACCCGACGCCGGAGCGCGCCAATCTGGGCCAGCGCCATCTGCGGCCCGCCCCCGCCGGGGCGTACGCCGCCGGCCGGTCCCCGTCCGGCGCGGGGCAGTTGATCGGCGACGTGTGGGAGTGGACGTCGAGCGACTTCCTGCCCTATCCGGGATTCGCGCCGTTCCCGTACCGCGAGTACTCGGAGGTGTTCTTCGGTCCCGGGCACAAGGTGCTGCGCGGTGGGTCGTTCGCGGTGGACGCGGTGGCCTGCCGGGGTACGTTCCGCAACTGGGACCTGCCGGTCCGGCGGCAGATCTTCTCGGGGTTCCGCACCGCGAGGGCTACCTGATGTGCCGTCATATCGCCTACGTGGGGCCGCCGGTGCCCCTGGGCGAGGTGCTGACGCAACCCGCGCACTGTCTGGTGCGCCAGTCCTGGGAGCCGCGCCGGCAGCGGTAC
Source organism: Streptomyces laculatispora (assembly GCF_017353455.1). Lineage (GTDB taxonomy): Bacteria > Actinomycetota > Actinomycetes > Streptomycetales > Streptomycetaceae > Streptomyces > Streptomyces laculatispora. The sequence continues at coordinate 8,157 of NZ_JAFMPZ010000408.1, forward strand.
GGGACGGTCAACGCGGACGGTTTCGGCGTCGGCTGGTACGCGGACGGGGACCCGGTCCCCGGACGCTACCGCCGGCCGGGGCCCGTCTGGGGCGACCGGACCTTCGCCGATCTGGCCAGAGTGGTGCGCAGCCACGCCCTGCTCGCCGCGGTCCGGGATGCCAC
>NZ_JAFMPZ010000645.1 GCF_017353455.1 Streptomyces laculatispora
GTGCGGGGGGCCACCCGGCTCCGCGGGTGCGGGGTAGACCTTGGCGCGGGGCCTCATGGACGGCCTTTCAGCGTGAACGGGGGATTGATTGGCTGGCCGAGGATCCGGGGCGCATAGGATCGCCGGCATGGCACTGCGACCCGTTCAGGTGAACATAAAGGCTCTTGACGACTCGGCGGTCGGCCGGTTCTGGGCGGAGGCGCTCGGCTGGGGTGTGTCCAGCGAAGGGCCCGGCGTGACCAACGTCGAACCCGGCGGCGGCTTCAACTGGCCGGACCCGGCCGCCGTCTGCATCGACGTCGTCATCGTCCCCGAGGCCAAGACAGCGACAAAGAACCGTGTGCACCTCGATCTCGCCACCACCTCGGCGGCCCACCAGGNNGAGGGCAACGAGTTCTGCGTGCTGGAGCCCCGGGAGACCTACCGGGACACCGGGCCGATCGCCCGGGTGGTGGTCGACTGCGTGGATCCGCGGGCCATGGTCCGGTTCTGGGGCGAAGCGATGGACTGGACCCTGCACGAGGTGACGGACGACCACGCGGTGCTGCGCTCGGCCAAGGGTGTCGGCCCGTATCTGGAGTTCCTCCGCATGCCCGGCGTGAAGACCGTGCCGGACCGCGTCCACATCGACCTGCTGCCCTACCCCGGTGACGACAAAGCGGCTGAGGTGGCCCGGCTGCGGACCCTCGGCGCCACCGACCTCGACCTCGGCCAGGGCGACGTCCCGTGGACGTGCATGGCCGACCCGGAGGGCCACGAGTTCTGCGTCCTCGGCCGGGCCTGACGCGGAGCCCCAACGACGCCCCGGTACACGGACTTTGTTGTCCCCTGGCGGTCAGGTGCGGCGGGCGCGGGACGCGAGGCGGTCGGCGAGCGCGATGACCAGGCCGCGCAGTTCATCGGGGCGCTCGATGACGAACGGCCGGTCAAGTGAGGCGAGTACCGGCGGCAGCCAGTCGAGCTCCTCCACCCGTAGCTCGACCCGCTGCCAGGGCCCGGTCGCCGGATCCGCACCGGCCGCGGGGGCGACCTCTTCCAGGGTCGCCACGCTCGCCGGAAGGCGGGCGCGGATCTGCTCGACCGTTCCGTGGATTCGCAACGTCACCTCGTACCGGTACTCGGCCGTGGCGAACCCCGACAGCACACGCTGGGCAGGATCAAGCCCGGCGGGCGTCTCGAACGAGCCGGGCAGGGTCCTCGCGCCCGCGATGCGATCGAGCCGGAAGGTCCGGTCCTCGCCGATCTCGGGGTCCGCGCCCGTGACGTACCACCGGCCCGAGTGGGCGACGAGCCCGTACGCGTGCAGCGGGCGTTCGCTGCGCCGGCCGTCGCGGTCGGTGTATCTGATCGAGAGCGGCCGGCGGTGACGTACCGCGTCGGCGACGGTGAGCAGCACCTCGGCGTCCGGATGGGCGAACTCACCGGCCGCAACCGTGAACGCGAGGGACTCCAGCACCGTGTCGAGCCTGCGGGCCACGCGCGCGGGCAGCACCCTGCGGATCTTGGCCGCCGCCGTCTCGCTCGCCGTGTCCGCCGTCGTCATCAGCCCCGTTCGACGGCCCGCGACCAGGCCGAGCAGCGCGGCGAGCGCCTCGTCGTCGCTGAGCATGAGCGGGGGCAAGCGGTATCCGGGGGCGAGCCGGTACCCGCCGTAGCGGCCCCGCACCGCTTCCACCGGCACGTCGAGGTCGATCAGCTGCTCCACGTACCGCCGCACGGTCCGCCCGTCCACGCCGAGCCGGTCGGCGAGTTCAGCCACCGTCCGGAGGCCGCCCGACTGCAGCAGCTCCAGGAGAGTCAGCACGCGCACGGTGGGTCGGGACATGTTCAGAGGCTAACGCGAATACCGGGCCGATTCTGTCCTCTATCCGTCCTAGCCTGCGGAGTGCAGCGGCTCCACCGACCTGGGAGAACACCATGGAATTCGTCTCGATCCGCATCATCACCGGCGACGTCGCGCGCCTCGTCGAGTTCTACGAGAAGGCGACAGGGGTGCCTGCGGTCTGGGCCACCGAGGACTTCGCCGAGCTCAGTACCCCCGGCGTCACGCTCGCGATCGCCGACGTCCGCACCGTCCCGATGTTCGCTCCGGGCTCCGCCCGCCCGGCGGACAACCACAGCGTGATCCTCGAGTTCCTCGTGGAGGACGTGGACCGGGTGTACGAGAACCTGACCGGCCTCGTCACCGACTTCGTCAACGAGCCCACGACGATGCCCTGGGGAAACCGGGCGCTGCTCTTCCGTGATCCCGACGGCAACCTCGTCAACTTCTTCACTCCGGTCACCCCGGCCGCCCTCGCGAAGTTCGCTAGATGACACCGGACACCGGACATCGTCGCTACTTCCGGGCGGGGAACGCCTCGTCGAGCGTGGGGACCGCGAGATGGTCGGTCGTCAGCGCGTCCAGGACGTCGTCCAGCCGTAGGTAGCGGCCCTGCTGAATTCCGGGTGTGATCTTTCCGATCGCGCCGGCCTCCCTGAGGTAGAAGACGGTCCACGGCCTCTGCCAGGCGTCCAGGGGCTCTCCGTCGCGCACGATCTGCCGCGTCCGCGCGCTCGCCTCGCGCGTGCCGTCGATCTGTTGGTTGACGGTCTCGACCGCATCGACGCCGAAGACCCGGCCTTGGCCGCCCGGCCGGTACATCAAGAGCATCTTGGGGCGGGCGAGGCCCACGTGTTTGCTGTCGAGAGGGCATACGTATGCGCCGTGTGCGGCAAGATCGGCCATGGCCTGAGCGCTCGCGGGCACGATCACCGCGTGTTCCTGGAGGGAACGGAACCAGCCGAGTGCGGCCGCCTCCTCCCATACGAACTTGTTGCGGTTGCGGTACGCGGGATCTGCGGCCAGCCCCCTGGACGCCATGAGTTCGATATTGCGCGGCGGCCGCGCCACCAGGGCTCCGAAGTCGGCTCGGGTGATGACCTCGGGCAGTTCGTCGAACCAGGACATCGTGCTAGACCACCGTGTACGCGAGGAAGGCCGACCAGGCGGCGGGGGAGACGCTGAGGGAGGGGACGGTGAGGTCCTTGGAGTCGCGGACGTGGATGGCGTGGGGGCCGGTGGCCACCTCGACGCAGTTGCCGCCCTCTGGGCCGCTGTGGCTGCTCTTGAACCACTTGAGGTGAGTGCTCATAGTCTCTCTGCTGCCTGCTCAATCAGCTTCCGTGACTCTTCCGGTCCGAGAGCCTGCGTTCGCACAATGCCATATCTGGCGAACAGGGTTCCCAGATGGGCCTGTTCACTGACAAGGAAGTTGCAGTTCTGGACCTCCAAGTACGCCAGCCGATGCCGATCGTCGGTCTCCAGCAGGACGAAGGACCCACTCAGTCCGCCGTGTGTCTCCCGCTGAGGTGACATCACCTGAATATGTACGTGACGCAGCTCCGCAACCTCAAGAACGCGCTGAAGCTGCGCCCGGTGCACCTGCCGTCCGCCGATGGGGCGAAGGAGCGCGCTGAGTTCCAGGACGAAACTGATGTCCGGCGCCGGTTTGCGGGTCAGCATGGCCTGACGTGCGAGACGGCCGGCGATCAATCCCTCGATCTCATCGTCATCAAGGGGCGGGCAGGCTCCGCTGAACACGGCGCGTGCGTGCTCCTCGATCTGCAGCAGTCCGGGCATGACGTTGGACTCGTACTCGTAGCGCGCCCTGGCCTTGGCCTCTTCCTCGGCGAACGGCTCGAACCAGGAAGCCACCCGGCTGAAGGTCAGTTCCTCGGCTGCTGCTGTCAGGGCACCGCCCGCGCCGAGCGCGGCGTCAGCGAGTGGAGTGAAGTCTCCCCTCGGCGGCCGTTCCCCCCGCTCCACCATCGCGACCTGCGACTTCGAGAAACCGATCTTCGCGCCCAGCGACTCCTGCGACAGGCCCGCCCGTTCGCGGTAGAACCGCAGCAGCGTGCCGAACATCTCCGCGTTACTGCCGCCGCGCCCATCGGAGTGCACAGCTCACCCCCCAAGTGCACAGCCGTGCACAGATGCCTTGTGTCCCTGGTCACGGTACGTGCGGATGTCGACGCTCTACGTATGGAACCGAAAACTTCACCCGACCCGATGCCTGTATGGATTCCCGCGAGCGGGCACGCCCTCCGCCATGCGGGGATTCACTTCGACGCCGTACGGATCGTCGGCTACCTGGGCGAGCAAGTGGCCTACGGGATCATGCAGTTCACGGATTTCGAGGCCGGGCCCATCGTCCGGTCGCGGATCGGGGAGCGGAGTATGTTCTTTCTGTTGCCGCCGGGGAGCGCCGGTGCCTTTCGCTGGCCCGCCGGGGCCGAGGCGTTGGTGAGGGCGCGGGCGGCGTTCGTCGGGGTGCCCGCGCTGAATGGGCTGACGTACCCGCTGGACTGGCGTTCGCTGCCCACCGCCCAAGTCCCGTTCGTGGATGCGGAACTGCTGTTCGAGCTTCTGGCGGGTGTGGTGGAGCGAGAGGCGTGTGATGTACCGTGATCGTGTCATCACGCTCTGTGTGTTTTTGCGCATGGAGCGGCCCCCGGGGGTGCTGCCAACACCGAGCCGAGGGCCTCCACCGAGCCGGTGTGCGTGGCGGACCCCGCCCCCGCGGCACCCGCGCCCCGGCCGCCTGTCACCTGTGAGGGGCCGGGGTGGGAGCACGTGTTCCGGCCCCGGGGCGACGGGACGGTGTGTCCGCCGTGCGCGCAGGAGCCTGCTTGGCGGGCGCACTCGGCCAAGTGGGCTGTCTGCGCACCCGATCAGGACGAGGGCTTCGAGGTGCCCGAGCCGCTGGCCTGGCGGGAGCGGGTCGCGGCAGTCCTCGCGGAGGGTGCGGCCGGCGGCGGCTGAGGCGTACGGCCGTTCGCGGTGTGGCGGTTCCACCGCTGACGCGGTGGAGCGAGGAGAGTGGGCCCGGGGGCCTGGACGGACTGAGGAGGACCGGTGGTGGACGCCATGGTTGACCGATGGGACGGAGTTCGGGCGACGAGGGACCCGGTGCGCTGCCGTGAGCAACTGATGGCGGCCGGGCGTACCTTGTTCGCCGTGTACGGGTACGCCCGTACCTCCGTCGAGGATCTCTGCGCCGCGGCGGGCGTACAACCGCGTGATTTTTACCGCGAGTTCGAATCGCGAGAGGCCCTGCTCGTCGACCTGTACGACGAGGTGGCGATCGGCGGGATGCGGGCCGTCGAGGTGGAGCTCTCGGCCGAGGGCATGGAAACCTGTTCGACGGAGGAACGGTTCCGAAGGCTCTTCGCCGCCTATGTGCGGGTCGTCACGCGCGACTCGCGGGCGGCGAGGGTGGCGTTCGTCGAAGTGCTCGGGGTGAGCCGGGCGATGGACGACCACCTCACGATGTGGCGGTCGGTGTGGGTCGAGTTCCTGACCCGCGAGGCCGAGCGCGCCGCGGAGCGGGGCCATGGGGCCGACGGTGATCTCACGGTCGTCGTGAAGGTGCTGACGCGTTCCGTCGACGAGCTCCTCGCCCACCACGGGCGCCGTCCGCGCCAGGTGCCGTGCGACTGGCTGACCAGTGAGCTGACCCGGATGTCGCTGGCCATGATGGGTCCGGGCGTCACTCCCGAGGCCTCCGCCTGACAAAGCCGGTTGCCGGATCGGCAAGCGGAGGCATGATGGAGGAATGGCGGCACATGAGCACGGGGCGGAAGACGGCGGCACGGCGGACGACGAGTTCTCTTCCGTCCTGACCGGCGTGGGGCCACGCCTGCGCGCGCTGCGGACGGAGCGCGGTACGACGCTGGCCCAGCTGAGCGAGACCACCGGGATCTCGCTCAGCACGCTGTCCCGGCTGGAGTCCGGCGGCCGCAAGCCGACCCTGGAGCTGCTGCTTCCGCTGGCGAAGGCGTACGGGGTGCAGCTGGACGAACTCGTCGGCGCGCCGGACACCGGTGATCCGCGGGTCACCTTCCGCCCTTTCAACCGGCACGGCATGACGTTCGTGCCGCTGACCCGGCACATCGGCGGGGTGAACGCGTACAAGCAGGTCATGCCCGGTCTGACGGGCCCGCCGGGGCCGGTCGAGCAGCGGGTGCACGAGGGGTACGAGTGGCTGTACGTGCTGTCGGGGCGGCTGCGGCTGGTACTCGGCGAACACGACCTGGTGCTGAAGGCGGGCGAGGTGGCCGAGTTCGACACGCGTACACCGCACTGGTGGGGCAACGTCGGACCGGAACCGGTGGAGTTCCTCAGCCTGTTCGGACCGCAGGGGGAGCGGATGCACGTACGGGCGAAGCCGACGGGGAAGTGATCACTGCCGGGCCCTCGGTGACCTCGGCCCGGTCCTGTTCCCGCGCGAAGCGGTGCGGGCCGGGGGTGTCGGGACCGGAGACGAGCTCGTTGCCCGGCGACCCCTGCGGCACCGGCTCCAGGCATGACCACCGGCTTGTTTCCGCCGCCCCCCGGTACGGTCCGCCCAGCCCCCACGCCTGGTGCATCGCGTCGGCGTAGGCGGCCGCGAGTGCGTGCTCCCCGGACGGGCCGGGATGCGTGCCGTCGTAGGTGTCCGTGTGGATGTCGTAGCCCGGCGGGCGTGACGCCAGCAGGATCGGGGACGTCGGTTCGTCGAGGTCGGCCACGGCCTTGGCGAGGAGTTCGTTGAAGCGTTCGCACTCGGCGGCGAAGGGGGCGTCGGTCTCGGCCCGGATGTTCGGTATGACGGGGAGCAGCACGCATCTGATGTGCGGGTTCGCGGTACGTGCCGCCGCGAGGAACGCGCGGGCGTTACGGGCGGTCTGCTCGCTGTCCGTGTAGAAGCCGAGGTCTATCAGGCCGAGCGAGACGAGCAGGATGTCCGCGCGGTGCGCGGCGACGGTGTCCGCGATCACCGGGGCCATGTGCAGCCAGCCCTCGCCCCAGCCGGCCAGGTGGTGGCGGGCGTCGGCGGGAAAGGCCGGGGCGCCGTAGGCGCGGGAGACCGGGGTGCCCGTCGTGGTGTCGTGCAGCCCGGTGCGCGGGCCGACGATCGCGTACGGGCCGTCGAAGGATGCTTCGAGGTGCTGCCACATGCGGTAGCGCCAGGTGAAGTCGCCGGCCCGTCCGATGGTCATGGAATCGCCGACGAACATGAAACGCATGGCGTCATCATCGCGGATCATGGCTCCGGCCTGCGACGTGACGATGGACACTTGTGCCATGCGCTCGTATCGACTGACTGCCTTCGGCGCCGCCGCGCTCCTGTCCCTCGCGGCGGCGGTGCCCGCCGTGGCCGACGACGGCGGGGCCGACCGGAGCTTCTCGATCAAGGACCCGCGGATCACCGAGTCCAGCGGGCTGGCCGCCAGCCGTGCCCATCCGGGGATCTACTGGACGCACAACGACAGCGACGACGGGCCGTACGTCTTCGCCGTCGACTCCCGGACCGGGAAGACCGTCGCGACGATCACCATGAAGGGGGTCGGGGAGCCGCGTGACGTGGAGGCGATCTCGCTCGGACCCGACGGGAACCTGTACGTCGCCGACATCGGCGACAACCTGGACGGCAGCTGGGACCACGTCTGGATCTACCGCTTCCCCGAGCCGAAGGAGCTGCGGGACGCGACGGTCCGCGCGACGCAGTTCGACGTGAAGTACGCGGACGGCCCGCGCAACGCGGAGGCGCTGATGGTCCACCCGAAGACCGGGCGCGTGTACATCGCCTCGAAGAAGGAGGGCGGCGGCGGGCTCTACGAGGGGCCCGCGAAGCTCACGGCCGGTTCGGACAACATCTTCCGGCGGGTCGGTGAGGTGCCGTGGGTGACGGACGGGGCGTTCTCGCCGGACGGGAAGGAACTGGTGCTGCGCTCGTACTTCAGCGCGCGCGGCTACGCGTTCGAGAACGGCAGGCTCGGCAAGGACTACCCGGTCGAGTCCCCGCTGCTGAGGCAGGCCGAGTCGGTCACGTACACGGCTGACGGCTCGGCGCTGATGTACGGCTCCGAGGGCGAGCAGAGCGATGTGGTGCGGGTGGACCTGAAGAACGGCGGCGACTCCGGCCGTTCCGGGGGGAAGTCGCCGTCGTCCGCCGGCACGGGCAGCGACGGCGACGGCGCGCCGGTGAAGGGCACCACGCTGACCGGGATCGCGGTGCTCGCCGGGATCGGTCTGCTGCTGCTTCTGGGCAGGCGGCGCAAGAAGGGCTGACGGCGGCCGGGCCGCGGGCCTGTCATAGGGTCGGCGGTCTATGACGAAGAACAACGGGCCCACGCCCTTCACCAGCACCGACAGGTCGACACCCTTCACCACCACCGACGGGCCCGCGCCGTTCTCCACCGCCCGCCTGGACGCGCTGCCGCTCGACGTGGCGTACGCCGACGAGATGGCCTCCGTACTCGCGGACCCGGCCCTGCACACCTTCACCGGCGGCGCCCCGGAGGACGCGGACGCGCTGCGGACCCGCTACGCACGCCAGAGCGCCGGCTCACCGGACCCGGCCGAGCGGTGGTGGAACTGGGTGCTCAGGGTCCGCGGTGACGACTGCCTGGCGGGCTATGTGCAGGCGACGGTGAACGTGCGCGACGCGCAGGCGGAGATCGCCTGGGTGATCGGGTCCGGGTGGCAGGGCCGGGGCTACGCCAAAGAGGCGGCGGTGGGCCTCGTCGCGCAGCTGCTGGACGGGGGAGTGGTGCGTACGGTCGTCGCCCACATCCACCCCGACCACGCGGCGTCGGCCGCGGTGGCCGCCGCGGCGGGGCTGGTGCGGACCGAGGAGTGGGAGGACGGCGAGGTGCGGTGGCGTTCGGATTTGGGGTGAGGGGCCGGTCCCAGGGCCGTTCGCTGTGATCGGGCCGGGTCAGGAGTGCCCCGTCCTCTGCCCCCGCCCGCGCCTCAGGTTCCGGACGGGGCCGGGCGCGGGTGGTCGCCCGTCGATCCGTCGAGGAGTTCGCGGACGATGTCCATGTGCCCGGCGTGACGTACGACGTCCTCCAGCATGTGGATGAGCACCCACCGCATCGACACCGTCCGCCCGTTCCACGAGGTGCCCGTCACATCCAGGTCCGTCTTCTCGATGGCCCGGTCCGCGGCGGCGCGGGCTCGCTCGTAGAACGCCAGGATGCCGGCGGTCGTCTCCTCCGGGGCGATCGTCATGTCCTCGGTGGCCGAGTCGAACCAGAGCTTCTCGACCTCGTACCCGAACGATTCGCAGAACCAGCCGTACTCGACGGTCGCCAGGTGCTTCACCAGCCCCAGGAGGTTCGTCCCCGTCGGCGTCATCGGGCGGCGCAGCTGCTCGTCGTCCAGCCCCTCGAGCTTCCACAGCACCACGTCACGGTGCCGGTCGAGGGCGGTGTGCAGGGATTCCTTCTCGCTGCCGGTGTACGGCACATGGGAGTTCATGCGCGGAAGCTACCAACCAGCACTGACAACAGGACCGGGGGATCGGTGCCGCTGCCGGTCCTCAGCCCTCGGACGGCTCCGGAGACGGCTCTGGCTCCGGTGACGGCTCCGGCTTCGGCTTCGGGCGGGGGAGGCCCGCCGCCACCAGGGCGGCGACGTCGAGCGTGACCTCGGCCCCGATCGAGTCGGGGAGCGCGACGCTGTGGCCGGGCGCGTACACCTGGTGGTTGTCGTACCCACCGGCGAGGGGTTCCGTGAGGACATGGACGCGGCCGTGCTTGCGGTCGAGGATGACGTAGACGGGGATCTTGGCGTTGGCGTAGGCCGCGACCTTGTTCCGCAGGTCGTTCTGGTAGTTGCCGGAGGTGACCTCGAGGACGAGACGGAAGGCGCCGGGGTCGTAGCAGTTGTTCTCCACCAGGTGCTCGTCGAAATCGGCGTCGACGACGGCCAGGTCCGGGATGGCGTAGTCCGAGGGGCCGCTGGGCAGCCATACCCCGACTCCTTGGATGACCGCTGAGTCCCCGTCGTCGAGTCCGGCTTCGATCAAAGGACGCATCAGTTTGGTCAGTGCGCGGCCGTGCGCACCGTCCGGGGATGGGGCCACGGTGATGACGCCTCCGATGATCTCGACGCGGTGACCCGGGAGCTGCTCCGAGAGCCGGTTGGCGCTTTCGAGCAAAGATTCGGGCTCCGGGCGCTCCGGCCGCTCCTGCCGCTCCGGCTCACCGTCACAGGGGTGCTCGACTGCTGCTGCAGACATTGCGGGCCTCCTGAAAGGGCTGATGTCGAGAACATCATCGTAGGACTGTGTGCCCGTATGTGGTGTGTACGCACCGCGCCACCCTGTCGAGTGAAGCAGAAACGGCCCTGCACGCGTGATCTCGTGTGCAGGGCCGTTCCGTACGCGTAAGAGGTACCGCTACAGCTTCTCGATCACGTAGTCGATGCACGCCGTCAGCGCCTGGACGTCCGACGGGTCGATCGCCGGGAACATCGCCACGCGCAGCTGGTTGCGGCCCAGCTTGCGGTACGGCTCCGTGTCGACGATGCCGTTGGCGCGCAGCACCTTGGCGACCGCGGCGGCGTCGATCTCGTCCGCGAAGTCGATCGTGCCGATGACCTGCGAGCGCTTGGCCGCGTCGGTGACGAACGGGGTCGCGTACTTGGAGTCCTCGGCCCAGCCGTACAGGTGGCCGGACGAGGCGGCCGTGCGGCCGGTGGTGAAGTCCAGACCACCCTGGGTGTTCATCCAGGTCAGCTGCTCGTTCAGGAGGAAGAGCGTGGCCAGGGCCGGGGTGTTGTACGTCTGGTTCTTCAGGGAGTTGTCGATCGCCGTGGGCAGCGAGAAGAACTCCGGGATGTGGCGGCCGGAGGCGTGGACGCGGGCTGCGCGCTCCAGGGCCGCCGGGGAGAAGACGCCGATCCAGAGGCCGCCGTCCGAGGCGAAGGACTTCTGCGGGGCGAAGTAGTAGACGTCCGTCTCGGCGATGTCGACCGGCAGGCCGCCCGCGCCGGAGGTGGCGTCCACCAGGACCAGGGAGCCCTCGTCGGCGCCCGCGACGCGCTTGACGGGCGCGGCGACACCGGTCGAGGTCTCGTTGTGGGTGAAGGCGTAGACGTCGACGCCCGCCTCGGCCTCCGGGTCCGGGTGGGTGCCCGGGTCGGAGGCGATGACGGTCGGGTCGGCCAGCCACGGGGCGAGCTTGGCGGCCTTCGCGAACTTCGAGGAGAACTCACCGAAGTTGAGGTGCTGGGACTTCGACTCGATCAGACCGTGCGTCGCGATGTCCCAGAAGGCGGTGGAGCCGCCGTTGCCCAGGATCACCTCGTATCCCTCGGGGAGGGAGAAGAGGTCGCGCACTCCGTCACGGACCGCGCCGACCAGGTTCTTCACCGGAGCCTGGCGATGGGACGTACCGAGCAGCGACGTTCCGGTGGCGGCCAGCGCGTCGAGCGCCTCCGTCCGCACCTTGGAAGGACCGGCGCCGAAGCGCCCGTCGGCGGGCTTGATGTCAGCGGGAATCTGGATGTCGGCCACGACCCGGAGCGTAGCCGCTCGGTGGGGCGGCTACGCACCCTGTCCGTCGGATGAGACGCGCGATCCGGGTCGTGGACGCCGGAACGCGCGTCCCGGGCGGGCCGGCTCAGCCCAGTTCGACCGGGAGGTCGAACAGGTCGTTCTGGGTGACGATCGGTTTGTTGCGCAGCTCGGAGGCCGGGACCGCGAGGTCCAGCTCCGGGAAGCGCTCGTAGAGCGCCGGGAGTGCGACCCCCGCCTCCAGCCGGGACAGCGCCGCACCCGGGCAGACGTGCGGGCCGTGACCGAAGGCGATGTGACGGTTGGGGGTGCGGGTGACGTCGAACTCACCCGCGGTCGGCCCGTACTGCTGCTCGTCCCGGCCCAGCGCGCCGAAGGAGACGATCAGGGCCTCGCCCTTGGGGAGGACCTTCTTCCCGACCGCCACGTCCTCGGTCGCGAAGCGGATCAGGACGTGTGAGGTCGGGGTGTTCCAGCGCAGGGTCTCCTCGATCACGTTCTCCCACGGCACCTCGCCGCCGAGCACCTGCTTGCGCTGCTCGGGGTGGGTCTGGAGGGCGACGACGGCGTTCACGATCAGGCTGATCGTGGTCTCGTGGCCGGCCGCGATGATCAGCTGGAGGGTGTTGACGATCTCCTCGTTGCTGAGGTGGTCGCCGTCCTCGGAGGCCGCGATCAGGGCGCTGGTCAGGTCGTCGCCCGGCTCGGCCCGCTTGCCGTCGACGATCTTCGTGAAGAGGGCGCCGAGGTCCGCCATCATCTGCGGGACCTCCTCCGGCGGCGTCTGCGTCGAGAAGAACTTCTCGAACAGCTCCTTGAGGCGGGGGTGGTCGGCCCCGTCCACGCCCATCAGCTCGCTGATGACGTTCATCGGCAGCGGGTACGCGAACTGCGCCTTCAGGTCGACCTTCTCGCCCCGGGGCAGGGCCGCGAGGCGGTCCAGGCTCGCGGCCGTGAGCGCCTCGATGCCCGCGCGCAGCCGCTCCACCCGCTTCACCGTCAGGGCCTGCGCCACCAGGGTGCGCAGCCGGCGGTGGTCGGCGCCGTCGACGGTCAGCATGGAGCGGCCCGGGTTGGCGAGGCCGATCAGCGGCCAGTCCAGGGGTATCTCACCGCGCTGCCAGGCGCCCCAGACGTTGATGTCCTTCACGATCCGGGCGTCGGTCAGCAGCTGCCGCGCCTCGGCGTGGTGGGTGACCGCGTAGCAGTGCACCCCGCCGGGCAGCTCCACCTCGGCGAGCGGGCCCGCGGCCCGCAGCGCGGCGCCCTCGCCGTCGAGGTCGGCGACGAAGGGGTCGAGGACGATCCGGGTCATGACTGGCCTCCGATGACAGGTCCTGCGGCAGGGGTGGGCGTGAAGGCGACGGGAAGGTCCGTCAGTCCCCGGAGCCAGGGGGACGGGCGCCGGGTGAGCTGTTCGGCGGAGACGGCGAGATCGATGTCCGGGAGGCGGTCGAGCAGTACCTCGATGCCGGTACGGGCGATGACCTCGGCGGTCTCCTGGGCCGGGAAGGGGCAGCGGTGCTCGCCGTGGCCGAAGGAGAGGAACGCGTTGTTCCCGCCGGTCAGCGCGGAGCCGTCGGTGCGGATCTGCGGGTCGGCGTTGGCTGCGGCGATGCCCAGGAGCAGCAGGTCGCCCGCCTGGATGTGGCGGCCCCCCAGGTGGGTGTCGCGCGAGGCCCAGCGGCCGGCGATGTTCTGCGTCGGGGTGTCCTCCCACAGGACTTCGTTCATGGCCTCGGCGACGCTGTGCCGGCCGCCCGAGAGCGAGGCGGCGAACCGGTCGTCAACGAGCATCAGCCGCAGCGAGTTGCCCATCCAGTCCGCGGTCGGCTGGTGGCCGGCGGCCATCATGACCATCAGGTCCTGGGCGATCTCCTCGTCCGTGAAGCCGCCGGTGTCGGCCAGCATCCGGGTGGCGACGTCGTCGCCGGGCTCCTCGTGCTTGTCGGCCAGCAGCTGGAACATCGAGGTGGCGAGGTGCTGCTGTCCGGCCAGCGCGCGTTCCCGGCCGTCGATCATGTCGTTGATCGAGCCGACGAGCGCGTCGCCGAGCGCGTCGCCGAAGCCGTAGATCCGCGCCAGGACGCGGGCGGGGAGCAGCATCGCGTACTCGGCGATGATGTCGGTCCCGCCCCTGGAGCAGAACCGGTCGATCAGCTCGTCGGCGAACTCCTCCGCGTACCGCTTGAGCGCGAAGGGGTCGACGGCCTCCAGGGCGTCGCTGATCATCCGGGCGCGCTCGACGTGCCGGGCGCCGACCGTGTAGAGGATCGAGGGCTGCTTGCGGCCGATCATCGGCAGCAGCGGCCAGTCGTCGGGGATGTTCTCCCACTGGCTCCACAGGTCGGAGTCGCGGCTGAACAGCACCGGGTCGCTGGTGAGCTGGTGCACTTCGCGGTAGCCGAGCACCAGCCAGGCCGGGATGTCGCCGTCCAGGACGACGGGTGCCACGGCACCGTGGTCCCGGCGCATCTCCCGGTACAGCTGGGCGGGTTCGGTCTGGAACCGTGGCCCGGACAGTGGCGCGCGGCCGTGCGCCGGGCAGCCCGGGGGCGGTTCGGTGGGCTGGGTCACGTGGTGTGCTCCGGGGTCTTCTCCGGCGTGGTCTCCGGACGGGCGGCGGCGGCGGAGGAGGAGCCGGCCGTGCCCTTGGAAAGGGCGTACAGGTGCTCCACCAGCGTGATCAGTACGTACTTGCTGGCGGACCGGTCCCGGGCGTCGCACTCCACGAGCGGTACGTCATCGGAGAGGTCGAGCGCCTCCCGGATCTGCTGCTCGGTGTGGAGCGGACCGCCGAAGTCGTTGCACGCCACGATGAACGGCGTGCCGTGGTGCTCCAGCCGGTCGATGGCGTACCAGGAGTCGGCGAGACGACGGGTGTCGACGAGCACGACGGCACCGAGCGTCCCGGAGAACAGCCGGTCCCACAGGAACCAGAAGCGCTCCTGGCCGGGCGCGCCGAACAGGTACAGCACCGAGCGTTCGTCGAGCGTGATCCGGCCGAAGTCGAAGGCGACGGTGGTGGACGTCTTGGACTGCACGCCGTCGAGGTCGTCGACCGTCTCGCCCGCGCGGGTCATCGTCTCCTCCGTGTTGAGCGGACGGATCTCGCTCACGGATCGGACCATGGTGGTCTTGCCGACCCCGAAGCCACCGACGACGACTATCTTCAGTCCGTTGTCGGCCGTGGCCTGCAGGGCGGCACGGTCAGAGGTTGCGGAGTCCAACGAGCACCTGTTCCAGGATGTCGGGGTCGGGGAGCCGGTCCGCGACGCGTGCGGTACGAGGGTGGCGGGCGCTGATCCGGCTGGTGTCGAGCAGGTCGCACAGCAGGATGCGCACGATGCTGACGGGCAGGTTCAGGCTCGCGGCGATCTCGACGACCGCGGTGGGCCGTTCGCACATGCGCAGGATCGCGACGTGCTCCGACTGCATACCGGGCGCCGGTTCGCATTCCGAGACGACGAGCGTCACCAGGTCGAAGGCGGCCGAGTCGGAGCGGCTGCGGCCACCGGTGAGGGTGTACAGCCGGTCCGGGTCGTCGTCCCGGCCGGGGCGGGGGCGCTTCGTCATACGGCCGCGTTCTCGGAGGCCCCGGGGGCCTCGGAGGGTTCGCGCGGCGGGGCGACGAGGTGTTCGCCGAGCTGCTCGACGAGCTCGCTCATGTTGTGCCCGACGAGGCCGACGTCGGCGTCCTCGGAGGCGACGACGGCGAGGTGGGCGCCCGCACCCGCCTCCACGATGAACAGCACGCCGCCGTAGAACTCGGCCATCGCGGACCGTACGCCGCCGGTGCCGTCGCCGAACTCGACGGAGGCGCCGTGCGACAGGCTCTGGATGCCGGCCGAGATCGCGGCCAGCTGGTCAGCCTGGTCGACGGAGAGCTCGGGGGTACGGCACAGCTTGAGGCCGTCCCTGGACAGCACGAGGGCGTGGCGGGCGCCGGGGGTGCGCTCAAGGAGCCCCTCCAGCAGCCAGTTGAGCTTCTCGTCCGTGGTCGCGGTCATCGGGTGTTGCCTTCCGGGTGCGGTGAGGTGGGCCGTACGGCCTGGCGGAAGCTGCTGAAGCGGGCTGCCTGGGCCTTGGGGTCGGACGTACGGGTCCGGGGGTTCGATCCGTCGGTTGCGTCGGAGTCGGCGTC
This sequence comes from Streptomyces laculatispora, assembly GCF_017353455.1. Lineage (GTDB taxonomy): Bacteria > Actinomycetota > Actinomycetes > Streptomycetales > Streptomycetaceae > Streptomyces > Streptomyces laculatispora. The sequence goes on from NZ_JAFMPZ010000645.1 coordinate 15,475, forward strand.
GGCCGAGGCCCTGGCGCGGGACTCGGCGGCGGCCAGGGTGCGGCCGCGCGAGCGCTTGGGGAGGCCGCTCTCGCCGAATCCGGGGAGGCCGCCGCTGGTGTCCGACATGGAGTCGGAGCGCAGGAGGATCTCCTGGGTGCGGGAGCTGTCCCGGGCCCCGGCGTCGTCGGCATGGCCGGTCGCGTCGGTCCGGCCGGCTCCGGAGGCGTGGACCGGCTCGGGTTCACGCGGGGGAGCGGTCACCGGCCGGGCGGCGGGTTCCGGCGTCGGCGTCGGTGCCGCGGTCGGCATCGGGGTCCTGGTGATGATCTCGTGCGGGAGCATCATCAGCGCGCCCGTGCCACCGCGCGCCGACGGACGGAAGGAGACCGTCAGTCCGTGCTTGCGGGCCAGCCGGCCGACGACGGCGAGGCCGAGCCGGGTTCCGGAGAGACCGGTCAGGTCCTGGTTGACCGCGGAGACGGCGCGCTCGGCGCGGCGCAGCTGCACATCGCTCATGACCAGACCGCTGTCCTCGACGGTCAGCACGATGCCGGCCGGCACCTCCTCCACGTACACGTGGACCTCGGCCGTGGGCGGCGAGAAGTTCGCTGCGTTGTCGAGGAGTTCGGCCAGCGCGTGCATGACGCCCTCGGCGGCGTGCCCGGCGACGGCGACATCGCTGGTGGAGTGGAGCCGTATCCGCTGGTATCCGCTGATCCGGCCCATCGCGCCGCGCAGGATGGACTCCATGACGATGGGCTTCGCCCAGCGGCGTCCGGAGCGCGCACCGGTCAGCACGGCGATGGAGTCGGCCAGCCGGCCCGCCTGGGCGGTGCGGTGGTCCAGGTGCAGCAGATCGCCCAGGACGTCCTCGGAGGCGTGCCGGTTCTCCATGTCGCGCAGGTCGGCGAGCATGCTCGTGGCGAGCGCCTGCATCCGGCCCGCGGCGTTGGCGCACGCGGCGACGGCGGCGGAGCGCTCGGTCTCGCTGCGCGAGGCGCGGGCCTTGATCCTGGCGTTCTCGGCGGTGAGGCGCTCGACGTCGGCCGCGGCCTGTGCGGTGATCCGGTCCGTCTCGGCGGCGGCGGCCGATTTCATCCTTGCCGTCTCGGCGGTGAACCGCTGGGCGTCGTAGGCGGAGGCCGAAACCATCCGGGAGGTCTCGGCGGTGAACCGGCTGCTCTCGGCCGCGTTCGTCTCCCGCAGCCGGCGCACCGCGGCCCGGGCGTGAACGGCGGTGGCGACGGCGGCGGACAGCAGCACGGCGGCGGCACCCGCCCCCCATGCCACTGCGGTTCTGACCGAGTCGGGGGCGGCGACGACCGCCCAGAGACACAGGGATCCGGTGATGGCCACCGTGACCAGCAGGGCCAGTGCGGTCGGCTTGGTTGAGGGGCGCAAGCGGAGTCCTCGGGAGACGGACGATGACGGATGGGACGGTTCGGGCAAGTCGGTACGGCGAGGGGCAATGGTGACAACTGGAACAGATGATTCCCAGACAAGTCTGAGTCACTATATGAGAATTGACGATCTGTTTGGGAAGAACTTGTGGTGCTCTCTGTTGCGTATATGTTCGAGCGCCCGACAGATTCAGACGTATTGACGTATTCGGCAGAAACGCACCGGCCCGGACGGCCACCGGCCCGGACCGGCGGCATCCTGGCCGGATGGCACCTCGTGAGGCAACAACCGGCCCCGACCGCACCGCACTCGCCGACGATCTGCGGGCGGCCGTGCGGGGCGACGTCGCATTCGACGCCACCGCACGGGCCCTGACGACGATGGACGCGTCCAACTACCGCCGGGTACCGCTCGGGGTCGTCGCCCCGCGCGACGCCGACGACATCGCCGCCGCGCTCGCCGTCTGCCGCGCGCACGGGGTGCCCGTCGTACCGCGCGGCGGCGGTACGTCCATCGCCGGGCAGGCCACCGGCACCGGCGTCGTCCTCGACCTCACCCGCCATATGCGCTCCCTCGTCGAGCTGGACGCCGGCTCCCGCACGGCGGTGGTCCAGCCGGGCGTCGTCCTGGACGACCTGCGGGCCGCCGCCGCCCCGCACGGGCTCACCTTCGGCCCGGACCCCTCCACGCACAGCCGCTGCACCATCGGCGGCATGATCGGCAACAACTCCTGCGGCTCGCACTCGGTCGCCTGGGGCACCACCGCCGACAACGTCCACGCCCTGACCGTCGCCCGCTACGGCGGCGACACCCTGCGCCTGGAACGGGGCGCCGAGGGCCCCGCCGGACTCCGCGAACTGGTCACCGGCAACCTCGCCCTCCTGCGTACCGGGTTCCCCGAACTCCCGCGCCGCATCTCCGGGTACGCCCTGGACGCGCTGCTGCCCGAGCGCGGCCCGGACCCCGCCCGCGCGTTCTGCGGCAGCGAGGGCACGCTCGGTGTGGTGACGGAGGCGACGCTGCGGCTCGTCGAGGCGCCCGCGGCCCGCGCGCTCGCCGTACTCGGCTACGCCGACGAGTCCGCCGCCGCCGAGGCTGCCCCCGGCCTCCTCCCGCACCACCCGCTGACCGTCGAGGGCATGGCCGCCGACCTCGTACGCCGGCCGGCCGGGCTGCCGCGCGGCGCGGCCTGGCTCTTCGTCGAGACGGGCGGGGCGACCCCGGCCGAGGCGCGGGCGCACGCCGAACGGATCGCCCGGACCGCGTCCGCCGACGCGGTGGACACCGCCGTCGTCACCGACCCGGCCGGGCAGCGGGCGCTGTGGCGGATCAGGGAGGACGCGGCGGGAACGGCGACCCGCACACCGGAAGGCAGCGAGGCCTGGCCCGGCTGGGAGGACTGCGCGGTGCCGCCCGCCCGGCTCGGCCCCTACCTCCGCGACTTCCGCGCCCTGCTCAACGGACACGGGCTGCGCGGCACCCCGTACGGGCACTTCGGCGACGGCTGCATCCACGTCCGCATCGACTTCGACCTGCTGAGCGGCGACGGCGTGGCCCGCTTCCGCCGCTTCTCCGAGGAGCTCGCCTCGCTCGTGGTCGCACACGGCGGATCACTGTCCGGCGAACACGGTGACGGCCAGGCCCGCGCCGAACTCCTGCCGAGGATGTACGGGAGCGAACTGGTGTCGCTCTTCAGCCGGTTCAAGGACCTCTGGGACCCGGACGGCGGCATGAACCCCGGCATCCTCGTCCGCCCCGCCCCACTGGACGAGAACCTGCGCTTCGACGTGCTGCCCCGCGAACCGGTCGACGTGGCCTTCGGCTACCCGCACGACGGCGGCGACTTCTCGGCGGCGGTGCGCAGGTGCGTCGGCGTCGCCAAGTGCCGTACGCAGGAGGCCTCCGGACCGGCCGTGATGTGCCCGTCCTTCCGCGCGACCGGCGAGGAGGCCCACTCCACCCGTGGCCGGGCCCGGCTGCTGCACGAGATGCTGGCCGGACCGGCGGGCGGGGTGATCACGGACGGCTGGCGCTCGACGGAGGTACGGGACGCGCTCGACCTGTGCCTGTCCTGCAAGGGCTGCCGCAGCGACTGCCCGGTGGGCGTCGACATGGCCACGTACAAGGCGGAGTTCCTGCACCACCACTACCGGCACCGGCTGCGCCCCGCCGCCCACTACACGATGGGGCGGCTCCCGCTGTGGCTGCGCCTGGCGTCCCCCTTCGCGGGCACGCTGAACGCACTGGCCCGGGTACGGCCGCTCGCGGTGCTCGCCAAGCGGCTGGCGGGCATCGCGCCGGAGCGGGGGATTCCGGTGCTGGCCCGGGAGACGTACAGCCAATGGCTGGACAGGCGCCGGGGCAGGGGGACGTTCGTCTTCTCCCACGACGAGGTGGCCGCCATCTGGCCCGACACCTTCACCGAACACCTCTCGCCCGAGGTGGGCCGGGCGGCGGTGAAGGTCGTGGAGGCGGCGACGGGCCGCCGGGTGCTCACGCCCGGCCGCGGACTGTGCTGCGGCCTCACCTACGTCTCAACGGGCCAGCTGGACAAGGCCCGCAAGGTGATGCGCCGCACCCTGGACCGGCTGACCGGCACGCACGAGATCCCCGTGATCGTCCTCGAACCGAGCTGCGCGGCCACCCTCCGCGGCGACCTCCCGGAACTCCTCCCCGACGACCCCCGCGCCGCCGGACTGGCCGCCGCTGTCCACACCCTGGCCGAGTACCTGGAGAAGTACGCCCCCGACTGGCGGCCCCCGCACCTGGACCGCCCGGTCGCCGGCCAGACGCACTGCCACCAGCACGCGGTCCTGGGCGACGGGCCGGACCGCCGGCTGCGCGAACGCGCCGGCCTGAGCGGCGAGCTGACCGGCGGCTGCTGCGGACTGGCCGGCAACTTCGGCTTCGAACGCGGCCACTGGGAGGTGTCCGCGGCCTGCGCCGAGGACGCGCTGCTGCCGGCGGTACGGGAGGCGGCACCGGGTACGGAGATCCTGGCGGACGGGTTCTCCTGCCGCACCCAGCTGGACCAGCTGGGCGGGGTGCGGGCCAGGCA
>NZ_JAFMPZ010000409.1 GCF_017353455.1 Streptomyces laculatispora
GCGAAGACCGCGGTCTTCGCTGCGGCGTGCGGCCTTGGCCTCGCGAGTCTCTTCGTCGTCCCCGGGTTGGTCGTCGTCGGGCTCGCTGCCGTACGGACGGTGGCCGAAGTTGACCTTGTTGAACAGCACGTCCAGGGACTGGAAGAGGTGGAAACCGTTCTTGGCTTCCTCATCGACGAGTTCCTCGTCCCGCTCGACAAGTTCGCGCAGGCGGGCCATGGAGTAGCCGGCCTCGTAGCTGCCGTCGTCCGCGGGGAGGATGCCGAGTTCGGGGCGAGCCTCGGCGTACAGGAGGAAGAGGATCCGATAGAGGTAGCGCAGGGATTCGCGGGTGAGTTCCCGGGCGAAGCGGATCTTCGGGTTCTCGATGTCGGCCGGTGCGACATTGTTCTTCGGCTCGGCCATTCGGCTGAGGACTTCGTTGGCGATGACTTCAACCGAGCGCTGTAGTCCATAGCGCAGTTCGTTGGACACGCCGACCGCATTGGTACTGGACGACTTGAGTAGGCCATCGATCGCCCGGCTCTGGTCGTTGTCACCGGGGCGGAGCATGTCCAGACTGAACAGGGCTGCAATGGTAGCCAGTTCACCCTGTTGGGCGCGGTCGTTGCGTTCCAGGGCGGCATCGAGGTTCACTGCGAGGTAGCGGCCTTCGCGCCAGGACTGGCGGTCGGCGAGCAGGATCACACCGCCGATAAGCAGTAGAACGAACCGGGGGTGAGCGCCGCCGGGCTCGTCCAGCTCGCTTTCGAAGAGCCAGGAGGCCAGATCCGCGCCCGTCTCGTAACTCTCGCTCGCGCTGACGCGCAGGGGCGACAGGAGGCGTCCGGAGCCGTCGGCACCCAGGGCGGTGTCGTTGTCGGCGGCCCAGCCGCAGTCGAGCGCGATGATGCCGTAGCCGTGGTAGGCGACGGGCAGGGTGTGCTCGCGTCCGGCGCGGTGCACGGTGAGTTCATTTGGGGTGGCGTCGTATCCGAGGGCGCGCAGCACGGTCTGGTGCCACTCAGCGAGCCGCTTGGCCCACTCAGGGTTGTTGTGCGTATGGAGTCGCGCATCGTCACCAGCATCGCGTTCGGCCGCATCGGCGAAGTAGGCGCGTACGTCTTCGGCGAGGTACATGGAGCGCAGGGCGCGTACCTGTTCGCGAGGGGTCTTGCGTGGGTCGTTCTCGTCGCCCTCACGCAGCGTCCAGGTGGCGAACAGCCCCTTCTTGAGGTCGGCACCGAGCTGTTCGGCAAAGTAGTACGCGGACAGGTACTCGCCGCGATTGACGAAGGAGTCGAACTCGGTACTCATCGTGCAGTGCCTCCTTCGGCGGCGGCGTGCGGTTCCAGGACAGCCAGCAGCCGCAGCATCGGCTCGCCCTTCGTTTCCAGGGACTTGACCAGGCGCATCCGGTCACTCGCGGCCCGACCGACTCCCTGCTTGTCCGGGCGCAGACCGGCGGAGAGGGCGTCCTGCTTCCAGTGGGTGACGCGCTTGCGGTAGGGGGCGAGGGTCTTCTCGATGCGCTGGCGGTAATGCTCCTCAAGCGTGCCGAGGTGCCTCTTGGCCTCATCGATCGCGTCGGGGACCAGAGCGGTCAGACCAGGCAGATCCCGGGGAGTGGCGCGGCCGGGCATGCTCGGGCCGACTCCGTAACGCTCCAGGGCCTCTTCGGTCAGCTCCACCGTGTTCGGCTCCTCGGGCAACCCGGAGACTGCCATCCACTCCACGATGGTCGGTCGGCCCTGGCCATTGGAGTAGATGCCCTGCACCAGGAAGGTGGGACGGTCAACGGCGGCGGCGAGCACCGGAGCCTGGTGGCGGCCGATCTCGACGAGGACCTTGTCGGTCAGCCAGTCAAGGACCGGGTGGACGTCCGTGACGTAAGAGACGTTGGGCCACTGGGACTTGGAGGTCTCCCGGGCCGCTTTCAGACGCGCATCGGCGAGGTCCTTGGAGAAGGTGACGCGCAGTCGGCCCGGTTCGGTCTTACGGGGCATGATCCGCTGCTCGTCCAGGTACGACTTGGGCAACGCCTTGAGCCGGTAGAGCAGATCGCGCGGGGGCTCGAAGGCGATGGTGCCGTCATCGTCGCGCCGCAGGGACAGCTGGTCCTCGGGGTTGGGGTGGCAGACTTGCCGCAGTGCCTCGTCGAAGTAGTCGGCGGTGGAGCGGAAGAGCGTCGGTACCACCGCGCGCGGTACTTCGGGGTGTTCGGGGACCGCACCGACCTGACCGAGTAGCCCGGCCAGGAAGGCGGCACCGCCCTGCTGGGACTGCTTGATCGACTCCTCGACGGTACGGCCGGCGATCAGGTCCTGGGTGAGGCGGTTCTCCTCCTCCTTGGCCCGGTACAGGCCGGTGACGGCCTCGGCTGAGCCCTCGATCTTGTGGGCTTCTTCCTCGCGCCCTAGGAGCTTCTCGCCCACCAGCCGGTCGTCGAGGGTGCGCGGCTGCCCGCTGGTCTCATCTGTGCGCCATGGGATGTCGCTGGTCAGGACCAGTGCCCGGAATTGTGGCGGGTACGCCTGGCCGTAACGGTCGATACGGCCGTTGCGCTGCTCGATACGGATCAGTGACCACGGCAGGTCGTAGTGCACGAGCAGGTGGCACTGCTGGTGCAGGTTGACGCCTTCGGAGGCAACGTCGCCGGTGAACAGGATGCGCACCGGATCGTCGCGCAGCCCGAACTTCTCCACGATGGCCCGCTGCTCTTCGTCGCTGCTGGCCTCGCCGTGCATGACCTGCACCGCGCCGCCGAAGCCCAGCCACGGCTTGCTCTCATCCGGGCTGGTCCCGCTCGGAAAGCCGAGCGCAGCCGGTACGGTCTCGGCCAGCCACTTCAGGGTAGGGATGCGCTCGGAGAACACCACGACCCGGGTGTCCGAGCCAGGCCCGACACCCATCTCGCGCAGTTCAGCCAGGAGCGCGGTGAGTTTCGCCGAGTCGGAGTCTTCGATCTGCTCGTTCAGCTGCTGCAACTCCACCAGAGCCGCACGCTCCCGCTTGACCTCCGCCTCGCGGACCTTCGGATCGACCGGCCGGGTCTGCTTCTTCTTGTCGGCCGACTTTTCGACGGGTGGCTTGTCCAGCGTCGCGATCCGCGTCTTGATCGACTCTCGTAGGGCCCGGTGCGAGGACAGAAACGACTTCAGCAGCTGATACGGCACGAGTTGGTGCCTGCTGACCGAAGGCTGGTCGGGGTCACCTGGAATCCAGCGCGTGGCCAGCTCACGGAAGACGGCGAGCTCCTTTTCACCGGCCGGCGCTCGCAGCGGCTGGGAGGGGCCTCGGTCCGCCCAGGCACCCTTGAGGGATTCGCGTACCTCCGCCGTGGTCTTCGTACGCCGAATGTAGAGGTGGTCGAGGTCCTTGACCTCATACCGGTTCGGGTTGGCGATTGCGGCCTCGTCCAGCATCTTGACCAGCTCGGCGAATGAAGAGGCGTCGCCGTTGTGCGGCGTGGCCGAGGCCAGGACCAGGGCGTCGGTCTTCTTCGCCAGTAGCCGGGCGAGCGCGTTGTTCTTCGTCCCCTGGTTGACGAGGTTGTGGGATTCGTCGATGACGACGGCGTCCCACTCGGTGTGCTCCAGGTGGTGGGCGTAGACGTCGCTCTTCAGCGTGTCCACGGAGATGATCGCCCGCTTGAAGTACGCGAACGGGTTGCGGCCGGCGGGGATGTCCTGCTGCACCCGCTGGATCCCCGTCGAGTCCAGCCGCACCAGCGGGATCGCGAACCGGGTCCACAGCTCACGCTGGAACTGCTCCAGCACATGCTGCGGAGTCACGACCAAGATCTTCTCGCCTCGACCGCGCCGGATGAGCTCGGCAAGGAGAACCCCGATCTCCAGGGTCTTGCCCAGACCCACCACGTCCGCGATTAGGATCCGCGGCCGAGGATTCTTCATCGACAGCGCGAGCTCGGCAGGCCGCAGCTGGTGGACCTGCTGGTCCATGAGGAAGTTGTCCGCCAGCGCCAGCCCGTGCTCGGTCTGCGGCAGGAACGTCTTCCGCATGATCGCCTCAAGGAACAGGCGGGCTCTCCGATGGTTCGAAGAGTCGTCCGCGACCAGTCGCGTCTCGCGTGGGTCGAGCACGCTTACAAGATCGAGCTTGTCGTAGAACACGGCCTCGACCCCACGGACGAACGAAGAGATGCCGGTGACCTCGACCATCCACCCGTCGCGGTCCGTGGACCTGCACTTGCGCACCAGCCATAGCTCGTCGCGGATCTCTACCTGCGCTCCGGCGGCGTACCCGGACGTGGACGGAGGCTGTTGCTCGGGCGAGGGCTCGTCGGGCTCCCAGGCATCCCATATCGCATCGCTCTGGCCGCCCGTGACTCCCGCCTCGACGCTCAACGTCTGCTCCGATCCTTCACCAGCGGCACTCATGCCGCTGAATTTCTTCCGGGTCTGCCGCCAGCAGATCAGTCGGCCACTCGACCCGTTTCAGCAAGTTTCCCACCAGGTATTACGGCCTCGGGCCGTCAGAGGGTGGAATTCACCGCGTACTGCTCCCGTAGTTCGCCCGCCACCCGCTTGGATGCCACAGGCCGCTCCCGCGAAGTGCGAGCTTTTGGCCTCACAGGTGCCGTGGGCAACTCAGGCACGAGTTCTTCGTCGGCTTCCGGCTCCTCAGGCACAGGCCGAATGTCGAGCGGGCCGACGAGGTTGTGCGAGTCCACGATCGCGGCCTGCTCATCGATCAGCTTCTCGATCGATGCAGAGGACGGTTCCGGCGTGGGAGTGTTCCCGCCAGCTGCTGTCGTGCGGTCGATGAGGGCGAGTCGCGCGTCGGCCGGCGTCCTGCCCGCTGCCTTCATGAGATCCGCGCAGGCATCCGCCACCTCGGCCAGACTGGGCCGGCCTTCCGGCGTGTGTGCGAGCATCGCCGCGAGCAGCTCCTTGAAGCCTTCAGGCACACCGCTCAGATCCGGGCCGATCTCCGGGTTCGAGACCTGCATGGCGACGGCTTCCCACTGGTGTCCGTCGTACGGATAGTGCCGAGCCGCGGCGTATAGGAGGACCGTGCCCAGCGCGTACACATCCGCCGCCGGCGTCACCTGCGGATGCCCGCTCGCCTGCTCCGGGGGCATGCAGCGGACGGTCCCGATGATCATCCCGCTGTGCGACAGCGTGTCCTTGGCAGCGTCCATGAACGCACTGAGTCCGAAGTCGATGATTATGGGGCCTTCGCTGCCCAGCATGACGTTCTGAGGCTTCAGGTCCCGGTGTAGCAGTCCCGCATCGTGTACGGCACTCAGCCCTTCGGCAAGGAGCGCTCCGAGGCTGGCCACCAACGGCAGCGGCAGCGCGCCGTCACTATCCACGCAGTCCAGCAGGGTCCGGCCAGCCACATACTCCATCGCCAGCCACGGACGATCCGCGAACGGATCGGCATCCAGGAACCGCGCCACCCGGTTGGTGCCGATCACTGTGCGAGCGATCAGAGCTTCCTTCTCGAAGCGCGCTCGCGTGACCGGGTCCAACTTGTCGGTGCGAATGACCTTCACAGCTACAGGGGAGCCCGCGGGGGAGTACGCGAGATATACCTCGCCCATGCCGCCGGAGCCGAGCTCCCGAGCCACGGTATAGCGGCCAATCTGAGTGGGGCTCCCGGTCATGAGCTCAGTCCACGCCTTTCCACGTCAGCATGTGCTTGGGTCACTTACGCCGCTAGTTTGCCTGGTCTCCGAGCACTCTCGGGAACCAGCCCATCCCAGCGGTCATGAGAAGAGAGAGGTGACCATGATCCGGCCTCTCACGGACTGTGTGACCCCGAGCACTGGACGTTGGCTTGAAATCGGCGTTTTACATGCTCATGCCCAGGAGCTTGATCGGCTTCATGAGATTGGCACCCGGATCCGCCTGCTGCAGCTCTGGAGCCATGCAGGTGGTAGGACAGGCCCGGCTATCCAGATACTTCCGTAGGGCGGTGAGCGGCAGGGGCCCAGTCCTTCAGAAGGCTGTCGGCGACGGCTTCCTCGTAGACGGCGAGTTTCTCCCTTGCCATGGTCTCGGCGAGTTTCGGGTCCCACAACGTGTCCTGGGGCTTGCCGTCGAGCGGGACATGGTCGATGTCGGCACGGACGCCGTTGAGATAGTCCGCGCTACTCATGCGCCATGGCTCGGCGCCGTAGCGGGTAAGCAATGCATTGGTCATCGCGATGCCGGGCCAGTCGAAGTCGCCGTGGTACCGCAGTAGACCGCCGTTGTCGACGATGAGCCGGGCAAGGCGGTGGAAGGCGGTTGAGGGGCGGCCTTCTGCGCAGATCAGTGGTGGGCTGCTCGCGCCAAGTTCGCCAGCGGCGCGGCGCAGTACGGCGGGGTTCTCACAGACGTACACCGTTGGCAGGTTCACGGTGATCGGCAGAGTGATGAGCTGGTGGAGCGTGATGTGGAAAGGGGTGCCGTAGCGGGCGGCGTCGGTAAGCCACTGGCCCAGCCCTTGTCCGGTCGCGGGGAGGTTGAGGACGAGGACGCGGCTGGCGAGGTCGTCGACGATGACGTCGAAGGTGTCCCACAGCTCGCGCCGGGCCTCGGCTCCTGATCCGAGCGGGATTCCGCGTGCCATGGCCAGGGCCCGCAGGACCAGGGTCGGCAGAGAGCCGCGGCCGGGGTTGAGGGCTTTGGTGTCTCCTGTGGTGGCGTCGGCCAGTGAGGGCAGCATGACCGGGGGCGATCCGCTGGGTCGGTTGTAGAGGAATTCCAGGACGCGGACAGCCTGGCTGAGGAGGTGAGTGTCCTCCTTGTTGATCAGGCCAGTGATCGTGCCGTCGGATGCGAGGCTGGCCAGCCATTGCTGATACCAGGGGTGCTCGGTGTGCAGCGGGCTGGTCTCGCCCTCGGCCAGGATTCTCTGCCGGGCTTGTTCGAGTGTGGTCCGCTCATCGGCGCGGAAGCGCAGCTCTGGGCCGATCCGTTCCAGGACATCGCGGAGTGACATGCCCGCGACGTTGCGGATGCTCTCCTCCAGCGCCGCGAGGGGGATGGTGATGCGGCGGATGTCGGGCGAGCGGTAGGTGCCGGTGATGCCGATGACTGCGTTGCGTTCGGCTGTGCTCGGGTTGGTCAGGCCGATGGAGCCCTCGATCTCGCCGCCGTTGCGCTCGAGCGAGCGCCGGGCAGCGGCCAGGAGCCGGCGGAACTCAGGGCCCCGGTATCGCTCGAATGTCTCTGCTGCCTTGGTCATGCTGATTCCTCGGCGTCGTCGCTCGTCGGCTCGTCGTCGGGGATGTCACCGAGCAGTCCTGCCTGCGCGGGGACGTGGCGACGGGGCGTGAAGCCGAGGAGTTCGGCGGCCAGGTCGTCGGATCCTGGGTATTCGAGGTCGTCGAGGATCTGTTCGCCGTCCCAGACGAGCAGCATGGCGGAGACGGTGTGGGATGCCTCGTCGTGCTTCATGTCGTAGTGCGAGATCTGCGGCACCTCGGGGTAGGTGATCCACAGGTCGTAGCCGGTCATGAAGAGGTCGAGGTCGAACTTGGCCGTGAGGGCGAGAAGGTCGGGGCGGTACTTCTCGTCGATGCCGGCGAATGCCTCGTCCAGCGCGATCAGCCGCGGGCAGGTGGGGTATGCGGAGCTGTACTGGGCGTGGGCGGCTGCGAAGAGCGGCAGGTGGATGGAGGCGGACTTCTCACCGCCGGACATCACGCTGTGCTTGGCCTTGGTGAGGACCTCCCCCTTCTTCTTCTCCTCCGGGCTCATGCCCTGCCGGAACAGGCGGAGTTCGAACCTGCGCCAGGCGCGGTAGTCCAGGACCTCGGCGATCACCTGCTGGTAGCTGCGCTTCTTGTCGGCAGCGGCCTTGGCGCGGATCTGGCTGCGCAGGTGGGAGCGGAGTTCGGCCAGCCCGGCGGGGCCCAGGCCGGAGGCGTCCTTGTCGAGCAGCCTGTTGACGGCCTGCTGGGAGTCGGTGAGGGCGTCGGAGACAACCCAGTTGATGCCAACCGTCGCGCCGGAGGACATCGGCTTGGCCCGGGTATCGGCGTCCATGCTTTTGACCAGGTCGCGGGCGGCGATGGTGCGGTCGTGGATCTGCTGGGCCAGGCCGGTCAGGAGCCCGTCCTCCAGGACGGTGCGTTCCTTGTCTTCCAAGAGCACACTCTGGTCGGCGAGCTGTTCGGCCAGACGGCGTCCGAAGTCCGCTACGGGGGCGGGTCCTTCGCTGTCGGTGACCCGGGCCAGGATGATGTCGCCGGCCGGTTCCCACTCGAAGAGGTAGCCCTGGTCGGATTCCAGCAGGGCCGCCTCCAGCGTGGTGATGGCGGTGGAGATCTTTGTCGTGACGGTCTTCAGGAGGCTCGCGGTGATCGGGCGACCACGGGTCGCCTCGTCGAGCGCGGTGATCAGTGAGACGACGGATGCCGGGACGACGCTTTGGGCGGCCTCCGTGCCCGTGCGGGAGGTTTCGGGCGAGGTGAGGCTGTCCATGAGGGCTTGGACTGCCTGCTCGGCGCTCGGCCACATGTCGTGCGGTAGCCAGATGGTGTCGGCGTTTGCTTCGAGCAGGCCGAGAAGGTCGGGCCGGGCGTACGGCTCCAGCGTGAGTGTGGTGCGCACCTGCTCGGCCACGGCCGTGGCCAGTGCTGCACGGCCGAACTCCAGGGCATGGTCGGCCTTCAGAAGCCGGTCTCGCTGCTCTTCCGCATCCTTCTTCGCACGGCCGTATGTCGTCTCTGCCTCCGCGAGCTGTTCCTCGGACTCCGCGATCTGCTGGAGAATCTCCTGCAGAGGGGCTTCGAGCGTTGCCTCCTGGGTCCGCAGACGCTCCTCCTGAACGGCGAACTCGTCCTTGCGCGCCTGCAGCGCCTCGGCCTGCTCTGTGCAGGACTCGGTCTGCTCTTCGATGATCTCCTTGCGGCCGGCGATGTCGCGCTCGGCGGCACCGGTCTGCTCACGGCAGGAGGAGAGCGCTCTGCCGGCGTCGGCGAAATCGTCGACGGCCTGGGTGACGTTGTCCAGTTCCTCCCGATGCGTGGGCAGCCGCGCGGCCGTGGCGGCATGCCGAAGCTGGCGGTTCTTCTCATGGGCCCGGGCGATCGCCCCGTCGAGTCGCTTGCGTGCTTCGGTGAGGCGGCGGCGGGCTCCGGCGACCTTCTCCGCCACTACCGCCACCTCACGCACGGCTTCGGTGATCGCCTGCGTGCGGGGGAGCTCACGCCTGGCGCGGTCGAAGTCGTCGAACGCTTCGTGCGCGTACCGCTGCTGTTCCTCGATGCCGGCGCGCTCAGCTTCCAGGACGGCGATGGATTCTTCGAGGCGTTCCAGCCGTTCGCGGCGGCGGGCGGCCCGCGCGGTGGCCCCGATGTACTCCGGCTGTGCCTTGGGATGCGCACCGACCTGGACGCCGAGGCAGAAGTGCGACCCCGTGGTCACCGAGGGGGCAGACAGCGCATCGTCTGCTGCCGGGGCGTCGTCCATGACGGCGATGGAGGCCAGGACAGCCTGGACGGCAGCAGAGCTGACGTGCTGCTGATCTTCGACGAGCAGGACATCGGCCAGGGTGCGTCCGGTGGGTCGCTGAGCAGGAGGCAGCGGGCGCAGATAGGCGTCGGCGACCTTGTCGTGCAGTGACTGGTCGGTCAGTGCAGCGTCGGGGTGCAGCCATGCGGTGAGCAGGCCGGCCGCATACAGGGCGCCTTCCACCGCAGCCGCGTGGCCGTCGGAGATGTGATCGGCGAACCGTACGAGCTGCCACAGCGGAGCGCCCGGCCGCTCATCGCGGCTGGCAGGGCGCAGGTCACTGGAGGGGGGTGCATCGTCGCCCTCGGCTGCCACGGTGTCGCGCTCGGCCTGCCTGGTTCGCAGGGCGTCCGCAATGTCGCTGTGCTGCCGCTTCAACGTTTCGACGCGGGTCAGTGCGCTGGTGCGGCGTCGGTCGGCGAGGGTATGGAAGACCTCCGGCAGCGGGGCCGCTTCGGGTTCCTCCACGGCGTCGATGGCCGCGCGCAGCACGTTGCCGTCGGCGGCGACCAGTACCGCGGTGTCGTCGCTGCCGCTCCAGCGGCCGATGAAGTCGTCCAACTCCCGGCCGGTCTCGACGCGGGCGGTCGTGAGCTTCTCGGCCGTTGCGGCGGACTGCCGCTCGGTCTCAGCCAGCTCGCCGCTCGCCGCGTCACAGTGTTCCTGCTCGCGTTCTTGGTCCTTCGCGGCGTCCTCGAAGGCGCCGAGCAGGTCTTGTACGTCCTGCAGTTCGCTGCGACGCGCGGCAACCCGACCCGCGATGTGCGTGTCCAGCTCAGCACCGAGATCCAGCGTGTCGTCGTCGTGGAGGATGCCGCAACGGCGCGCCGCTTCCATGAGGCCGTGGGTGTGCCGGGAGGCAGCTTTGCACAGTTCATCGTGTCGTTGGAGGGCGCGGTCCGCCTCCCGCTTGAGAGTGGCCAAGCTCTCCTGGGCCCGGTTGAGGTGGCGTTCGCTGCCGGCGATACCCAGGCGCTCGGTGCGTACGCGCTCGCGCAGCTCCTTGAGCCCGTCCTGTTTCTTGATGGCGTCGTGGTTCTTGTACTCGGTCAGGCGGGCGTCGATCTCGTTGCACCGGCGTTCGCCGGTATCCCGCTCCTGCTGTGCCGCGGTCAGTTGCTGTTCAGCGGTGCGGCGGGCGACCGCCGCTTCCATGATCGTCTCGCATTGGGTGGCCGTGTCCTGGATGCGTCCGGAGACCTGGTCGATGCGGTCACGGGCATGGGCGCGCAGGTAACTGGTGTATTCACGCAGGAAGTTCCGGACTGCGGTATCTGCACCCATAAGGGCGTTGAGAAGCGCCTGGATCTCGGCGAGGTTCTCGAAGTCGCGGGCAGCTTGGAGGACGAGGGCATCATCGACGGGGCGCAGTCCGGCGGTGAGGGTGTCGGACACCTTGACCGGGTCGAGGTCCTTGGCCAGCAGCGGGCGCCGCAGTTGGAGGAGAAGATTGACCAGCTGGTTGTAGCGCTCGCGGCCCAGCCCGAACAGCCGGTCATCGATCGCCTCACGGTATGCCTCCGCCGTGGCGTAGGTGGCCCCTTCGCCCAGCAGCTTCTTCAGGGCGTTCTCCCGCAGCGGGCGCGAGGCGGCATCCAGCAGGCCGAAGTCGATACCGACCCTGCCCTCGGTGACGAAGAAGAAGCGGGCCGGCGTGGACATGGGCTTGGTCACCCGCATGCCGATCCCCACGGTGACGGCTTCGAGGACCTCATCATCGGGTCCGGTGCGGGCGAACTCCATCCATACATAGCCGTAAGCGGACTCCTGCTCTTTGTAGAGCAGGTTCGACTTCATGGTCCGCTCCTCGCCGCTGAACGGATCAAGACGCCGCGCGTCAAGGACACCGTCCAGTACGAGGGGGAACAGCACTTCGAGGGCCTTGGTCTTGCCGGAGCCGTTGTGCCCGCGCAGGACCAGGCGGCCGTCGGCGAAGACGAACTCCTCGTCGGTGTAGTCCCAGAGGCCGATCACCCCGGCGCGCGTGGGCTTGAAGCGAACCTCCGGCTGGTCAGCGGTGCGGGAGTGAGGGATGAGCGTCATCGAGAAGTTTCCTCTGTGGGGAAGTCGAGTGCGAACTGGCCGTCGAGCGCGGGACGTGGCAGGACGGCGGTGATGTTGCGGTAGCGGCCTGCTGCAGGCCGCACCAGGACTCCGCCGGGGACGATATGGGCAAGGCACAGGTCCGCCAGGAGCGCGATCGCCTCTGCCAGCAGCCCGCCGGGATCGGCCTGCCATTTGTTGGTGAAGGAGGAGGGGCCGAACTCTTCATAGAGTTCGTTGATCATCTGCTCCAGCGTGCCGTGTTCCACGAAAGGCAAGCCCGTCTGGTCCTCATGCTCCGTGGCGTCGGGATCGGCCTCGTCCGCGTATTGCACGGTGTCCGCGTGGGGGGCGTGAGCCAGGGCTTCGAGCGTGCCGGCCTGCGGCAGGGCCATATCGATACGGCTCAGCAGGTCCGCGTGTTCCTCTCCCGGATCGGCGGGCAGAAGGTACTGGAGACTGCTGGCTCGGTCCGGGTCCTCCCGCAGGTCCGCGATCTTCGCGAGCATCAGCCCGGCGGTGCGGTTGACCGCTCCGCCACGGCCGGGGAACCGCTTGTCGGTGAAGTGCCCAGTGGTGTCGACGAGCATGATCCCCTCGGCCCGGCGTTCGACAGGCAACCCGGTCAGCCGTGCGATGTCCTCGGCCAGGGTGGGCTGGCGCAGCGCTATAGCCGTCTCCGCGTCGGTGTCGCCGAAGTAGACCACCGGGTACTCGATCAGCAACCGCCGGGCTCGCTGGGCAGCGAGTCGCCGACGGGGGTCCCGTCCGGTGCCGGCGGTCGGCGTGTCCAGCAGGCCAGCAGCGCTGACCAGGTGCTGCAGGGGCTTGTTCGGCCGGAACAGCGCCGCGCAGGTGTCGTGGTCGATGTCGAACAGCGCGTCCCCACGGTCGTGGTCACGGGCCCAGTCCTCCATGGACCCGTCGGAGATCCGCAGCGCACCGCGGTCGACCAGCCAGTCCACCACGTCAACGACCGCGTCCTTGTGACCCGGCGCGGTCGCATCGAATCCCAGGTACTCGATCGCATTGGCGGAGGGCGCGAGAAGTTTGACGAGATCGGCGAGGTTGATCTCGACCCGAGACCGGTGCAGGCACGCCAGGATCAGACAGAGGTAGGCCAGCCGTCGCCGGTCGAACGGCTTCTTGCTCTTCACCGTCAGGAACGCCTGGCTGGTATCGAAGGCATCCAGCCGCCGCAACAGCCGTGCGTGACGGGCGCTGGTCTGCAAGGAGTAGCCGAACAGGTCCCGGAAATCTTTGGCCAATTCGTCGGCCCACTGCAGCACCAGCGCAAGGGCCTTGGCCCGCGGGTAGCTCTCGTTGACGACGCCGTGCAGCAGCATGAGCCGGGCCGCTTGCTGGTACGAGCCAAGGTCCGCAGGCTCCACAGTTGCGGCTACGCGATGGGCGGGCATCAGGACATCTCCGATCGGCGCCGACGCATCGCACCATGGGGCTTGATCTCCAGAGTGAAGCCAGGCAGGTGCAGCGTGCCGGTCTCGGTCCGCAGCTGGCTGCCGCGCTCGCGCGGGACCAGGCGCAACGTCAGGACGTCGCTGCTGCCGGTCCCCGAACGCAGTCGGCCCGCCACGATCGTCCGCGCCTGCAGGGCACGGGTCAGCAGCTTGAGCACAGCGCGCGTCTCCGCCGCGTTCAGTACTCGATCGTGGGGCCCATGGTCCAGAAGATCCGTGGCGGCCTCCCGGTCCGCCGCCCGATCCGCCAACTGCTGCTCACGCAGCCGGGCATGGGCACCACGGCTCGTACGGACCGGCTGCGGGCCGCCCGGCGCCGGCCGCTTGCCATGCCGGAACAAGCTGATGCTGACCTCCACCCCGGGCGCATCCCACCACGTCGTTCGCGGCGAGATCTGGTCATCATCGTCATGCGCGCCCGACAGATGCCGCACCGAGCGCAGGTCGAAAGCAGCGGACACCAGAGCGTTCGCCGCCTGCTCATCAGGCGCCCCGGCCGCCCAGGCGGCGAGATGCCGCAACTGGGTGGTCCGGCTCACCCCGCCTCGACGCGACTCCGTCACCTGCCGCAGCAGAGCGATGACCCCGGAGATGGCGGTGCGGGTAGCGCCTTGCAGCTGGGCGGCCTTGGTCTCCCCAGCACCTTCCGCCAAGAACCACTGGCGCAGCCCCATCCAGCGCCGCCGCCAGTCCTCAAGCCGCGCGGCCGGACGCATCATGGGCCGCTCATCCACTGCGGCGGCCCGCTCCAACAGGGTCTCCACCCCACTGTCTTCCACCTCGTACACGACCTCGGCCAGCCGGGGCGCGTAGCGTTCCAGCTCAGCCGTGAACTCACTCATGTGCGCCAGCAACGCATGCTTGTAGCGCAGGAACGTCTCCGGGGAGATATCCGTCGTACGCGCCACATCGTTGAGGGTCAGATAGAAACGCGCCGCCCGCTGCGTCATGTCCTCCAACACGCTGTCGAGACGGGCGAGCTTGCGGTACACCTCGTCCCGGTCGCCTTCCCGGTTCGCGGCCGCCAGCGCCTTGAAGTCCGCCAGGATGTCGGCGAAGACCAGCCGTGACAGGTTGGCGTCCTGCACACGGGAGCCGATGACCTCCTCCACGGCGCAGTAGACGCGGTAACCGATCTCCGTGAACTGGTAGACCGACTGCCGGTTTCGGTATGCGGCCAAATTGCCGCACCGCGCCGCGTCCTCCACCCGGTAGAGGACCTGCTCATTGTCCCCGGAGAGGTTGTCGAGCATGGCCCGCAGGTTCAAGTCCGCGGCGGACGGCACCTCGTCATGGGCTTTCGCGAGCTCGCTGAGCGCGCTCGCCACGTCGTCGGGATGGACCTGCAGCTGGTGTACGGCCCGCAGCACGTTCATTGCCCGCAGCACCCACAAATATGCCAAGTGGTCATCACGCTGGGTGAAGCTGAACAGTCGTAGGCGGTCGCCCACCGTCAATGAATCAAGATCGAATGACTCGGAGATTCCCGACTCATCTCGCTGGAACACCAAAGCCGCCCTCATCTCGCCTCGCATTGCCCATACCCTGGCAGGTAGCACTGACAATCTCTCTGGGGCCGGGAGAGAGGCTGGGTTTCCCAGCTGTTTGCCGCAGCGCTGTCCGTGGGTGTCTCTTTTTCTGTCGGGGCCTCTGGGTTCCTCCAGGAGACGGATTCGCCTTTATGGAAGGTGCAGGGGCACCGCTGGTCGGCGACATGCCAGGCCGTTTCCAGGGGCCAGCGTATGGCGGGTCACAAGTGATGCCCTTGGCCCTCGGGTGCCCAAGGGCCGGGCTACCGGCGGGCTGATGGGTGTTGCTGGGTTTGATCGTGGGTGGGGAAGAGACGCCGCTCGGCGAACGGCCAGGGGCTAGCTGCTGCAGCCGCAAACACGGTCGGCCCCTCATGGAGGCGAGTGAGAACGCCGAGAAGGAGCTTGTGGGAGACGACCAGGAGGGGGCCGTGCCTCTGGGCGGTTCGGTGTAGAAGCTGGGCGCAATAGCTGGCGCGGGCGTGAAGGTCGGTGAGACTTTCGCCGTCTTCGCAGCGCAGGGAGGGGTTGGTGAGCCGACGGGCGCGCCAGGCCCGGTAGGCCGGCGGATAGGTCTCGGCGGTGCGGCCGAGGACGATGCTCGGGGCGCGCCATTCGGCGAGGAGGCCGGAGGTGGCGACGATCGGCAGGCCCGTGAGGTGCGAGATGAGGGACGCGGTCTGTCGGGCGCGGGGGATTGGGCTGGTGACGATGGCGGTGATGCCGTCGGCGAGGGGCAGGGAGCGGCGTACTCCGTCGCGACCGTCCACGGTGAGGGTGGCCTCGTGCGGGGCGTGGTAGCCGGAGTGGTGGCCTTCGTAGGCGCCGTGGCGCATGAGCCAGATGTCAGCCAAGGATCCAGCCTCCGTCGACGCGCAGGGTCTGGCCGGTGATGAAGCCGGCGTCGTCTGTGGCGAGGAAGGCGACGGCTGCGGCGACGTCGTCCGGGAGGCCCCGGCGCTGGACGCATTGGCGGGCGAGCTGCCGGGCGGTCATGGCCTCCGGGTCGTCGACGACCGTGTCCTCGGCGGGGACGCGGATGGAGCCGGGGGCGACGCAGTTCGCGGTGATGCCGACGGGGCCGAGCTCGCGGGCGAGGGCGCGGGTGAGTCCTTCGAGGCCAGCCTTCGCACTGATATAGCCGGCGAGGTCGTGGCGGCCCGCCGTGGCGAGGACGGATCCGATCGTGATGATCCGGCCCCAGCCGACGGTGGTCATAGCGGAGGTCAGCTCGTGGGCGAGGAGGTAGTGGCTGGTCAGGTTGGTGGCCAGCGTGTCGTCCCAGTGGGCGAGCGTCGTCTCCGTCCACGGTCGGCGCGGGTAGGCACCGGCGGCGCTGACGAGGATGCCGACGGGGCCGCGCTGGTCGTGGGCCTGGTGGCAGAGAGCGCGTACGGAATCGGAGTCCCGGAGGTCAGCTTCCAGAAGGATGGCAGTACCGCCCCTTCCGGTGATCTGGGCGGCAAGCTCGGCTGCGGCCCGATCGTCGTCGTCGAGGTGGGCGAGCAGCACGGCGGCTCCGTCGTCGGCGAGGCGGAGGGCGATGGCCGATCCGATACCGCCAGTGGCTCCGGTGACCAGGGCGGTGCGGCCGTTCAGGGGGCCTGACATGGCGACTCCAATGGGCAGAAGTAGGCGGCGGGGTCGAAGACGGGGCTCATGGCCTCAGCGAGCCGGACGAGAAGGACCAGCCGGTCCTCGGGGACCAGGTCGGCCAGGTCGTAGACGCCGAGAATGCGCATGGCCAGGTAGGGGCGAAGAAGGTTCGCCAGGTCCGCACCGGACCAGAGGCGGTCCGCGACCGGCCGTACGAGCCGGTCCAAGTACGCGGTCACGGCGGCTCGTCGGGGAGCTGCGAGGCGCGGGGTGTAATCGATGTGAATGGTGCTCGTGGTGCGGTCAACGCCCGCCCGCCGAACCTCGGGTGTGTTGGCCGGTACGCGATCGAAGGCCGCGGGGTGGTCGGCGAAGGCGGCCGGGTTGTAGGTCGGTACGAGCCAGCCGCCGAGGGCGGAGGCGTACCAGAGGAAGTTGGCGAACTCGCCCAGGATGCTGTTCATCCCTGCGGTGTCGTAGTCGAACCAGGCGAGTGGGTGGGCGAGGTTGACGTCGGTGGGGTCGCCCTGGGTGAGGGCCGCCCAGATCGGTTCCGGAGTGGCGAAGCGGGTGCGTAGCCAGCGGAGGGTGGCGGCCCAGTCCATGTGGTGCCGACGGCCGTTGATGCTCAAGGTGTACGTGCCGAGGCGCGACAGGGGGGTGTCGATGAGGCCGTCGGCGACCAGGAAGTCCTTCCCGGCGTAGTACGTGTCGAGCCGCCCGCCGGGCGCTGCGCGGTCCCAGTACAGCTTGCGGACAACACGGGTCGGATCGGTCGGCCGCGCGGTCGTGAGGATGACCTCGCGGTACGTGGTGGTGAGCCGGTCCATGTAGTTGTGAAGGTCGCTGCTCGGCTCGTCCGTGTTGAGGAGGTCGAGTAGGAGTCCTTGATCCGTTCCGCCGGGGAGGCGTTCGTACGCGAGGAGGTGTCCGCCGGGTACGCGGTGGTGGGCGTGGAGGGCGGGGACGCGGTAGTGCCGGGCCAGGCGGGCGTGTCCGCGGATCTCCTGGCGGGCTTCGGCCGGGTTGCGGGTGTACTTCAGGAGCAGGGGGCGGCCGAGGAGGTCGATGGGGCAGAGCAGGTTGCGGGTGAAGCGTCGTAAGGGACCGATCCGCAGGCGAGGCTGGACGGTCATCGCCCTACCTCGTTCAGCAGGTCGAGGCAGACTCGGGCCAGGGAGGCGGGCGGGAAGGTGTCCATGTGGACGTCCGTGTCCGGGGCTATGGCGTCGCGGACGGGGCAGAGGTCGCCCTGGTGCATGCGGTCGGACTGGTCGGTGGCGACGGCGTGGTGGTGAGGCAGGCCGGTGCGCCATTTGCTGTGACTGTGACGTGCGTACAGGCCGACGACCGGCGGGCCGTCGTCTCCGCTGCCGCGTGCCAGAGCGGCGAGGTGAGTGAGGCCGGTGTCGTTGCCGACGATCAGATGGCAGCGAGGGAAGAGGTCCGTCAAGTCGTCGGCCGGCACTCCGTCGAGGTGCAGGACCTGAACGTGACGCCTCGGTGGCTCCGCAGAGATCTTGAGGCCGCCGTCCTGGGCACCGCCGATGAGTAGGAGCCGGGCCTGTGACTGCTGCGCCTCG
>NZ_JAFMPZ010000646.1 GCF_017353455.1 Streptomyces laculatispora
CCGCACGTAGCACCGGACCGGGGGCCGGTCCGGTGCTACGTGCGGCGGAACAGGCCGCGGCGGCGGTGGGCGACCGGGCGGGAGAGCGAGTTGGCGAGCCGCCCCACCATGTCATCGCTCGTCACCTCCCTGGCCATCCGAGGGATGAGCGAGGCACCGAATTCGGCCATGCGTTCGTCGTGGGTGTCGTACTGCGCGCGGGCCTGTACGGCGTCCGGGGACCGGAGCGCGTCGGTGCCGACGACCCGGGAGATCAGCGAGGTGTCGAAGACGGGCAGCAGCCGCTGGAGCTGCTCGGCGTCCAGCGAGGTGCCGTGGTCGAACCACTCGTGGCACAGCTCGTGCAGGATGACGTGCTGGGTCTGGTACGCGGTGGGGCGCCGGCGGTAGAGGACGAAGCTGGTCCCGCCGGCCTTCAGCCGCAGCCCGCAGGCGCCGTTGACGCGCGCCAGCCGGTCGGGCATCTCGTGCAGCACGATGGTGCGGCCGCCGGCCGCCTCCATGTTCGCCACCAGTCCGGCGATCGAGAAGGGCGCGGGCAGGGGGAGCCCGGCCAGTCCGGCCTCGCACTCTTTCCGCAGTTCGCGCAGGGACATGGGGCCTAACTCCGTGGTCCGCCGTCGGCCGGGCGCTGCCGGTTCTTCGCGTCCTCCAGCAGAGCGAGCGCGAACTGCAGCAGCTCCGGGGGCAGTCCGTCCTCGTCGAGTCCCCGTCCGGCCAGTCCGCTGATCTCCCCGGTGCGCCGCTTGGCCAGGAACTGCAGACCGTCGACGACGTCGTCGACGACCTCGGACTCCTCCTTGAAGAAGCGCCAGTCCACGCCGAAACCGAGGCCGAGCGCCTTGAGGATGTCCTCGGAGGGCTGGGTGACCTTGCCGGCCAGGATGTTGGAGAAGTAGCTGTGCGAGAGCGATCCGCCGCGCTCCTTGACCAGGTCCGCGAAGACCCGCCCCGAGATCTTCCGGCCGGGGAAGGTCTTCTCGACCATGTACTCGACCTTCTGCCGCAGTGTCCGCAGCTCCGGCGCGCGTTCTTCGCCGCTGTCCATCCGGCCCCCCACGTGTCCGTCCCCCGCCCGGTGCCTGTCCGGCGCCGCGCGGTGTCCGATTCGGTCAACGGGCTCGTACTGTAACCAACCCGGTCCGTCGTCCCCGGCGCGGGAGCCGCGGGCGCATCGAACGGGGACGTAGCGGCACATCCTGTGCCGGTGTACAGAGGCAGGGTTGCGCAAATACTCTACGTCACTGTTAACTCGAAAAAACACGGGCAGGGGACCACGAGGGGAGCCCCTTGCCCGTGAATTCGGCGACGAGGCGTGCGCGAGCGAGGCCTCCCGTGACGGGGAGAGGTGCGCACAGGGGTGTAGCCCTTCACGACGGGGGATGCGTGAAGGGCTACCCGTGCATTATGGCCCGAGGTCCCGCAGTCATCAACTGACCCGCCGGTCAGTGTTCTTGGCGGGTGCGGTGTCCGCTGCCCGCGGATACGGCGGAAACGGCCGGGAGCGCGGCCGGGCCGGCGGCCCCGGGGACGGCCTGCTCAGATAACTTCCCCCGTCCGGCCAGGTAAATCTGTCGCGGCTATGATAGAGACGATGGCTCGCACAACGAGAGTTTCTCCTCCGGTCAACGAAGTCGGCGACACGCGGCAGGTGCCCATGCCCCCCGATACCCCTCCGCATCCCACCGACCGTCTCGATGACGACGACTACCCCGCCTACACCATGGGCCGCGCCGCGGAGATGATCGGCGCCACGCCCGGATTCCTCCGTGCGATCGGCGAGGCCAGGCTGATCACCCCCCTGCGGTCCGAGGGCGGCCACCGCCGCTACTCCCGCTACCAGCTCCGCATCGCCGCCCGGGCCCGGGAGCTCGTCGACGGGGGTGCGCCGGTCGAGGCCGCCTGCCGCATCGTGATCCTGGAGGACCAGCTCGAAGAGGCGCTCCGGCTCAACGAGGAGCTGCGCAGGCCCGCTCCGGGCGGCTGATCAGCCTCTGAGGCCGCGCTTTCCGGCTGTTCACCCCACCGCCGCCTCCGCCGTGCTGCCCCGTTCGATGAGGCGGGGCAGCGGCACCTGGATGGTGTGCGCCGTGCCGCCGTCGAGCAGCGCGGTCAGCTCCCGCGCCGCGAGCCGCCCGAACGCGACCGTGTCCCTGGACAGCGCGGTCAGCCACGGAGCCGTCAGCCGGCACAGCGCGGAGTCCTCCCACGACACCACCGACACATCGGCCGGGACCCGGAAGCCGAGGCCCGCCGTGACCGCCACCCCGGCCGCGGCCATCACGTCGTTGTCGTAGATCAGCGCGGTCGGCGGGGTGTCCTGCTCCAGCACCCGGCGGGTCACGGCCGCGCCCTCGGTGTCCGAGTAGTCCGTGGTCACCGAGTGGGCCTCGGTCAGTCCGCGCCGGTCGGCCTCGATGCGCAGGGACCGGATGCGCCGGTCGGTGTGCGCGAGTGAGGGCAGCCCGGCGATGTGGACGATGCGCCGGTGCCCCAGCTCGTGCAGCCGGCCGACGACG
>NZ_JAFMPZ010000410.1 GCF_017353455.1 Streptomyces laculatispora
TGCTCCTCCTCCTGGCGGTCGGCGCCTCGGCCGGAGCGGTCGCCACCCGGCTCGCCCCGGCCGATCTGGCCCGGTGGGCCTTCGTCGCGTACGTCGCTCTCACCATCGCCGACCTGCTCCTGCGCCCGGGATTCCTGCGCCCGCACACGGGGGGCGAGGCGGCCCCCGGTGCTCCGCGTCCGCTGCGCGCCGTCCTCGGCGCGCCGGTCGGGGCGGTCGCGGCCATCCTCGGCGTGGGAGGCAGCGTCATGACCGTCCCCGCGATGCGGCGGGCCGGGCACACGATGCAGGTGGCGACCGCCCTGGCCAACCCCCTCACCCTCGCCATCGCGCTCCCGGCCACCGCGGTGTCCCTGTGCGGCGCCGTGGTCCCCGCCGCCGGGGACGCGCATGTGCACCTGGCCGGTCTCGTCGACCTCCGCGCCGCCTCGGCCCTGCTTCTCGGAGCGCTGCCGGTGATCGCGGTGCTGCGGAGGCGCCCGCCGCGGATCCCCGACCGTACCCATGCCTGGGCGTACATCGGGCTGCTGGCCATGGTGACGGTCGCGATGCCGCTCGCGGCCTGAGCTTGAGCCAAGACTGTTCGGTATTCGCGTGGGGAGTTCGTGCGCCCCGTTCGCCGTCAGCCAAGCCGGTCGCGAGCGGCGGTGGGGCAGCTACAGGATGCCCACATGCAACCGATCTTCGTGCTCGTGCACAGTCCGTCCGTGGGTCCCTCCACCTGGAACCCGGTGGCCGAACGGCTGACCGCCATGGGACATCAGGTACGCGTGCCGTCCCTGCTGCACGTGGGCGCCGGTGAACCACCGTTCTGGCCGCGGGCTGCCGAAGCCGTCCGGACCGGCCTCCAGGGCGTCCCCACGGATCACCCTCTCATCCTGGTGGCGCACAGCAACGCGGGTCTGTTCCTCCCGTCTGTCCGCTCGGTGCTGGACCATCCGGTGACCGACTCGGTCTTCGTCGATGCCGCGCTGCCGGCCCGCACCGGGCCGACTCCCGTTGCCCCGCCCGAACTGCTGGATTTCCTCCGTCCGATGGCGGTGAACGGCACACTGCCGCGCTGGACCGACTGGTGGGACGAGGCCGACATCGCGCCCATGTTCTCCGGTCCGGCGATGCGCCGGAAGGTCGTCGCCGAGCAGCCCAGGCTTCCGCTCGCCTACTACGAGCAGCACATCCCGGTCCCCGAGGGCTGGGACGACCACCCCTGTTCGTACTTGCTGTTCGGCCCCCCGTACGAGGACATGGCCACCGACGCCCAGGAACGCGGCTGGCGGACCGCGCACCTGCCCGGAGCTCATCTGCACCAGATCGTCGACCCGGTCGGGACGGCACGGCAGCTTCTCGAACTGACCGTCGGAGAAGCCTGACAGCAATGCGACCCCCGTCCTCTCCGGTGCGGCTCGTTGGTTTGCCCCGCCCCCTCGCTCGGGGGCGGGGCAAACCTGCCTGCTGATTCCCCATCCACCGGGTGATCTCTTTCGGGTTCAGGCCATCGAGCGCAACTGGTCCAGTTCGCTGCCAATCGCATCCCGTAACACACCGTGCTGCGGACCGAGGCTGAACCGCTCGTCTCTCCACCGGTCACGCGGATAGAGCCACACCGGCGCACCCACCCGATCGGCAGTCTCCCACTCGAACCGAGGCCAGACATGGGCGTGCAGGAACGGGTCCGTGTTCCCCAGGATCTCCAGATTGACCCGACGAAAGGCCGGGTCCAGCCGTCGACAGGCCCGCTCAACCGCTTCGCCCAACTGGTCCATGTCGGACAGGAACGACAGCCGCTTGGCCTTCGGCAGGTCGGACAGCCGTTGAACATTCGGTTCATCCACGAGGAGAACCGAATAGCCCGGGAGGAACTGAACGTCGCCGATCACCGCAAACCCCGACTCAAGCCGCCGCAGCACAGTGGGGTTCTCGCCCCGCAGCGCAGTTCCGATGCGATCCGTTCGCCAATCACCAGTCATAGCCGAAACCTAACGAGCTCGAGCAAGGTATGGGGCGAGACGTCGAGGGTCCCGGCGGGGCTTGGTGTTCACATCTGCCGTACCGGGATCAGGGCCAGGGTCTGCTGATGGGAGAGTACGGCCAGCGATGGCTTGGACGATGTCGCTCATGTGCTCTCGGCGGCCGAGACGCGGGCCAGGGCCCGCCAGTTCAACGCCTTCGCGCACGCAGTGTACGAAACGTCTGATCTCGTCCACCAGGAGATCCCAGGCGACGGGAGAAGTCCGCACGCCTGGCTCAAGGTTGGATCCGACGCGCCACCCCTCTTCGGACCGCACGATCCAGATCAGCCCGCGATCCGCGGACATCGAGTCGAGCTCGAAGTCCCGCCCCCCGGCATCCGGGCTCTGCAACCAGTGCATGGGCCAGTAGGCCAGCTCGGCAACGGGGAACATCTCCTCGGACAGCAGCCGACCCTCATCGTCCCGGACGCTCAGCTCCGCGTCGATGTCCAGGAGCAGGACCTCCAGCGGGGCTTCGCTCGGAGTGAGTCCACGCCGCGGGAGATCGGACACACCGAAATTCCGGCAGGCGAATCGCATCGCGCGGCCCCCGTCAAGGCTGAGGCCCCACCCAAAGCTCGGGCCACCCAAAGGCGGTGAATCCTACCAACAGGGCGCCGGGGCCCGGTTCGGCGTCCTGCGGAGAACCCCATCATTGCGGGCAGGCAAGGGGCACGCCCCGGACCGGTGCCGCTCGACGACGTACGATGCCGGAATGCGTGTAGATGGCCACGGGGACGCTTACGCCCTTCTGATCAACGGCACCGTTGGTGTGGGCAAGACAACTGCCGCCGAGGCGGTGGGCGATCTCCTCGCCGACGCCGGGGTCTCCCACGCCGTGCTCGACCTCGACCGGTTGAGGCAGTCGTGGCCCGCGCCTCCCGGCGACCGTTTCAATTTCGGCATGCTGCTGCGGAACGTGCGAAGCGTCTCCGGCAATTACCTCGATGCGGGAGCGAAGCGTCTCGTGCTCGCCGGTGTGATCGAGCAGCAGGGCGAGCGGAAACAACTGGCCGATGCGGTAGGTGTCGATCTCACGGTGTGCCGCCTCAGGGCCGAGCACGACGTCATCCACCGGCGCCTGGCCGGCCGTCATGACGGCGAACCCGACGCGCTGCGATGGCATCTCGACCGGTCCGTTGAACTGGACAGAATCCTTGACCGATCCGCGGTCGACGACTTCACCGTCGATACGACCACGGGTTCCGTCGCCGACATTGCCGCATTCGTCGGTAAGCGGGCTGGTTGGCTGTGACCGGCTGACCGGCTGACCGGCTGACCGGCTGACCGGTCGACCGGTCGACCGGTCGACCGCACGGCCGTTCCCGCCGGGCATCCGCTCGTTCGTGACGGCGGAGAGCCGCGCCGCAGCCGCGTCGGTGCCCAGTGGTCGCCGGTATTCGATCGCTTCAGGCTGGGGCAGGGGAGTGGGCGCACCGATGACATGCAATAGGTACCGATTGCTGTAGTCAAAGGACCGCGGGTATCCAGCAAGGCCTCGCAGGGATAGGCGGGAGTGGAGCCCGCCCTGACCGTCCGGAGCCTGGTGGCCGACGGCGACTGCCTGGTGCGGGCGGCGGAGTCGATGCTCAGCGCCGGTTGGCCTGGGGCTCACTCCGCTCCCGCCCCGACCTGCTGGTCAGCAAGTAGTGGGACCGATAAGGGTTGTGCGGATCGTCGGCGTTCGGCACGCGGCGCCGTGACGAGTCTGGCGGCGAGGAACGGCTTCCTCGCGGCGAGCGGCGGCCTGCCGTGCCGCGGACGTCCGGAACAAGCGCTGACGGATCCTGCCGCGCGCCGAAACGAGCTCTCAGCCGGCCGACGCCACACGCATCGCCCACGCGCATGGCACACGTACGGCCAGACACACCGCCGCAACCATCTTGGCCGGTTCCATGGCCACTCCATAGACATCGATTTCCATGCGGGTGGCGCGCGGTGCCAACGGCCTGTGGTTCGAGATATCAGACATTGGGTCAGAAGCTCGCATGAGCAGGATCTATTTCTGTCTGAAACCTTGCCTACCCTGCCGTGCCCCGCGGCGAAAGTCAGGCCGGCGCTCACGTTCTCCTGGCCCACCGCGTCCACGGTCCTTGTCATCTGGTCCCGGGTCTCCCGCAGGTGCAGAGGGGGGACGTTCCTCATACGCGGACGACTCGGCGAGGCGGAACTCATCGACCGTTCGGGCGGAACCCGCACCCGCACCACCAACGGCGGGCCTGCAAGGGCACGTTTCGAGGGCCGGGCAGACCGGAGCCGCCATCGGCAGCGCTGCGCGAACACGAACACACGGAGAGTCCGTTGTCCTCGCCCGCGCCACCGACGGCCACGCACAGCCCTCAGTCAGGACGTGCGGCGAGACCCATGGACGCGAGGCGTTCCGGGTCATTCACCGTAATGATCTCGACGATCCGGCCATCGGCCACGGTGCACGCGATCACGCCCAGCAGCTTGCCGTGCGCGTTCCACACCACGACCCCGGGGCGACCGTTGACGAGGGTGCGGCGCGCAGTCGCCACGGCACGGGCGCCGCGCTGGACCCTGCGGGCCACCTCGGCCGCCCCCGTCCTGACGACCACGCTACGCGGGGTGTGCGAGCTCAACGTCACGTCCGGGTCGAGCACCCGCAACAGCGCCTCGAAGTCTCCGCCCCGCGCCGCCGCGAGGAACGCATCGACCACGGGGCGCTGCTGCTGCCGCTCATCGGTTGGACGAGGCGTGTCCTGCACCTTCCGACGGGCCCGGCTGGCGAGCATCTTGGCGGCGTCCGCGGATTTGCCGATGATCTGACCGATCTCCTCGAACGGCACCGCGAACATGTCGTGGAGCACGAACGCCAGCCGCTGGGTGGGATGGAGCGTGTCGAGCACCACCAGCAGCGCCAGCCCGACCGATTCGGCGAGCAGCGCGTCGTCCTCGGGCGCTCCGTCTCCGTCCTCCATCACCACCAGTTCGGGCAGCCGGTCGTCGTACGACGCCTCGGGCCGGGCCTTGCGCGAGCGCAGCACGTCGATGCAGACCCGGCCGACCACGGTGGTCAGCCAGCCGGCGAGGTTGTCGATCGAGGCCGGGTCCTGGCGGGCCAGCCTCAGCCATGCCTCTTGAACCGCGTCCTCGGCGTCGGCCCGCGATCCGAGCATCCGGTGGGCCACTGCCAAGAGGCGCCCGCGCTGCTGCTCGAAGGCTCCTGCCAGGGCTTCGTCCGGAGCCGGTCCGGTCATGTTGCCGCCTCCCTCAAGCGAGTTCCGTCATGGCTATGACGAGCCCGGAGGGGCCGAGGTAACCGATGTACGAGCAACCTGATCGAACCACGCACGACGAACCGGCTCAAGGCTCGGCGGCACCGGGGAATGGCAGGACCGCTGCCGTCGAGGACGAGGCTGCCGCCGACGGTTCGGTGACTTGCTCGCCTTGGTGATCGCGAGGTCGCGGACCGCCGTGCAGTCGATGCCGTAGTAGCGCTCGTACAGCCTGCTGCCGAGCAGTTCGGCGGCGACCCGCGCCGCCGCGAGGAACTTCGGCGTGAAGGTGCCCATGAAGATGTCCGGGGCCAACTCCTCGACCAGCGGCGCTCCGGCTTCGGCCTGCCGGGCGAGCACGCCGAGTTCGCGGATCAGCGGGTTGGGCAGGATGGTGCCGGGGAACGCCCGCACGGCCAGTTCGCCGAGCTGACGGAGCCCGGAGAGGGCAGGCTCGTGATCCTGATCGGCGACGCGGTTTGCGGCGACCGCACGGACCCAGGGCAGTTCCTCGACGTGCACCTGCCTTTCGAGGCTGAGCAGGAGGAGCGAGCGGCGGTTGCGCAGCGCCCGGTAGTGCGCGGCCATCAGGGTGCGCAACGCCCCGTCCTGATACGCCTGCGCATGGGTGGAAGCGACCAGCTGCGGTACCAGTTCGGCCAGTACCTCCACCGAGGGCACCACACCGCGTTCCACGAACGTACTGATCGGAGCGCTCGGAGCCGCCTCCACGACGCGCCCCACCGCCGGGACCACCCATCCCCGCAGGCAGCCCGGTCCTCCAGGGCCTCGCGCGTGGAGACGTCCGCGATCAGCGGTGCTGCATCGGCCGCACCGGTCTGCTGGGGAATTCCGGGTTCACGCTGTCCGGGACCGGACCGGGAGCCAGGGCGCGGGCAGGAGCGGCACGATGTCGTACTGGTAACACGGCGCTGTGATGCACTGCTTGGGCGCGGGGACACAGGCATAGCCGATGGGCGCGACGACGGCGGCGCACGGGTTCGCCCGCGACACCGCGGAGCTGTCCGCGGCATGTGCGGGACCGGTCAAGGTGAGAGGCAGGGCAGCGAGGACAACCGCCGTCCCAGCGCGTAGCAGGTTCTTGATCACGGGCAACAGGCATAGCGGCCCCGTCAACCAGGGGGAAGTCCGTGGAAGGCCAAGTCACCCGTCTGGCCGCTGAATTCACCGTAGAAGCGGTCAGCGTTTTCGGTGGGCACGCAAGCCGATGACCAATCAGGTCGCGCCGGGCCCGGCTTGCAGCACGGTCAGCACCAGGACCGGACACGATCGCTGCCCGTGGCGCACGATCCCACGGGCAGGGCGCCACGGCCCAAGGACCGTATTCCGCCAGCAGGTCCCGTCACGCATCACCCGTGTCAACAACTCTCCGGGTCAGTACCCCTGCCGACCTTGCCCGTGCCCGCTGCGCCTCCACCACCGCACCCGTGCCGAGCAGCTCCGTCCGGACCTGACCGTGCCGTTTCGTCGACCAGCCTTCCACGGAGGCACGTTGCGGTCGGCGGGCACCGGGCCACCGTCCAGGGCATCGACGGCAGGCGCCACGAACCAGCACTCCGAACGCCCGGCCCGCACCGCGGCGGACGCCACGGCGGCCTCGCCTGTCCGCAGCCCGTCCAGGCTCCTGGAGGATCAGGCGAAGGCCCTGTTCACGTCCGGCGAGTACCGGGTGAGCGGCCAAGTTCGAGGCACATTTCGAGACCGGCCCACCCAGGAGCCGGCCCGGCGATAGCGTGATCGACATGATGGCTGAGGACGAGCCGGACAACGCGGAATTGCTGGTCGGCGGCATGGCAAACGCGGGTGCAGTCTTCCGCCGGGGTGCTTTGGTGGAACGCCCGGCGCCGCGCACCGCGCGCGCCTTGCACATCCACCTTCTCGCGCTGAAAGAACACGGCTTTGACGCGGCTCCAACGCCGGTCCGTCTCACCACGGACGGCCGTGAGCAGCTGTCCTTCATCCCCGGTGATGTCGCCCTGCCGCCATTTCCGCGCTGGGCGATGACACAGACCGCACTGCGATCGGTGGGAAGCCTGCTGCGACGCCTGCACGAGGCAGGCGCGGCCATCCCGATCGACACCCGTGCCACGTGGCCCCGGGACCTGGCAGACCCGGCGGGAGGAACAATGCTGTGCCACAACGACGTCTGCCCGGACAACATCGTCTTCCGCGACGGCCAGGCATTCGCCCTGATCGATTTCGACCTGGCGGCCCCGGGACGCCCCCTCTGGGACGTCGCCATGACCGCCCGCTACTGGGCCCCCATGCTCGATCCCGCATCTGCCGCCGCCCTCTACCCCGCAGGTTTGGACGCGCCCGCACGGCTGCGGATCCTCGCCGACAGCTACGGCCTCTCCCCGCGGGAACGCGCCGAGCTGCCCGGCGTCATCGAACAGGCCACCCAGACCTGCCGGGACTTCGTCGCCGACCGTGTGGCCGACGGCGACCCGGTCTACGTCCAGACGCTGACCGAGCGCGGTGGCTGGGAACGCTGGGACCGCATGCAGGCCTGGTTGGTCACCCACCGCGAGACGTTCACAAACGCCCTGCTGCGCTGACTGACTGAGACCTTGAAGAACAAGTTCAGCGAGCGTTTTGTCCTGGCAGGGGCGTTTGAGAAGTAGTCGGTCAGGCGTGCGTTCCGGCAACACTTCCACACGCGAAAGCTGGAGCTCGGCGACTGCGCACGGCTTTACGGAACCCCGTGCCAACAGGAGCGCTCGTGTCCGCGCTGCCCGATGCTGTGGGTTTCCCCAGACAGCGGCCCCGGTTGATCGAGGTCGCCCGCAACCTCTCCGAGCACACAAGGAGCCAAGAGGAATGGTTGGCTCGGCGAGATCCCAGGACTCCAGGTCAGTCTCATCAAGGCCGACGAGAAGCTTGCGGCCTCCGACCGCAGCTGAGAACGGTCCCGCGGCAACGGCCAGAGTGGACCCACCGACCTCGGCATGCCCGTCATCACCAGACCGCGATGACGGGTCGACTCAAGCCCGCGCCAGCCGACTCGGAGGAGTTATGCGAGAAAATCCTGCCAGAAGGTGACGGTTGCTCTCGGGTTCCCACCGTCAGCGGTGTGAGCACTGAAATCATCGAACTCGTGGTTGACGTAGTCGGCCAGGTCAGCACCGTAATAGATGATGTCGGTCCCCCAGATCGACAGAACTGGGTGGCCGTGAGACCCGTGGCCGGCGGGCAGGAATCGGTGCGCGTATACGGGAACGAGCCTCGGCACCCGGGCCAGCATCGCCCTGGCCTCACGGACCGCTTCATCGGCATCTGCTGGGCGCTGTCCCCATCCTGAGTGCCAGTAGCCATGCTGAACCGCCATGACGATGCCTTCGACCGGCCATTCAAGATGTTCCCGCAGTTTCGCAGGATCGCCATGACGCCAGTCAGGCCACGGATTTTCCCAGGTGGCGCCTTCCTCAGGCGGCTCACTCACCGGCAACCCGGCTGCCAGGAAGGCGCGATGGTCGTCGGCAAACTCAAACCCGTACTCCTCTTCGACGCACCGCAGTTCAGCGCCGCTCAGGCCGGGCTCTATCTCACAGCAGTCGGCGGTGGCCAGCAGATGCGCAGCCTCTGCCCCCAGCTTCATCCCCGTAGGTGTCATCATGCTTCGCACGGTAGCTTCCCGAGGCTCTTGAGGTCAGGCGGATATTTATGGGCTGTGACCTGGCGTGATACCGACTCGGTGCCGCTCTGCGCTGCAGGCAGGAGAACGTCCTGGCCCCCGCCACTGCCCGTAGTCCGGACAGTCGTTGCTCATCGCCCTGAACACGAGGCCCGGCCTGCGCAGCAAGTTCGGGGCAGCCGAGGTCGCCACCTGCTCGTCGCCAGTGGGTTCACCCACCCGCGGGCCTTGTCCACCGAGGTCACCTTGGTCGTCACCTCGGGCCGGTTCAGGAGTCGCCGGTCACCGCTGCAGCGACCTGGGCGTCCTGGGCCTGTGCGTGGATCGCGGTGATCATCTCTTTCGGCGTCACCGGAGTCTTGACGCGGCTACCGACCCG
Source organism: Streptomyces laculatispora (assembly GCF_017353455.1). Lineage (GTDB taxonomy): Bacteria > Actinomycetota > Actinomycetes > Streptomycetales > Streptomycetaceae > Streptomyces > Streptomyces laculatispora. The sequence goes on from NZ_JAFMPZ010000410.1 coordinate 9,283, forward strand.
CCGGCCGGCGCGAGGATGTCCACCTCGCCGACTTCGCCGTGCTGAACTTCAGACCGATGTACGCGCGGCGGTCGATGTCCGCAGTCGGACGGCGTAATCGAGGAAATGGCCGCCCGGCGTGCCATCGGCTCCGCCGCCACAACGATGCGCTTCGCGCGTGGTGCTGTTGACTGCCGCGATCGGCGACCCCGGAAAACGGTTCGACGGCTTCGCGGAGCCCTGACACCGCGGCGCACCATGACGAACTTCGAGCTTGTGACCGCCGCGGACGTGCAGCTCATGCAGGGTCTGGCGCAGCGTGTCACCGCCACCCGCCCGGACCTGGTGAACAGCGACGCGACGTTCGGCGAGCTGGCCTGGAACTGGGGCAAGGGGCACGCCGGCGACGGCGCAAGCTGGCGGCGTCGGCTGTGGTTCTCTGGCGGGGACCTGGTGGCGTGGAGCTGGGCCTGTCTTCCGCGCCAGGTGAGGCGGTGCGACGGGTCGGTGAAGGACGTCACCGGCGCCTATCTGGCGTATCAGGTCCATCCCGACCACGCCGGGCTGGTTGACGAGGTGATCGACTGGTACGACGGTACGGCGGCGGACATCGAGCGTACGGTGATGCCGAGTGCCGCCGATGAGTTCGCCCTGAAGCGATGGGCGGCGCACGGCTATGAGACCGACCCGGCCTCGCTCGGCGACGCCGGGTCCTGGACCCAGCTCAACGAGCGGGACCTCATCGACGTGGAACAGCCGGTACTGCCAGACGGATTCCGGTTCCGCACCGCCGACGAGGCCGGGCCGAAGGCCGCGGTCCAGGCCCATCTGGACGCCTGGGCTCCCTCGACGTACACGGCCGAGGACTACCAGGGCGTCCGGCAGACGGCGACGTATCGCGGCGACCTGCACATCCTGGTGGAGTCGCCGGACGGAACGATGGCATCCTCGACGATCATGTGGCTCGACGAAGCGAACGGGACCGCTGAGTTCGAGCCGGTCGGGACGCATCCGGACTACCGACGTCTGGGGCTGGCAAGGGCGATGCTTCTGCACGGGATGCATCTGGCGCGGGCGGCCGGGGCCACGCATATGACTGTCGCCTGCCTGGGTGCGCCGGGGCATCCCCAGGCGCGCGGGCTGTACTACGGCCTCGGGTTCCGGGAGTTGACGCGGGACGCGCCGCTCATCAAAACCAGGACCGCGGGCTGAGGACTGGTCGTTCGGGTGGTCGCTGGTCAGGCCACGCTGGCTCGGGCGAGCTGACGTAGGCGGGAGTCGCTGGCATGGCGGTTTTGCCAGATGATGTAGCGGCGGATCATGCTGCCCTGTTCCTTGTGGGTGGCGTGGTCGGTGCCGTCGAGGGTGAAGTAGCGCAGGGCGGTGAACCGGGCCTCGATCCGGTTGAGCCAGGAGCTGTTGGTCGGGGTGTAGGCGATATCGACGTTGTGAGCGGCGGCCCAGGTGCCGACTCGCTGGCAGTCGGAAACCGCGGATCGGACAGGTACTCAGGCGGCGCTGCGACCCGTGTGGAGCGGGGTGCCGCCTGCGAGGCCCTCCGGGTCCAGCCCCAGCGACAGGGCGGCGGTGGCGCCGACGTCCGCCAGGCTGTGTGCGTCCGGGAGGAGTTCCACGCCGTCCGCGCCGGGCCGGTGGATCAGCACCGGGACGTACTCCCGGGTGTGGTGCGCGTGGCCGATCGTGGGGTCATTGCCGTGGTCTCCGGTGACGATCAACCGGTCGCCGGGGTCCGCGAGCAGCGCCACGAGTCCGGCGAGCCCGGCGTCCACCTGTTCCAGCAGGTGCCCGTAGCGTTCCGTGTCCTGCTGGTGTCCTGCCAGGTCCGTCTCCTGGACGTTCGCGATCACGAGGGCGTCGCCCTCGGCGCGTACCGCGTCCAGGGTGTGCGACAGCACGTCGGCGGTGGCGACGGCCGGATGACGTGTCGCCGCCTCGCACACCAGGATGTCGGCGGCCTTGCCCACCAGGGTGACCGGGATCCCGGCCCGGGCTGCCAGCTCGGGAAGCTGGCGGGTGTGATCGAGCGGGGCGCCCAGGTGCTGCACCTGGAGACCGCCGTTGCGGTAGAAGCCGGTGGCGGGGGTGTCCAGGCCGACCGTTCCTCCGTCGCCGGGGCGGACGAAGTCGCTGAGCGGACCGTCCGCGTGGCCGCCGACCGCGATGACCCGTGCGACCGGAGCGACGGCGCGCACGGTACGGGCGATGGCGAGGATTCCGCCGGGCCCGTCGAACGGGAGGGCGTCGAGGCGGCCGGAGGCGTTCCAGTTGATTCCGGGATCGGCCTCCAGGTTGTCGTGGACCAGGACCGCCCCGTCGACGACGAGCAGCGGCTTGCCGTCCAGCGGTTCGACCCGGTGGCCGGCGGCCGTCAGCGCGTCGGACACCTCGTCGAGGTGGTCGGCGAGCCGGGCTACCGTCACCCGGCTGAAGTCGGCGCCCATCATGGTCTGATGGCCCGCGAAGGTGTCCGCGCCCGGGTAGCCGAGCGCGGCCTTGCCGGCGGCCACGGGCAGGTGGGTGCGGCGTGCCAGGTCCTGGTGCGGGTGGACCAGCCCGAGCCCCAGCGCCCCGAGCAGCGGCAGGCGCAACGGCCGGCCGAACGCGGTGCGGCAGTGGTCGAGTACGTGTCCGCAGGTGTCGGCGCTGAGGTCGCCGGGGCGCAGGGTGCCCGCGTCGGGCATGGCGCCGACGCCGAATCCGTCGATGACGACGATGACGGTCTTGGCCATGAGTTGCTCCTTACAGGGCTCGGCCATGGGCGTCGTACAGTCCGTTCAGCCGGGGGCTGCCGGAGGCGAGCCCGGAGACGACGGCGACGGTCGAGCGGGTGACGAAGATCTGGGTACGGAAGGCGAGCAGCGCGGTGTCCCCGACACGGACGTCCGCCGCGCGGGCGGGCGCGTCGAGCAGCCGGTAGTAGTCGATGTTCTCGGCGGGTGCGTTCTGAACGCCCAGACGGGTGCCGGTACGCGGCAGGAGGGCGCTGCGGATGTGCGAACGGGTGTAGAAGCCGCCGCCGAATATCGCCGGGCGGCCGTCGTCGAGCGTGTGGGCGACCTCGCTGACGTACACGTACGCGGGCTTCTCGGGCTGGGCCGGATCGAGGGCGTGCAGGGGGGTGGTGCCGGTGAGGGCGTGGCCCGGCTCGCCGTGGGTGGCCCCGAGTTCGGCGAGCAGCGGGAGGGACGCCATCGAGGTGGCGCTGGGGGCACTGAGCTTGAGGCCGTGGTGTCCGCGCGCGGCCAGGAGCTCGCGGGCCTTGAGCGCCAGGCCGAAGTTGGGGGTGGCGGCGGGTACCCCGGTCACCGGGTCGCACAGGACGCAGGGGAAGGCGGTGACGCCCGCGATCCGGATGCCGTCCAGTGCTTCGGCGTCCTTGGCGAAGGCCTCCAGACGGTCGAGCGGTACGCCACCCTCCTGGCCGGGGTAGACGGAGCCGGCTGCGCCTTCGAGCCGGATCAGGATGTCCTGGACGAAGCCGAGGCGGCGCGCCGCGTCGGAGACGGCGCGGGCGTTGGCCAGATCGAAGACCGTGACGGTCTCCGGGCGCCAGGCCAGCATTTCGGGCAGCGCGCGCCGGGGAATCTGGACGAGGTGTCCGAGGTTGCCGGGCTGTGCTCCGGCGGCATGCAGGGTGCGGGCCTCTGCCGGGTCGATGGCGGCCGAGCGGGGGATGTGCCGGGCGATGGCCCGGATCAGTTCGGGATTGCGGCCGAGCTGCTTGACGACGAACCAGAGGCTGATGCCGAGGCGTTCGGCCTCGGCCGCCAGCAGTGCGGCGTTGGCCTCGACGGCGTCCAGGTCGACGACGTAGGTGTCGGGCGGGATCTCGCCGTTGCGGTGCAGTGCGGCCGCGGCATCGACGAGCCCGGGATTGCGGGTGAGTACGGTGTCGAGAAACACGGTCAGTCGTCCTTCGGGTCGTCCAGGGCGGCGAGCGAGCGGCGCAGGATGTCGATGACGAGGTCCGCGCCCGCTCGCATCGGATTGATGCGTACCGTCCAGTCGGCCAGCTCGGGGGAGTCGTCCAGGGCGGAGCTGGACATCCGGTAGAAGAGCGGGGCGATCTCGTAGCGGGAGTTGGAGCCGACGGGGTAGGGGGCGGCTCCGAAACGGGCGGCGGCGGCGGGCAGCGCCGCGGCGACAGGCCGGTCGAGGCGGACGAGCAGACAGCGGTCCTGGGCGTTGGCGACGCGTACCTCCGCCACTCCGTCCACTTCGCCGGCCGCCAGCCGTTCCGCGATGTCGGCACCCACCCGGGACTGCACGGACCACATGACGGGAACGTGGGTGAGGGCGCGCAGGGCGTCGAGCGCCTGATGGCCCTGGACCTGCCCGCCGCCTGAGTAGTTGTCGCGGCGGACGTGCTCGACCAGATCGCGGGCGCCGACGACGAGACCAACGCCCTCCGGCCCGTGCAGCTTGAAGAGGGAGAAGCAGGAGGCGTCCGCTCCCAGCTCCACACCGGCGGCGGGAGTGCGCATGACGGCGTAGTTGTCGTCGACGATCGTGCGGACCCCGGCCGCCCGGCACGCGGCGATGACCTCGGCCGGATCGTAGGAGTCGGCGAGCCGTTGACGGGTGTGCTGGATGTACGCCCACCTGAACCGCCCGGACGCCAGGGCCTCACCGAGCGCCGGGGCGTCGTTGAAGTCGGCCTCGACGGTTTGCACGCCGATGCCCCTCAGGGTGACCGCGGTGGTGCGGTAGACCGGGGCCCGGTGGATGAGCAGCGGGTCGCCCGCCCGGACGGCCGCGTTGAGGGCGGCCCGGATCGCGCCGGTGCCCGCGCCCTGGACGAAGGCGGCGTCCGGGGCTCCGAAGAAGTCCGCGAGGACGGCCTCGACACGGGCGGTGGTGCGGGGCCGGCCGAGACCGGGGACGACTCCCGCGTCGGACGAGAAGAGCTGCTGTCCCTCGAAGTGGGCCGCGGTGGCCTCCAGCAGCCGGAACTGCGTGGCGACGGCCTCGTCCAGGCCGACTGTCGCCAGCGGGAAGGTGACGGGAAGTACGGGGTTCATGTCAGTTCTCCTCCACGCTCGCGCCGGTCAGGAAGCGCAGCGGATTGCGGCGGGTCAGCAGGTCGATCAGATCGTCATCGGCGCCTGCCGCCCGCAGCTCGGGCAGGAAGCTCCGGAACATGTGCCCGTAGCCCTGGCCGCCTTCGTCCAGCAGGTAACCGTGGCGGGAGATGTCGCAGCTGAGCAGCGCCCGGTCGGCGTGTCCGGCCTCCACCAGGTCGAGCAGCAGCCGCAGCCGGGTCCGGTCGCTCTGGTAGGGCGACTTGCCCACGGTGTCGAAGGCGACGTACGCCCCGCTCGCCGCGAGCTCCCGGTGGACGCCCGGGTCGTCGAGCAGGTCCTGGTGGCCGATGCTGACGCGGTGGGCGGGCAGACCCTCACCGGTGAGCAGCTCCAGCTGAGCGAGCCCGCCCCGGCCCAGCTGCGCGTGGGTGGCGAGGGAGAGGCCGGTGGCCCGCGCGGCCCGCGCACCGGCCCGCAGCACCTTGGCCTCGGGAGCCGTGGGGACGTCCCCGTGGCTCCCGATCTCACCGAGGACGCCGGGCCGGATGCCGGTTGTGCCGATGCCCTCCTCGATCTCGCGGACGAGGACCTCGGTGAGCTGTTCCACGTCGCAGGCGTCGATCTCCGGGGTGTGGAACGGCTCGTAGTACCAGCCGGTCGCGGCGACCACGGCGACCTGTGCGTCCCGGGCGATCGCCGCCAGGGCGCGTACATCGCGTCCCATGCCCCGGCACGTCAGTTCGACGACGAGGGAGAGCCCGAACTCCTCCCGCAGCGCGCTCAGCTCGGCGGTCACCGCCGCCGCGTGGCGTCGCGGGTCGAGGACGGCTGCGCCGTCGCCCCGCTGGTCCAGGTCGAGAACGAGGTGCTCGTGGGCGAGGGCCGGGCCGCGTACCGAAGCGGCTGTGACATCGCCGGTGACGGTGCGCAGGGTGTGCGGGGCGGGGTGATTCATCGTGGGGGTTCCTTCTTCGCGTACGGGCCCGGTCCGGTCGGGGGTGTGCAAGCCCTGGTATCGGGGTGAACGGGTCCCCGATCCGGGGGCGTGTCAGCCCTTGACCGGGGTGAACAGATCGAGCC
>NZ_JAFMPZ010000647.1 GCF_017353455.1 Streptomyces laculatispora
GGGGTGGACCCCTGCTCGCCCGGCGCCCCGTGGCGTATCTCACCCGCTCTCGTCCGTCACGTCCCGTCCCCACCCCTTTCCAAGCCCGGCCCCCGTCCGCGCCCCGGGTTCCCACGGTTCGCGGGCGGTACGCGCATGGGATGGAAGCCGGGCCGGGCGGGCGGGCGACACGGGTGGCTCAACCTGCGGGGAAAGGCCGGGCACCCCGCGAAACACAGCCGTAAGCTCGCAGACATGCAGGTCATCCAGTCCACGAAGCTCGCCAACGTCTGTTACGAAATCCGGGGCCCCGTGCTGGAGGAGGCGATGCGGCTGGAAGCAGCAGGCCATCGCATCCTCAAGCTGAACACCGGCAACCCTGCCGCGTTCGGTTTCGAGTGCCCGCCGGAGATCCTTGAGGACATCCTGCGCAACCTCTCCGGGGCGCACGGCTACGGCGACGCGAAGGGGCTGCTGTCCGCGCGGCGGGCGGTGATGCAGCACTACCAGACCAAGGGGATCGACCTCGACATCGAGGACGTCTACCTGGGCAACGGGGTCTCCGAGCTGATCCAGATGTCGATGCAGGCGCTGCTCGACGACGGGGACGAGGTGCTCGTACCGGCTCCGGACTATCCGCTGTGGACCGCGTCGGTCTCGCTGGCCGGCGGCACGGCCGTGCACTACCGCTGCGACGAGCAGTCCGACTGGATGCCGGACCTCGCCGACATCGAGCGGAAGATCACCGACCGCACCAAGGCCATCGTGATCATCAACCCGAACAATCCGACGGGTGCGGTGTACGACGACGAGATGCTGCGCGGGCTGACGGAGATCGCCCGGCGCCACAACCTGGTCGTCTGCTCCGACGAGATCTACGACCGGATCCTGTACGACGGGGCGACCCACACCCCGACCGCCGCCATCGCGCCCGATCTGATGGTGCTCACCTTCAACGGGCTCTCCAAGAACTACCGGGTGGCCGGATACCGCTCCGGCTGGATGGCGGTCTGCGGGCCGAAGGCGCACGCCTCCTCGTACATCGAGGGGCTCACGATCCTGGCCAATATGCGGCTGTGCGCCAACATGCCGTCGCAGCACGCCGTGGCCTCCGCGCTCGGCGGGCGGCAGTCGATCAACGAACTGGTGCTGCCGGGCGGCCGCATCCTGGAGCAGCGGGACGTGGCGTACGACCTGCTGACGCAGATCCCGGGCGTGACCTGCGTGAAGCCGAAGGGGGCGCTGTACCTCTTCCCGCGGCTCGACCCCACGGTCTACAAGATCAAGGACGACCGGCAGATGGTCCTCGACCTGCTGCGGGCCGAGAAGATCATGGTGGTGCAGGGGACGGGGTTCAACTGGCCGGAGCCCGATCACTTCCGGGTGGTGACGCTGCCCTCGACCGAGGACCTGACGGACGCGATCGGCCGGATCGCCCGCTTCCTGGACGGGTACGGCCAGGTGTAGACCCGGTCTCGGCGATGGCCTTCACCACCCGGTCCCGAATCTGGACAACTTTAGACTGAATCCAAGCTAGGATGGATCCACAGCAACACCAGGAGGCCATCCATGTACGAACCGATCCGCACCAAATCGGTCCACACACCGGCCGACCACGCCGACGACTTCCCGCACCGCACACGCGAGGAAGAGCTGGACATCCAGCTCGCCGGACATCTGGCCGCACTGCTCGCGGTCACCGACGAACTGGGGCTCGGCGAGGCGGGCGACCGCATCGCCGAACAGGTCGCACGGTTGCGCGGCGCGCCGCCCGCCCGGCACGCCGGTCTGACCGAGATGCCCGCACCCGCCCTGCACCGCCGCGCCCACGCCCTCGCGGGCCGCGCGCTGGTGGTGGCGGCGTCCCGCGCCGACACGGCCGTCGCGATCCTCTCGGCCGAGCGCATGGACGCCCACGCCGCAGCGGCCCCGGCCACTGCCGACGGCTCCTCCGCCGCCCCGTCGCGCCTGGTCGGCGCCCTCTGACGGCCCCGGTCCACGGGCCGTAGAGGCGCGTGGACCGGGTGCCACCTACCCGCGGCGCCGCGCCGCGGTCACTGCCGGCGCGGCGGTTCGGCGGGGATCAGCCCGAGGGATCAGCCGAGGCGCTGGACCAGCGCGCGGTACTCGTCCCACAGCTCCTTCGGCGTGTGCTCACCGAAGGTGTTGAGGTGCTCGGGGATCAGCGCCGCCTCCTCGCGCCAGACCTCCTTGTCGACCTTGAGCAGGAAGTCCAGGTCCGACTCGGAGAGGTCCAGGCCCTCGGTGTCGATCGAGCCCTTGGCCGGCAGGATGCCGATCGGGGTCTCGACACCCTCGGCCTTGCCCTCCAGGCGCTCGACGATCCACTTCAGGACCCGGCTGTTCTCGCCGAAGCCGGGCCAGACGAACTTGCCCGCGTCGTTCTTGCGGAACCAGTTCACGTAGTAGATCTTCGGGAGCTTCGACTGGTCGGCCTTGTCCGCGCCGACCTTGATCCAGTGGTTCATGTAGTCGCCCATGTTGTAGCCGCAGAACGGCAGCATGGCGAACGGGTCGCGGCGCAGCTCGCCGACCTTGCCCTCGGCGGCGGCGGTCTTCTCGGAGGCGACGTTGGCCCCGAGGAAGACACCGTGCTGCCAGGTGAAGGACTCGGTGACCAGCGGTACGGCGGAGGCGCGGCGGCCGCCGAAGAGGATGGCCGAGATCGGCACGCCCTTCGGGTCCTCCCACTCGGGCGCGATGATCGGGCACTGGCCGGCCGGGACGGTGAAGCGGGCGTTGGGGTGGGCGGCGGGCGTATCGGACTCGGGGGTCCAGTCGTTGCCCTTCCAGTCCGTGAGGTGCTCGGGGAGCTCCTCGGTCATGCCCTCCCACCAGACGTCGCCGTCGTCGGTGAGCGCGACGTTGGTGAAGACGGAGTTGCCCCACATGGTCTTCATGGCGTTGGCGTTGGTGTGCTCACCGGTGCCGGGTGCGACGCCGAAGAAGCCGGCCTCGGGGTTGATCGCACGCAGCCGGCCGTCCTCGCCGAACCGCATCCAGGCGATGTCGTCGCCGATGGTCTCGACGGTCCAGCCGGAGATCGTGGGCTCCAGCATGGCGAGGTTCGTCTTGCCGCAGGCGCTCGGGAAGGCCGCCGCGACGTACTTGGACTCCCCGCGCGGCGGAGTGAGCTTGAGGATCAGCATGTGCTCGGCGAGCCAGCCCTCGTCGCGCGCCATGACGGAGGCGATGCGCAGCGCGTAGCACTTCTTGCCGAGCAGGGCGTTGCCGCCGTAGCCGGAGCCGTAGGACCAGATCTCGCGGTCCTCGGGGAAGTGCGAGATGTACTTGGTGGAGTTGCAGGGCCACGGAACGTCCTCCTGGCCCTCCTCCAGGGGGGCGCCCAGGGTGTGGACGGCCTTGACGAAGAATCCGTCGGTGCCGAGCTCGTCGAGGACGAGCTGTCCCATGCGCGTCATGGTGCGCATCGAGACGGCGACGTACGCGGAATCGGTGATCTCGACGCCGATCGCGGAGAGCGGCGAACCGACGGGGCCCATGCAGAAGGGCACGACGTACATGGTGCGGCCGCGCATGGAGCCGCGGAAGACGCCCTTGTCCCCCACGAAGATCTCCCGCATCTCGGCGGGGGCCTTCCAGTGGTTCGTCGGACCGGCGTCCTCCTCCTTCTCGGAGCAGATGAACGTACGGGTCTCGACCCGCGCGACATCGCTCGGGTCGGAGGCGGCGTAGTACGAGTTCGGGCGCTTGATCTCGTCGAGTTTGGTGAACGTGCCCTTGGCCACGAGCTCCCCGCACAGGCGCTCGTACTCGGCTTCGGAGCCGTCGCACCAGACCACCCGGTCCGGTTCGGTGAGGGCTGCGATCTCGTCGACCCAGGAGACGAGCTCCTGGTGGTTGGTGGGAACAGTGAGGGGAGCCGCGATGTCGCGCGCCACGATCGCTCCTTGATGAGGGTGTCTGTCTGGTAGTTGCCCCGTGGGGGCTGCGACCCGGATGCTTCTACCCCTTCGAATTTCCCCTGGCGCTCATCCGGTGCCGACCGCACTCATTTGATCATCCGACCATTCCGCCCATATGTCCAGAGGGCCGCCCACGTGAGCATCACCACTCATATTCGCAACCTACGGTGGCGTAGGTACGATGCGGGAATGACTGCTGCCGCCGCGCCCGAACCTGCCGGGCTGGAACCAGCCGAGACCGACGCCGTCCCGCTGAAGCCACGGATGCGCGGCTGGCTGCACGCCGGCATGTTCCCCGCGGTCCTCATCGCCGGCATCGTGCTCATCGCGCTCACGGACACCACTCGCGGCCGGATCGCCTGCGGCATCTACATCCTGACCGCGTGCCTGATGTTCGGCGTGAGCGCCGTCTACCACCGCGGTACCTGGGGGCCGCGCGGCGAGGCCGTGCTGCGCAGGCTCGACCACGCCAACATCTTCCTGATCATCGCGGGCACCTACACCCCGCTGACCCTGCTGCTCCTGCCCCGCTCCACCGGGACCCCGCTCCTGTGGGCGGTCTGGGGCGCGGCGGCCGCGGGCATCGCCTTCCGGGTGTTCTGGGTCGGCGCCCCGCGCTGGCTCTACACGCCCTGCTACATCGCGATGGGCTGGGCCGCGGTCTTCTTCCTGCCGGACTTCATGCGGACCGGCGGGATCGCGGTGCTCGTGCTGGTCGTCGTCGGCGGGCTGCTCTACAGCGCCGGCGGCGTCATCTACGGCATCAAGCGGCCGAACCCGTCACCGCGCTGGTTCGGGTTCCACGAGGTCTTCCACTCCCTGACCCTGGCGGCGTTCGTCGCGCACTACGTCGGCATCTCCCTGGTGGCGTACAGCCAGGGCTGAGCCCGGCAAGCCCCGCAAACCCTCCCTCACCTCATGGCCGCGGCTTCCGAGCCGCGGCCATTTCGCATGCCGCGCTCCCTCCCGGCGGCAGGAAAGAGCACGGATCGGATTGACACTCCATACCTTTTGATAGTTACTGTCATTTGACAGTAACTATCAAGGGAGCTGGACATGACCAGACGCTGGTGGGCCCTGGGCGCACTGATGGCGAGCATGCTCGTCCTCGGCTTCGACATGACGATCCTCAACGTGGCACTGCCGACCATGGCCGGAGACCTCGGCGCCACCACCGGCGAGCAGCAGTGGATGGCCGACGCCTACGTCGTGGTGTTCGCCGCCCTGATGCTTCCGGCGGGCCTGCTCGGCGACAGATTCGGGCGCCGCCGGATGCTCATCACCGGTCTGGGCATCTTCCTCGCCGGCTCGGTCGTCGGCGCGCTCGCCGGCGGCGTGACCTCCGTCGTGGCCGCCCGCTGCGTCATGGGCGTCGGCGCCGCACTCGTGATGCCGCTCGCCATGGCCGTACTGCCCTCACTCTTCGGCGAACCGCAGGACCGGATCAAGGCCATCGGCATCGTCTCGGCCGCCTCCGCGCTCGGTATGCCACTCGGCCCGATCCTCGGCGGCTGGCTGCTCGACCACTTCTGGTGGGGCTCGATCTTCCTGGTCAACATCCCGATGGTCGGCATCGGCATCACCGCCTGCGTGTTCCTGCTTCCCGAAACCCGCGACCCCTCGGCACCCCGGGTCGACGCGGTGTCCACCGCGCTGACCGCGGTCGGCCTCGGCGCCCTCATCTACGCGATCATCGAGGCGCCGGGCCGTGGCTGGGGCGACCCGCTCGTGCTCGCCGTGCTGGCCACGGGCGCGGTGCTGCTCGCCTCGCTCGTCCTGCGGGAGCGCAAGGCCGTGCGCCCGATGCTCGACATGTCGCTGCTGCGGCAGCGGCCGTTCCTGCTGAGCGCCCTCGCCGCGACGCTCGTGATGTTCGTGATGGCGGGGCTGATGTTCATCCTGCCCGGGTACCTCCAGGCCGTCCTGGGCAACGACGCCTTCGGTACGGGGGTGCGGATGCTGCCGATGATGGGCGGGCTGATCGTCGCCGCGAAGGCGGGCGGCCCGGTCACCGCGCGCTTCGGGGCCCGCGCCACGATGTCCGCCGGGCTGATCGTGCTCGCCTTCGCCGCGCTGCTCGGCAGCCGCACGACGGTCGACAGCGGCTACGGCTTCACCGCGCTATGGCTCTCCGTCGCCGGGCTGGGCTTCGGCTTCGCCGTCGTGCCCGCCATGGACGCCGCCCTGGGCACCCTGCCCGCGGACCGGGCGGGCAGCGGATCGGGGCTGCTGATGACCGTACGCCAGACGGGCGGCGCCCTCGGGATCGCGCTGCTGGGGAGCCTGCTCGCCGGCACCTACAGCGGGCGGCTCGACACCACCGGCGTACCGGCCGCCGCCGCGGACACCGCCGGGGACTCGGTCGTCGCCGCCCACGCCGTCGCCGCACGGCTCGGTGCGCAGCGGCTCGCGGACTCCGCCGACGCGGCGTACGTACACGGCATGAGCCTGGTCCTGCTCGTCATCGGCGCCACCGCACTGGTCAGCGCCCTGCTGGTCGGGGCGTTCCTGACCGACGCCCGTCAGGGGCGCAGCGAGCAGCCCGACGTGGTCGCCTCGCCCGTCGATGCCTGACAATGACGACCATGGCCGCCACCCCCCGTACCC
>NZ_JAFMPZ010000411.1 GCF_017353455.1 Streptomyces laculatispora
ACCTCCCCCTGGACGACCTTTCCGTCGGGCCTGTGCATACGGGCCTGCTGGAAGGCGTCCGAGAGGCCACCGGGGGCCGCCACGCGCATCCGGCGTTCCAGCGAGCGCTCCGCGTACCTGCTGAGCGCCGACCGGACCGGCGGCACCAGGAGCAGCAGTCCGGCGACATCCGAGATCATCCCCGGAATCATGATCAGCAGCCCGCCGAGCATCAGGAAGCCGTTGCCCCTGCTGCTCGCAGGAGCGGGCGAGGAGCCGTCGGCGCCCGGCTGCCCCGGCATCTGCTGGAGCGTCTCGGTGAGATTGCGGAAGGCGCGGCGGCCGGCCGCCTTCATCACCACGGCTCCGAGCACGACACCCGCGGCCAGGAGCAGCAGGACGGTGAACCCGCCCGCCACGTCCGCCACCACAATGAGCAGCCAGACCTCCAGCACCGCCCAGGCGGCGATGGCGAGAGGTACGAGGGTCCGGGCGCGCGAGCGCCGACGGGCGGTCGGGGGCGGTGTGCCGGTCGTCATGCCCCCAGTGTGCCTGGCCACGGGTCCGGGTGCCGTAAGGGGGTGAGGCTCACCGGGCCGGAGGCGTCAGGGCGTCCGGCGTCCGAGCGCCCGGTTCGTACGGGTGGTGACACCCCAGGCGGTCACCCGCCAGAGCGCCTCGACGAGGATGTCCCGGCTCATCTTGGAGTCACCGATCTCCCGGTCCACGAACGTGATCGGGACCTCCACGACGTGGTAGCCGGCCTCGATCGCGCGGCGCGCCAGGTCCACCTGGAAGCAGTAGCCCTGCGAGGCGACCTCCTCCAGGCCGATCCCCTGCAGGGTCTCCGTACGGAACGCCCGGTATCCGCCGGTGACGTCCCTCGTCCGGAGTCCGAGCATCAGCCGCGAGTAGGTGCTGCCGCCGCGGGAGATCATCTCGCGGGACTTGGGCCAGTTGACCACGCGCCCGCCGGGGACCCAGCGGGAGCCCAGCACCAGGTCGGCGCCCTTGAGGGCGGTGAGCAGCCGGGGCAGCTCTTCGGGCTGGTGGGAGCCGTCCGCGTCCATCTCGACGAGCACGCCGTAGTCGTGGTCCATCCCCCAGCGGAAGCCGGCGAGATAGGCCGCGCCGAGTCCTTCCTTGCCCTGCCGGTGCAGCACATGGACCCGGTCGTCGGCGGAGGCCAGCTCGTCGGCCAGCTTGCCGGTGCCGTCGGGGCTGTTGTCGTCGGCGACCAGGATGTCGGCCTCCGGTACGGCGGCGCGCACCCGGCTGACGATCGGCTTGATGTTCTCGGCCTCGTTGTAGGTCGGAATGATCACCAAGGTTCTGCCGAGCGGGCCGTATCGCCTCTGACCGCCGTCGTTCACTTACTGCCCCTTAAGTCCGTACGCAGATGCACACCATATCCAGCGCGACGGGGCCGCAGACCGACCCGGTCGGGACGGCTCGGGGCGCGACGGCGGACAGAAGAGCGGAAGTACGGACAGAACTGCGGATCGGGGCCCGGCGTCCTTCGGGCCGACCTGGGACCCGCCGGCTGCGGGTCGACCTAGAGCCGTTGTCTACTGAACGTCCGGGCCCCACCCGGGTCGCACCCTCCGTCCGGCTGAAACCTTCCCTCGCCCCCGAGGCGCGGGCGCTGAACCTGGCTGTCAGCGGTGGTGCGCCGGTGCTGCACACCACCCCATGACCCAGCGGCGTTCGACGACTGCGTGGAGGTTTAACCGGTCGGACGTCCTGTGGTGGACTCGGCCGAACCTACCGGCCGGTGGGCGCATTCTGTCAATAGTTGCCTGACCTGCATCGTTTATCGAACTTGCCTGGTCAGTACCGGAGATCCCCAGGTCGCGGGAGAACCGGGGCACCTTCGATCGGCGGTACGAAATGTCCGCACGTCACTCGTTCGGCCGTACGTAGACCGTTTGTCCGAACACGACCGTGCGCAGGCAGACCGGGAGTTCGGCCCCAGGGCTGAGGTCCGGCAGTCCGGGCGTCCCCGACCTGGGGTCGGTCGACCAGCGGGCGACCCGGTCGTCCGGGGCCTGGACCACCAGTTCCTCGGTGCGCCAGACCGCGTAGTCGGCCGGGGCGCCCGGCACCAGCGTGCCCGCGTCGTCGCGGCCGACGGCCCGCCAGCCGCCCCTGGTATGGGCGGTGAAGCCCGCCCGTACGGAGATCCGGTGCTCAGGCGTCCGGTGGAACGCGGCGGCCCGCACCGTCCCCCACGGGTCCAGCGGGGTCACCGGGCTGTCGGAGCCGAAGGCGAGGGGCACACCGGCCCGCAGGAGGGCCGCGTACGGGTTCAGGGTCCTCGCCCGCCCGGCACCCAGCCGCTGGGCGTACATGCCCTCCTCACCGCCCCAGGCGGCATCGAAGGCGGGCTGGACCGAGGCGGTGAGCCCCAGTTCCGCGAAAGCGGCGACGGTCTCGGGGGTGAGCATCTCGGCGTGCTCGATCCGGTGCCTGGCGGCCCGCACCCGGCCCAGGCCCACCTTCTCGGCGGCTGCCCTGACGCCCTCGACGACGGCGTGGAGCGCGGCGTCGCCGATGGCGTGGAAGCCCGCCTGCAACCCGGCCTCGGTACAGGCCGCGACATGGGCCGCGATCCGCTCGGCGTCCAGATGCGCGGTGCCGGTGAGCGGGGCGTCGGCGTACGGCTCGTGGAGGCAGGCGGTGTGCGAGCCGAGCGAGCCGTCGACGAAGAGGTCCCCGGCCGCGCCCACCGCACCGAGCTCCCGGATGCGCCGGGCGTCCTTCTCGTCGGCGACCTGTTCGGCCCAGTAGCCGAAGACCCGCGGTCCGCGCTGCCCCGCGGCGAGCTTCAGCAGCGCGGTGAAGTCCTCCTCGTCGGAGATGTCGGGGCCGCCGCACTCGTGGACCGTACCGATGCCCAGGGACGCGGCGTGGTGCAGCGCGGCGCGCTGGGCGTCGGCGCGCTGCCGCGGCGAGACGGCGCCGTGGGCGGCCGAGCGCACCGCGTGGTGGGCGGCGGCGGTCAGCGGCGCCTGCGGGTGGTAGCCGGGCATTGAGGCGATCGCGGGCACCAGGTCCAGCAGCGCGGTACTGGCGACCGCCGAGTGCACGTCGATCCGGGGCAGGTAGACCGGCCGGCCGCCGGCCGCCGCATCGAGCTCGGTGCGCGAGGGCGGACGCTGCCCGGGCCAGCGCGTGGCGTCCCAGCCGTGCCCCAGGACCACCCGGTCGCCGGGGTGCGCCGCCACGTACGTCCGTACGAGAGCGAGGGCCTCGTCCAGGGTGCGGGCACCGGAGAGGTCGAGGCCGGTGAGGGCCAGTCCGGTCGACGTGGTGTGGACGTGGGCGTCGGTGAACGCGGGGGTGACCAGCGCCCCGTCGAGGTCGATCACCTCGTCGACGCCGCCGGCGAAGGCGTCGGCGGCCCCTTCGGAGCCCACCCAGGCGACATGGCCCCGTTCGACCACCATGGCGGTGGCGAAGGGGTCGGCGGGGCTGTGGACGTCTCCACCGCGCAGCAGCACGGTGCGGTGTTCGCTCTGGGGGGCGGTGCTCTCGGTCATGGGAACCAGTCTCCCGCCTGCCGGGTTCCGCCCCGTGCGCGACCCCTCAGATCTGCGGCGGCCGCGCCTCGTACGGCGTGGAGAGGACGACCGTGGTGCGCGTGGAGACACCGGCGAGCGAACGGATCCGCGTCAGCAGGTGCTCAAGCTCCAGCGGGGTCGCGACCCGTACCTTCAGGATGTAATTCTCGTCACCCGCGACGCTGTGGCACGCCTCCAGCTCCGGGACACCCGCGAGCCGCTCCGCGATGTCGTCCGGGGCGCTCGGATCGAAGGGCTTGACCGAGATGAACGCGGTCAGCGGCAGGCCGACGGCCTCGGGGTCGACGACCGCGGCATAGCCGCGGATCACCCCGCGCTGCTCCAGCCTGCGAACCCGCTGATGAACGGCCGAGGTGGACAGACCGGTGGCCTTGCCCAGGTCGGTGTAGCTCATCCGCCCGTCCTTGACGAGCAACTCCACGATTTGACGGTCCAGCTCCTCCATATGGATCAATCTATGGCCCCAAGTCCCTCCAGGCACAGCCGCAGGAGCCACCGGAGGGCACCTGCGGCAGGCATGTGATGAATGCCACAGGTTTACGGGTCAGTAGCAGAGCGCCTCGCGGTTACGGCCGATCCACGACGGGAAGTGCTTGCTTTGGCCGAGGCCACGGCGCCTTGTCGGCCCACCCGAGGGGGGAATTTCCCATGCAGAGCCTGAAGCTCACCGGACGTACCGATCCGGAGCCCGTTGATCCTTTCGAGGACACCGCTCCCGACGTGTACGACACACTTGAGATGTACCGGGTCACCTGCCCGGACTGCGCACAGCCGATCGCTCTCCTGGCGGACGAGGACACGCTGCCGGAGCACGCCCTGTGCCCGACTCCGTGGAACCCGTTCGTCCTCACGGTGTGCGCCGGTACCGGCCGTCCGGCGTCGAAGGCGCGGCCCGCCGATGAGTCGCCCGACGTCCAGGAGCAGGAGACGGCCCTGCTGTTGACGCTCCCTCAGGGGCTCGACTGGAGGATGCAGCCCTTCTCGCACGCCGGGGGCGACGGCTCGCGCCCGTTCCGGATGCCGCAGCAGCTCCGGCGGGACGCCGCCTGAGCCGGCCTGCCGCCTTCGCGGGACCGCGAACCGCCTGACGACAGAACTGCGCGGCACCACGACGGCCCGGCCGGCGTGGTGCGGGCAGCGAACGGGGCCCCGGCGCCTGTGCCGCCCCGGGGAACCTGGCGAACGGGCGCCCGAATCGGCCGGACAGTGACCCGGCCCTGTCCCGCGGCGTTGGCCCGGCATGACCCTGCTGCACTCCACGGCCGGCCCCGGTCGCCGCCGTCTCGCCGTTCCGGCCTCCGAAGAATCGGTTCCGCAGCCCGGATCGTCACCGGCGCCGCAGTCCGAGCCGCCCCGTGCGGCGCCGCGCTCGGTGCCCCACTCGACCGATCCGCCCATCTACCGGGCGATGCTCCGGCACTGGGAGGGCACCGGCAGGACCCTGCCGGGCCGCCATGACCAGGAGTGGAACCGGATCATGACGATGCCCGTGTGGTCGGACCGGCCGGTGCGGATCAGTGCGTCTCAGGACCCGCGAGGTGGCGGGCGATGACCATGCGCTGGATCTGGTTGGTGCCTTCGACGATCTGCAGCACCTTGGCCTCGCGCATGAACCGTTCGACGGGGAAGTCCAGCGTGTAGCCGTATCCGCCGAGCACCTGGACGGCGTCGGTGGTGACGCGCATCGCGGCGTCCGTGCAGAACAGCTTGGCCATGGCCGCCTGCCGCGAGAACGGGCTGCCCGCGTCCCGCAGTCTGGCGGCCTCCAGATAGAGCGCCCGGCCCGCCTCGATCTGGGTGGCCATGTCGGCGAGCATGAACCGCAGCCCCTGGAAGTCCGCGATGGGACGGCCGAACTGCTTGCGCCCGGTGGCGTAGCCGACGGCCTCGTCCAGCGCGGCCTGGGCCACCCCGATGGCGCAGGCGGCGATGCCCAGCCGGCCGGAGTCGAGTGCGGACAGCGCGATCGCGAAGCCCTGCCCCTCCTCGCCGATCCGGCGCGCGTCCGGGACCCGTACGCCGTCGAAGTGGAGCTGGGCGGTGGGCGAGCCCTTCATCCCCATCTTCTTCTCGGGGACGGCCGCGCTCAGTCCCGCCGCGTCCCCGGGAACGAGGAAGGCGGTGATCCCGCGGGCACCGTCGGCGCCGGTACGGGCCAGCACGGTGTAGAAGTCGGCGACGCCGCCGTGGGTGATCCACGCCTTGGTGCCGGTGATGACCCAGTCGTCCCCGTCCCGTACGGCCTTCGTCCGCAGCGAGGCGGCGTCGGAGCCCGAGGCGGGCTCCGAGAGGCAGTAGGCGCCGAGCAGGCCGCCCGCGAGCATCGACGGAAGGTGTTCGGCCTGCTGCTCCTTGGTGCCGTAGCCGGCGACCCCGTGGCAGGCCAGGGAGTGGACGCTCACGCCGAGCCCGACGGTGAGGCGGGCGGCCGCGAGCTCTTCGAGGACCTGGAGGTACACCTCGTAAGGCTGGTCGCCGCCACCGTGATCGGAGTCGTACGGCAGCCCGAGCAGGCCGGACGCGGAGAGCAGCGTGAAGACTTCGCGCGGGAACCTGCCGGCGTCCTCCTCCTCGGCTGCCCGTGGCGCGATCTCCCGCTGGGCGATGTCGCGGACGAGCGCGATGAGCTGCCTGGACTCCTCGGTGGGCAGACGGCGTTCCACTGTTTGCGGAGCACGGTCGGACATGACGGCGCTCTCCTCCCTGTCGGGCGTTGCGGCGGTCGCGCGCGCGGGGTGTGAGCGGCGCCGCCGGGGGATCTCCGGGCGGGGCCCGAAAAGACTGCGGCCCAGCCGATGTTGCCCTCCCGGATTACGAGAGGTGCCGGTCAGCGGCTGTGGCGGCTTGAGTATGCCCGATCGGACGGTATCCGTCACTGGGTGACAGAACTCTTCGGCCACGGCCGCCGGCGGAAGGACGCCGCCGGTCCCGGTCCGCGCGAGCCCCGCGCGGGAACTCAGGACCGGGCGCGGGGCTCGCCGCCGTCCTGCGCCGCCTTGCTTCGCAAGGTCCGCCAGGTGACGGTGACGGTCGACGCGATCGCCAGTACGAGGGAGCCGAGGGCCACCGCGGCGATGGTGGACAGGTCCAGGTGCGGCCCGACATCCGTGGAGGTCGCCCGGGACAGCCCGGACGCCATGGCGGCCAGCGGGCCCAGGGGCACCAGGACGCCGAGTGCCGCGCCGACGGCGACGACGAGGGAGGTCTCGGCGACGGAGAACAGCAGGAGCTGCCGTACCGTGCCGCCTGCCGACCTCATCACCGCGAAGTCGCGGCGCCGGCCGTGCGCCGTCATGGCCATGCTGTTGGCCACGGCGATCCCGCTGTACCCGACGGCGATGACGATCAGCATGGTCGCGAGGCTGTCCGTGAGCTTCGAGTCGATGGCGTAGTCGTCGAGCGCGAACCGGACCGCGTCGTGCACCGCCGTACCGGGGACGGCCGAGGCGGACTTCGACGCCTTCGGTACGAAGATGTCGTCGGTGAGGGCGGCCGGGTCGTGTGCGCGCACCAGCCGGCGGGGCAGCACGAAATCACCCCGGGCCGGGTCGTCCGGCAGGACCTGCGCGATGCGCAGTTTCGCCGTGGCACCGTCGGCGAACCTCACCGCGTACCGGTCACCGGCCCGCAGGCCGAGAAGGCCCGCCGTCCTCTCGCCGAGCACCGCCTGCCCCGGCCTGTTCCAGCGGGCGTCGCGCGAGCCGAGCGCGTCGATGACGGTGAGCGTGCCGTCCTTGTCGCGGACGAAGGCCCGGGTCGGCAGCGCGGCCCTGCCCACCGGGTTGGCCCCGACCACCTCGTCGGTGTTGCCCGGTGTCCCGTCCGGCGTCACGATGACCTGTCCGGCGAGCTTGAGCGCGTCGCCCGCCGGGTACGCCACCCTCATTGTCTCCACCATGCCGCTGAGCAGCACGGCGAATCCGACCGCCGCGATCACCGGGGCCGCGAGCGACGCCGCCCGGCCCGGATCGGCTCGCAGTTCCGCCCGCACCAGGAGCGGGGCGGCCGGGCCGCGGCGCTTGAACGGCCAGGTGAGCGCCCGTCCGACAGGGCCGACGAACACCGGGGCGAGCAGCGCCGCCGCCACGACGAGCACCATCGTCGCGAGGATTGCCGCGTTGACCCGGGTACCGGCGTCGGCGGTGGCGGTCGCGATCACGAGGACCACGCCGAGGCCGAGCACGCTCAGGCCGCCCGTCCAGCGGGCGCGGCCCATCGTCGGGCGGTCCGCCGCGCTGTCCAGCAGCGCCTCGATCGGCGCCACCCGCGCGGCCCTCCGGCCGGCCGACCAGGCCCCCAGCACACTCACACCGACACCGATCGCGGCCGCCGTGAGCGGCGGCAACGCCGCCACCCGCAGGGTGAACTCCGGCGGCATCACGTCGAGGCCCCGCAGGATGTCGCGGAGCAGCGGCGCGGCACCGATACCCGCCAGGCAGCCCGCGAGCGAGCCCAGCAGACCGGTGAGGCCCGCCTCGCCCAGGATCATCCGGCGCACCTGGCGCGTAGACGCTCCGATCGTCCGCAGCAGGCCGATCTCCCGCCTTCGCAGCCCGGTCGCCAGGACCAGCATGGACGCGACCACGAAGGCGGTGGTGAACAGGGCGAGCGCCGCCATGGCTCCGATGAGCTGCGTGCCGAGGAACCGCTTGTGTTCCACGTACTCCGGCTGGAGCACGGACCGGCCGTCGCCCCGGACGACGGTGCCCCGGTCGCCGACGACGCTCCTGGCCCTTGCCGCGATGTCACCGGCGGCCGCGCCTTCACGGGCGAGGAGCGCGATGGCTCCGACGCCAGGCTGCCGGCGCGCGGCGAAGTCGTCGGTGAAGTAGAAGCCCGGCCCGTCCACGGTGCCGACCACCCGGAACCCAGCGCGCCCGGTGGTGATGTTCACCGTGAGGTTCCCGCCCGCGGCCACGCCGAGCGCCCGGTCCACCACCACCTCGTCGTCGGCCGCCGGTGTCCGCCCCGTGACGAGCCGGTACGGTGCGAGCCGCGTGCTCGACCAGCCGTGCCCCGCCACCAGGGCTCCTTCGTCCTCCACCGGCCGGCTGCCGAGGAACGCCTGCGCGTAGAAGGAGCGGTCCACCACCACGGAGGCCACGCCCGGCACCGCGCCCAGCGCATCGGTCAGCGGCCGGGCCTCGTCGCGGCTCCACGGCACCCGGTCCGCCGGGGTGCCGTCCTGGTCGGCCGCCCGGTCGGGGAGGACGATCGCGGAGGCGGCCGACAGCCGGGGCCGGACGCCGGGGCGGGCGGAGTCGTAGATGATCAGGGTGGTGGTGATGAGTGCCACGCCGACCAGCACCGCGACGAACGCGGCGAGAAAGCTGGTCCAGCGCTCACGGACGTTCGCCAGGACCAGCATCATGCCTCCAGTCCCCCCATGTGCGCCGCGATCGAGGCGGCGTTGCGGGTGCGGGCGTCACGGTCGAGGGTGATCCGGTCCGCGATGCGGCCGTCCTTGAGGAAGACGACCGCGTCGGCGACCGCCGCTGCCACCGGGTCGTGGGTGACCATGAGGGTGGTCTGCTCCTCCCTGTCGACCAGCAGGCGCATCATCCGCAGGACGTCGCGCGAGGCGGCGGTGTCCAGGGCGCCGGTGGGCTCGTCGGCGAACAGCACCTCCGGCCGGGTCACCAGGGCCCGGGCGAGCGCGACGCGCTGCTGCTGACCGCCGGACAGTTCGCCCGGCCGGTGCCCGGCCCGGTCCGTCAGCCCGACCGCGGCGAGCGCGTCGGCGACACGCTCAGCGCCGACCCGGCGCCCGGCGAAGCGCGAGGGCAGTTCCACGTTCTGAGCGGCGGTCAGCGAGTGGACCAGGTTGAAGGACTGGAACACGAAGCCGATGCGGTCACGCCGCAGTTCGGTGCGCTCCCTCTCGTTCCTCCGGCCGATGTCGATGCCGGCCAGCATCACCTGTCCGTCGGTGGGACGGTCCAGACCGGCCGCGCACTGGAGCAAGGTGGATTTCCCGGAGCCCGACGGCCCCATGACGGCCGTGAACGTTCCGCGTGGAAAGGCGATGGAGACGGCGTCCAGTGCGGTGACCGCGCGGTCGCCGGCTCCGTAGATCTTCCGGACGGTGCGGAGTTCGACCGCGCACCCCGTGGGTGCCTGCCTGGTGATGGTCATGGCGTCGATTCCAGCGAACCGGCCCGTGCCGCCGCATTGATCCGCGTACTACTCCACAGGTAGAGCCGGCACTACCGCAATTGAGCGGCCGACGGCATACCGTTGCCGCATGCGTCCCAGAACGGCCTGGCAGGCCATGGCCCAGCGGCCGTTGAGCTTCCTGACCTCCAGTTGGCCTTGGCGCTCGCTGGCGTATCTGGTCACCGGTGCGGTGGTCGGCGCGGCTGCCGTGGCGGTGTTCGTCACCGGACTCGTGGTGGGCCTGATCCTGCTGGTCGTCGTGGTCGGCGTGGCCCCCCTCGTCGGCGTCGTGCTGTCCTCGATCACCGTGGCGACGGCCGAACGGCACCGGCTGCGTCTCGTCGACCTCGACGGGCTGCCGAACCCGCACCGGCCGCCCGGCGGGGCGGGATTGCGCGCCTGGCTGTCGACCCGCCTGACCGAGCAAATCACCTGGCGTGAGCTGCTCTTCGGGCTCATCTCCGCGGCGGCGCTGTGGTGGTTGGACCTGCTGGTGCTCGCCTTCTGCTTCGGCCTGCCCGCCCTCACCTTCGAGGCGATCGACAGCGCCACCTGGCCGTGGGCGGTCTTCGGCGCCGTCGTGCTCCTCGCCTCGCCGTACACCGTGACGTCGTGGGCGGGTGCGCGCGCCGCGCTTGCCCGGACCTTCCTGGCCCCGCGCGGCGACGAGCTCGGGGAGTCGCTGCGGGAGGTGCACGCGTCGCGGGTGCGGCTCCTCGACTCCTTCGACGCGGAGCGCGTACGTATCGAGCGCGACCTGCACGACGGCGCGCAACAGCGCCTGGTCTCGCTCGGCATGACGCTCGGTCTGATGCGGCTGGACCTTCCCGAGGGATCCCCGGTCACCGCCCGGCTCACTGAGGCCGAGAACCAGCTCTCCGCCGCGCACCAGGAGCTGCGCGGTCTGATCCGGGGGCTCAGTCCCCCGGTGCTCGCGGACCACGGCCTGGTCGCCGCGGTCGAGGACCACGCGAGCCGTTTCCCCGTCCCCGTCACCGTCGATCTCCAACTCCCGGGCAGGCTCCCCCGGCAGTTGGAGACGAATGTGTACTACCTGATCAACGAGGCCATGACGAATATCGCGCGACACAGTGGCGCCCGGAGCGCCGGAGTGCACGGCCGTTGCCACTGCGACCTGCTGGTCCTGGAGATCACGGACGACGGGCACGGCGGCGCGGATCCGGCCGCCGGAACCGGTCTGACCGGCCTGGCCGACCGGCTCACGGCCCTGGAGGGCCGGATGCGGGTGTCGAGCCCGGTCGGCGGTCCGACTCTTCTCCATGTGGAGATCCCGTGCCACTTCGTGTGATCGTCGCGGAGGACGCGGTCCTGCTGCGCGAAGGGCTGGTCGGCCTGATAGAGCGGTTCGGCCACGAGGTGCTCGCCGTGGTCGGCGACGCGGACGCCCTCGTCGAGGCCGTCCACCGTGACCGGCCGGACCTGGTGATCACGGACGTACGGATGCCGCCCGCGAACCGGGACGACGGGCTACGGGCGGCCGTCGCCCTGCGGGAGGCGTACGCCGGACTGCCGGTGGTCGTACTCAGCCAGTACGTGGAGCGGTCGTACGCCGTCCGGCTGCTCGATTCGTGCCAGGGCGCCGCGGTCGGCTACCTGCTGAAGGAACGCGTCGGCGCGGTCGCCGACTTCATGTCGTCCCTCGACCGCGTCGCGACCGGCGGGACCGTGGTGGACCCCGAAGTGATCCACCAGCTCGTCATGCTCCGCCCCGATCCGCTGAGCCGGCTCAGCACCCGCGAGAGGGAGGTGCTGGGCCTGATGGCGGAGGGCCGGTCCAACGCGAACATGGCGGCGCATCTCTTCGTCAGCGAGGCCGCCGTCAACAAACACATCGGCAGCATCTTCAGCAAGCTCGATCTGCCGGTGGACACGGACGGGCACCGCCGGGTCCTGGCGGTACTGGCGTTCCTCAGGGCCTGACGGCCGCCGGCGACCTGTCAGCGGAATTGGTCCGAACCATTGACCCAACTGGTCTAGTCCATCTACGGTTCCCTGCGAACCGACTTTCCACGTTCATGCCAACTCTGTGCGAGCGCCGAAAGCCGGTCGTCCACCGGCAAGTCCCCTCCCCCACGAGGAGCAACGATGATCGGACTGCATCGCCCGGGAGCCCGCCTCCGGGCGTTCGCGGCTGCCGCCTGTACCGCCGCCCTGGGCGCCGCCCTGCTGGGCGTCGCGGGCACCGGATCCGCCGGCGCGGCCCCCGCCGACCTGAAGACCGCCGCCCCCGCGGCAGCGCCCGCCGCCCCCACAGCGGCCGGCAGCAAGGTGGTCGGCTACTTCACCGACTGGGGTGTCTACCAGCGCAATTACCACGTCAAGAACATCGAGACCTCGGGCTCGGCCGACAAGCTCACGCACATCAACTACGCCT
>NZ_JAFMPZ010000412.1 GCF_017353455.1 Streptomyces laculatispora
ATCGCGCGCTGGAGCTGCGCGGCTCGGAGAACGACTCCGCCCACGGCCATCTGCACCACGCGCTGATCGCCGCGCGGCTGCGGGACGGCGTACGGGCATCCGCGGCGCTGGACGCCGTGCTCGCGGGCGACTTCTTCCATGACTCCCTGATGAGCGCGCACTATCCGGGGCGCGACGTCTACAACGCGGACGCCGCCCATGCGCTGCCCGCGGCGGTGATCGAGTCGCTCGTCCAGTCGACACCCCGACGGCTGGTCCTGCTGCCCGCACCGCTGGCCGGCTGCCCCAGCGGTGAACTGCGCGGCATACGTACCAGGTTCGGCGCGGCTCTGGATCTGCGCTGGTCCGCCGACGGCACCGCGACCGCGGTGCTGCGCCCCGCCCGTGACGCCCGTGTCGATGTCCGCACGGGAGACGGCAGCGCACTCACCCGATCCTCCGCCGGACGCACCGCGGCTCCGCTGGAGCTGGCGGCCGGCGTGGACCGCGTCCTCGAACTGGGGCCGCGGTAGCACTCCCCCCACCCCATCCCCCCACCATGGAAGGACAACCATGGCAACACGCACCCGCACGCTCAGCCGGTTCGTACTGGCCCCGGCAACGGCAGTGGCGGCTCTGATCGGCTTCGCCGCCGCCCCCGCCCAGGCCGCGATCTGGTCCTCCTCGGACCAGTGGGGCAACTACACCACCTCAGACGGATACACCCTGTACAACAACATCTGGAGTTCCGGCGCGGGTTCACAGTCCATCTGGGCCAACTCGTCCTCCAACTGGGGCGTTTCGGCCGACCATCCGAACACCGGCGGCATCAAGTCGTACCCCAACGCCAAGAAGGTCGTCGGCAAGTCCATCACCGCGCTGTCGTCGCTGACCAGCAACTACAACGTCACCGTCCCGTCGTCCGGTGCCTACAACACCTCGTACGACATCTGGGACACCGACTACGACTACGAGCTCACGCTCTGGGTCAACCACAACGGCGCCGTGGGCCCGCTCGGCACCTCGCAGGGCACGGTGACTCTCGGCGGCCACTCCTGGACCGTCTACAAGGGTGACAACGGGGCCAACCAGGTCTTCTCGTTCCTGCGCACCTCGGACTCCGTCTCGGGCTCGGTGGACATCCTGCCCATCCTGAAGTGGATCAAGGACACCAAGGGCTGGTGGGGCAACGAGACCATCGGCGACGTCCAGTTCGGCTACGAGATCACCTCGTCGCCGGGCGGCCTGAACTTCACGACGAACGGATTCGGTGTCTCCGCGAGCTGAGCCGTACGCACCAGGAGCCGGCCCCCGCACGGGGGCCGGCTCGCGCGCGCACTGCCGTCGGGTGTCACCTCGGGGCGGGGCCGGTGCTCTCCCGCACCGTCAACTCCGGTGCCAGCAGCTCCACTTCGTCCGTTCCTCGGCCGGAGAGCTTGGCGACGACCTGTTCGACCGAGCGGCGCCCCATCTCCTGCGCGGGGATGGCCACGGAGGTCAGCCGCACCGACGCCTGGGCGGCCACCTGCTCGGGGCAGATCGCGACCACGGACACGTCCTCGGGGACGGCGCGGCCCTGCTGCCGCAGGAGATTGAGCAGCGGCTCCACCGCCGACTCGTTCTGCACGATGAAGCCGGTGGTGCCGGGGCGCTCGTCGAATATCCGCGAGAGGGTCTGGGCCATCGCCGGATAGCCGCCCTCGCAGGGCCGGTGCAGGACCCGCACTCCGGCCTCCCGCGCCTTGGCCCGCACCCCGTCGACGGTCCGCTCGGCGAAACCGGTGTGCCGCTCGTACACCGCGGCCGCCTCGCCGATCACCGCGACCTCACGGTGCCCGAGGCCGGCGAGGTGCTCCACACAGAGCGCCCCGGTCGCCTCGAAGTCGAGGTCCACGCAGGTGAGTCCGTCGGTGTCGGCGGGCAGTCCGATGAGCACGGCCGCACGGTCGGTCTCGCGCAGCAGCGGCAGCCGCTCGTCGTGCAGCTCGACGTCCATCAGGATCATGGCGTCGGCGAGCGAGCTGCCGGCGATCCGGCGCACCGCGGCGGGACCCTCCTCACCGGTCAGCAGCAGGACGTCGTAACCATGGGTGCGGGCCGTGGTGGCGACCGCGATGGCGATCTCCATCATCACGGGGACGTACATGTCGGTACGCAGCGGCACCATGAGCGCGATGATGTTCGACCGGCTGCTGGCGAGCGCCCGCGCACCCGCGTTGGGGTGGTAGCCGAGCTGCTTGATGCTCTGTTCCACCCGCTCCCGGGTGGGTACCGAGATGGACCGCTTCCCACTGAGGACGTAGCTCACCGTGCTCGCGGAGACTCCGGCGTGCTGTGCGACCTCGGCAAGGGTGACCATTCAGCTCTCCATCACAGAACGACGTCGGACACCGGCGTGCCTACCGGCCTGCATCGGCAGTTGCGGCCAGATGCGGCGAAGCGCTTCGACTCGGTGTCCCCTACCGCCGTCGGCGCCCGTACGGCTACCGCCACGATATGCCGGACAGCCTGCTCGGGCTGCCCGCGCCGCCGGTCGAATCGGATTCAGGCGTTGAGCAGAACGGGAAAGGCTTCCATGTCGTTCTGCGTCATCACCGGAAGCTTGCGGATATCCGCGTCCGGCACCGCGAGCCGCAGCGCGGGGAAGCGTGCGAAGAGGGCCGGCAGGGCTATCCCCGCCTCGACCCGGGAGAGCGCCGCCCCGGGGCAGATGTGCGGACCGTGGCCGAAGGTCATGTGCCGGATGGGGGTGGGGCGGGTGATGTCGAAGGCGTCCGCGTCGGCGCCGTGCTGCTCGAAGTCCCGGCCGATCGCCCGGTACGAGATCACCACGCCCTCGCCCTTGGCGATGACGTCGTCACCCACCTGGATGTCCTCGGCGGCGAACCGCATCAGCAGATGAGTGGTCGGGGTGTCCCACCGCAGCGTTTCCTCGATCACGCTCTCCCAGGAGACCTCTGCGTCGAGGACCATCCGCAACTGTTCCGGGTGGGCCAGCAGGGCTCGTACCGCATTGAGGATGAGCCCGATGGTGGTCTCGTGGCCGGCCGCGACCATCGCCTTGAGATTGCCCACCACCTCTTCCTCGGTGAGGGGCTCGCCGCCCTCTTCGGCAAGGATCAGCGCGGAGGTCAGGTCATCAGTGGGCCGTGCGGCCTTCTCTCGCACGAGCCCGGCGTAGAAGACGTCCAACTCGGCCAGCAGGGCCAGCCGTTCGTCCTGCGGGGTGAGCATCGAGAAGAAGGCCTTGTACTGCCTGGTCAGCATGGCGTTCTCGGCGGGGTCCACGCCCATCAGCATGCCGACGACCCGCATCGGCAGCGGCTGCGCGAACACCGACTTGAGGTCGACGACGGCCCCGTCCCTGCCGCCTTCGGCGAGGGCGTCCAGCAGTTCCCCGGTGAACTTCTCGATGTCGGGCCTGATGGCCTCCAGCCGGCGAGGCGTGAGCGCCTGGGAGGTCTTGGTCCGCAGCCGCCGGTGCTCGGCGCCGTCCACGGTGAACATGGACCGCCCGGCATCGATCATCCCGATGAGGGGCCACGCATGTGTCACCTCTCCCCTCTGCCACAGCCCCCAGGCGTCGATGTCCTTCACCAGCCGCGGGTCGACCAGGAGCTGACGGGCGTCGGCATGCCGGGTGACGGTCCAGGCGGGCACGCCGAGCAGCTCGATCCGGGCGAGCCGCCCGGCGTCGCGCAGCCTCGTCGTCTCACCGTCCAGGTCCTGGACCATGGGGTCGATGACGACGGTCCCGCCGCCCGGGGCAGCTGTGTGCGCGGCGGCGTGAGGGCAGTTCACGAGGGGTCTCCTGTCGTACGAACGGGGGTGAACCGAACGGGGAGCGAGGTGGTCCCGCGCAGAAACGCGGAAGGCCGCCGTACGAGGTCCGCGACGGCGACCCGGAGGTCGAGGTCGGGCAACCGGTCGAGCAGCACCTCGATACCGGTACGGGCGATGGTCTCGGCGATCTCCTGAGCGGGGAAGGGGCACCGGTACTCGCCGTGGCTGAAGGCGAGATGCGCGCCGTTGCCCCCTTGGGCCGAGGCACCGCCGCCGGACAGGTTCTGCCGGATGAGCGGATCGGTGTTGGCGGCGCCGAGCCCGAGCAGCAGCATGTCCCCCGCCCTGATCCGCTGCCCGCCGAGCCGGGTGTCCCGGGAGGCCCAGCGTCCGGCGAGGATCTGCGTCGGCGTGTCCTGCCAGAGCACCTCGTTCATGGCCTCGGCCACGCTGCGCCGCCCACCTGCCATCGAGTCGGCGAACTCGGCCTCGGTGAGCATCAGCCGCAGCGAGTTGCTGATCCAGTCGGCGGTGGTGAGGTGCCCGGCGGCCGTGATGGCCATCAGGTCGAGCATGTACTCCTCGTCGGTGAAGGCCTCGGGGAAGGCGAGCATCCGGGAGGTCACATCGTCCCCGGGCTCGGCGCGCTTGGCGGCGACCAGCCGCCGCATGTGCTCCCCGAAACGCAGATGAGCCTCCTGCGCCCCCGGACCGCCGTCGGCCAGGTCCTTCAGCACCTGGGCGATGTCGGCGCCTTCGTCATCGGGGAATCCGACCAGCCGCGCGAGGACGAGTACGGGAAGGGGCTCGCAGAAGTCGGCGACGAGGTCGGCGGTGCCCCGGCTGCACACGGCGTCGATCAGCCGGTCGGCCAACTGCTCGCAGTGGCTGCGGATCTGGAAAGGGTCGGCTCCTTCGAGGGCGGGCCCGACCATCCGGGCGTGCCGCCGGTGTTCGTCACCCGCACTGAAATAGATGGACGGCAGGGGCCGCCCGACCATGGGCAGCAGCGGCCAGTCCTCGGGGATGTTCTTCCACTGGTTCCACAGGCCGACATCACGCGGGAAGAGCTCGCCGTCGCTGGTGACTTGATGCAGTTCGCGGTACCCGATCACCAGCCAGGCGGGGAACCCGCCCAGCAGTTCCACCGGGGCGACCGGCCCGTGATCACGCCGCATGGCGCGATAGACGGCATGCGGCTCGGTCTGGAACGCGGGCCCGCTGAGCGGCACGGCCCCCGGCGCCGCGTGCGCGGGGCACTCCGGAGGGGGCAAGGTGGGCTCGGGCTCTGCGGAGGAGGGGCGCGTCATCGTCCTGACTTCTGTGGCGGAAGCTTCACGCGTCACGATCATGCGATCAACGCACGCCCACTATAAGGATTTTATGTGACGCCACAGCGGTCAACTGCGATCAAATGTGCAGCCCGAACGAAGCTCTGGGCGGACATCTCCGCACAATTGACCAACATCTCGAAGTACCGCCCCCGGCCACCCCGCGCCCGACCGCGCCTCGTCCTCGCCCTCGCTACGGCTACGGGCTACGGCTACGGCTACGGCTACGGCCGACTGGAGCCTGCCGCGGCGGCGCACAACTCCCCACTGACGAGGGCCACGTTGACGAGTCCGGCGACCCGGTCGTCGCCGTTCACGAGCTTCAGCGCATGCCACCGGGACAGCCAGTACACGCGTCCGCGGTGACCGGCGAGCGCCTCCCTCAGCACGTCCGGAGCGTGCGTCCACACCTCTGGAAGGCCGCCCGCGTAGTCGAACGCGGCACGCAGTTCGACCCACCCGTCGTCCCGGACGTCACCGGCGGTCAGCAGTATCTCGACGGCCTGCCCCGGCTCCTGCCGGCACTTCTTGGCGTGGATCCAGTGCACCTGATGGCCTGCGGCGTAGCGCTCGCAGCCGCCGCTCCGCACCGAGCCGTTCTCGGTGAGGTGACGCAGCATGGTGAGTCCCGCCTTCCGGGGATGATGGACCCCGAGCGTCTGCACCGCGGTCCGCTGTTCCCCGTACCTCGCGCACGGGGCAGGTCGTCACCCGGAGCACCCGCAGCGGAGCGGGGTGCCGTCCAGCCAGCCGGGGCTGCGCGCTGGAACTCATGACCCGTCAAAACCCTAACGCATTGTGGCGGTACGCCCCGACGGGCGGCGCCGCGCAGCCGACGGATGGTCAGGGGCGCACAGGACCGGGCCGGACCCGGCCCCCATGCGCCCCTGTCCTTGCGATGACAGCTAGATCTCCGGTGCCGCGGCACGGGCCGGTCGGTCAGCCGGTGACGAGCCCGGGGTCGCTCGTGCCGGCCTCGCCCGTCTCGATGTGCCCGGCGAACCGCCGCAGGAACGTGGCGTCCGCGTCCGAGACCACCGTGATGTCGTACCAGCGCTTGCTTCCCCGCAGGTCAACGGTGTGCTTCACGGTCGCGCCCGCAAGCACCTTGAAGGTCTGCACCCCGCCGCCGTAGGCATCCGCGTTGCGCACGGTCAGCTGGACAGTGCCCGTTCCGGCATGGGTGAGAGTCAGGTCGAGCCTTCCGTTCGTGGCGTTATGACGTGCCGTCACCTCCGGCCCTGCCGCCTTGCCGGGCCCCCGGAAGGCACGCAGGAACCCGTTCGGACCGTGCACGGTGAGGTCGGTCACTTCCTTGGAGTAGGCCGTGTTCCAACGGTCGGAGAGCGATTTGCCCGCCTCGGTGGTGTAGGTCCAGGGCCCGTCGCCGCGATTCGCGGACGTCACCAGGAACTGCGCCCCGGCCGCGTCGCCACCGCTGAAGGTGAGCTGATACTTCCCGGAGGCCGGGTCGGCCACCCCGTCCACGAGGGGCGCGTACCGCAGTGGCCGGGTGCGCCGCGAGCCGGGCTCCTGCTTCGGCACGCTGCCGGAGGCCGGCGGCACCGGTACGTAGTCGGGGTGCCGGTTGCCGTCCGGCGGCGCGTATCCGTCCGTGGAGGGCAGCGAGACGGGTGCGGTGTCCTTGCGGCGGAAGTCGAAGGCCGAGGTGAGATCGCCGCAGACGGCGCGCCGCCAGGGCGAGATGTTGGGCTCGTGCACGCCGAAGCGCTCTTCCATGAAGCGGATGACGGAGGTGTGGTCGAAGACCTCCGAGCACGAGAACCCGCCGGTGCTCCACGGGGACACGACCGTCATGGGCACACGCTGGCCGAGCCCGTACGGACCGGCCGAGTACCGGATGTCGCCGGGGAAGTGATCGGCGGAGGTGTCCACGGTGGACAGCCCCTGCGCGGCCCCGGACGGTACGAACGGCGGCACGACGTGGTCGAAGAATCCGTCGTTCTCGTCGTACGTGATGAACAGGGCGGTCCGGCCCCAGACCTCGGGGTTGGAGGTCAGCGCGTCCAGCACCTGCGAGATGTACCAGGCTCCGTAATTGGCGGGCCAGTTGGGGTGCTCGCTGTAGGCCTCCGGCGAGACGATCCACGAGATCTTGGGGAGCGTCCCGGCCCGGACGTCGGCCTTCAGGTCATCGAGGAGCCCGTCACCGTTCTTGACGTCGGTTCCGGTGCGCGCCTTGTCGAAGAGGGGTTCGCCGGGCTTTGCGTTGCGATAACTGTTGAAGTAGAGAAGCGAGTTGTCGCCGTATGTACCCCGATAGGCGTCGTTGATCCACCCCCAGGAGCCGGCGGCGTCAAGCCCGTCACCGATGTCCTGGTAGACCTTCCACGACACCCCGGCCTCCTCCAGCCGCTCGGGATAGGTCTTCCAGCCGTAGCCCGCCTCGTCGTTGCCGAGCACGGGACCGCCGCCGGTGCCGTCGTTGCCGGTGTACCCGCTCCACAGGTAGTAACGGTTCGGGTCGGTCGAGCCGAGGAACGAGCAGTGGTACGCGTCGCAGACGGTGAACGCGTCGGCGAGCGCGTAGTGGAACGGAATGTCCTCACGGGTGAGGTGGGCCATCGTGGTAGCGGTCTTGGCGGGCACCCACTGGTCGTACTTACCCTTGTTGAGAGCCCAGTGGCCACCGGCCCAGTCGTGGTTCAGGTCCTGGAGGAACTGCAGCCCGAGATCGTCGGCGGGCGGCCGGAACGGCAGCACCTCCCGTCCGAGGAAGTCCTTCTGATGCCAGACCGGCTTCCCGCTGGGCAGCGTGACCGGACGCGGGTCACCGTAGCCGCGCACACCCTTCATGGTGCCGAAATAGTGATCGAAGGAACGATTCTCCTGCATCAGTACGACGATGTGCTCGACGTCCTGGAGCGTGCCCGTACGGCCCTTCGCGGGCAGTGACGCGGCACGGGCGATGCTGCTCGACAACGCGCTGAAGGCGACCGTGCCCCCGGCGAGTTGCAGGAGGCGGCGACGGTTGAGTTCTTCCATGAGTGGGGCCTCTGTGGGGTGAGGAAACATAAGGGCGAAAGCGACTGGAGTGTTCCAGAACCGGCGGGCCGGCGGAAGACCCGTGCAGTGTGCACACGGTGGCATTCGGCCGAACACTCGGAGACGGGAAGCCGGAGCTGGACTGCGAGGTCGGCATGTCGGCGAAAGAGAGCGCGACCGGGCCGGTTTGCCGTGAGCGATCCCGGAAAGACGCGGGGAGCCAACTGACCCTCAGGAAAGTGATGTTGCCTATGCGTGCAAGATCCGTACGTACCTCCGGCATCCTGACCGCGGCGCTGCTGCTTTCGGCCGCCGCCGTCGCTCCGTCGGCCGACGCAGCCGTCCGGGACACGGCCGGACCACTGACTGGTGACGGTGGCGCCCCGCACTGCACAGTGAACGCGACGTCCGGCAGTGAGCGTTGTTATCGGACGTTCACGGAGGCCATCGAGGCCGCCAGCGGAGGCCGGGTCACCGGGGCACCACTGTCCGCGACCGAAGCGGTGCACAGCGACGCGTTCAACGCCCGAATGGCCGACCAGGCTCAGGACGGAGTCATCCAGGGAACCTTCTTCGAAGACGAGCAGTACGGAGGCGCGTCCCTGACCATCTGGGGCGCCGAGCCGTGTGTGAAGGACGGCTGGGTCAACTTCCAGTTCGACCTCGGGGACGACTGGAAGAACCGCATCTCCTCCTTGCAGCCGTGGGGCGGCTGCGCAGTCTGGCTCTACCCCGAGCCGGGACTGAACGGTGACCGGGACGGCCCGTTCGAGGAGAACAGCGCCGCCATCGGGTCGTTCATGAATGACCGCACCCAGTCCATCGGCTTCAGCTGACCACCGGTCCCACCGGGCGCTCACGCCCTCCCTCCCCCCACACA
>NZ_JAFMPZ010000648.1 GCF_017353455.1 Streptomyces laculatispora
CCGCGCATGCGCGGCGGAGCCCGGCGCATTCAGACCGTCACAGATACGCCCGAGAAGTTAACAAACCACCGGATTGGCCTACCGGCATCAGTGGGAAGGCTTCTCCGGTACCCGGAACGAATGCATTCGGATGACATTTCAAGGCGATCCATCTCGGACCCGCGGCCGGTTCATCCGCCGTTCGGCGGCTGTCCGCCCGCGATTCGTATGCAATCGGTACGGCCCGTGCGCATTCGGTCCACACCCGTGCACCACACCCGCGCCCCATCCATTCGAGTGCCATTCGAGTGAACGCGGACAGGAGCGGCCATGCCCACACCCCACCAGTCGTCAACGGAGCAGCTAGAAAGGACGGAACCCCACCATCGCGGCGCGCGCGTTCAGCCCTCCGCAGCCGCAACGCGCCCTGTTGAGTCCGAGCTCCAGTCCCCAGGTGATTTCATGATCGGTCGCATTCCCGTCCTCGACGTCCGCCCCCTCGTCGATTGCGGAAGAAGGCCCGCCAAGGCGGTTTCCGGTGAGACCTTCCAGGTCACCGCGACCGTCTTCCGCGAAGGCCATGACGCGGTCGCGGCCAACGTCGTCCTGCTCGACCCGAGCGGGCGGCCCGGCCCCTGGACACCGATGCGCGAGCTCGCTCCGGGCACCGACCGCTGGGGCGCCGATGTGACCCCGGACGCCGAGGGCCGCTGGACGTACACGGTCGAGGCCTGGAGCGATCCGGTGGCCACCTGGCGGCACACCGCCCGGATCAAGATCCCGGCGGGGATCGACACCGCGCTCGTCCTGGCGGAGGGCGCCGAGCTGTACGAGCGGGCCGCCGGGGGCGTGCCCAAGCGGGACGGCCGCGAGGCGGTGCTCCGCGCGGTCGACGCCCTGCGCGACACGTCACGCCCGGCCGCCGCCCGGCTGGCCGCCGCGCTCACCCCCGAGGCGGCACAGGCGCTGACCGGCCACCCCCTGCGTGAGCTGGTCACCGCCTCGCGGCCGCTCCCGCTCGTCGTCGAGCGCCGGCGCGCCCTGTTCGGCTCCTGGTACGAGCTGTTCCCCCGTTCCGAGGGGGCCAGAACCGAACCGGCCGTACCGCCGAAGCCGGTGGGGAAGGGCCGCGCGGCCAAGGCGCGACCCGCCGCGGCGCAGCCTCCCCGGATCGTCAGCGGCACCTTCCGCACGGCGGCCGAGCGGCTGCCGGCGGTCGCCGCGATGGGGTTCGACGTGGTCTACCTCCCCCCGGTCCACCCCATCGGGACGACCCATCGCAAGGGCCCGAACAACTCCCTCTCCCCCGCCGCGCACGATGTGGGGGTGCCCTGGGCGATCGGCTCGGCCGAGGGCGGCCACGACGCCGTCCACCCCGATCTCGGCACCCTCGACGACTTCGACCATTTCGTCGAGGCCGCCCGGAACCTGCGCATGGAGATCGCGCTGGATTTCGCCCTCCAGTGCTCCCCCGATCACCCGTGGGTCACGGAACACCCCGAGTGGTTCCATCACCGCGCGGACGGCAGTATCGCCTACGCGGAGAATCCGCCCAAGAAATACCAGGACATCTATCCGATCGCGTTCGACAAGGATCTGCGCGGGCTCGTCGCGGAGACCGTGCGCATCCTGCGGTTCTGGATGGATCACGGAGTACGGATCTTCCGCGTCGACAATCCGCACACCAAGCCGGTGATCTTCTGGGAGAAGGTCATCGCCGACATCAACCGCACCGATCCCGATGTGATCTTCCTGGCCGAGGCATTCACCCGTCCCGCGATGATGCACGCACTCGCCACCATCGGATTCCAGCAGTCGTACACCTACTTCACCTGGCGCAACAGCCGCCAGGAAATCACCGATTACGTGACCGAGCTGTCCGGTGAGACGGCCTCCTGCATGAGGCCCAATTTCTTCGTGAACACCCCCGACATCCTCCCCGGATATCTCCAGGACGGCGGCAGGCCCGCCTTCGAGGCACGGGCGGTGCTCGCGGCGACGCTCTCCCCCACCTGGGGGGTGTACGCGGGGTACGAGCTCTGCGAGAACACCCCGCTCCGCGGCGGCAGTGAGGAGTACCTCGACTCGGAGAAGTACGAGATCCGGCCCAGGGACTGGGAAGCCGCCGAGCGTGAGGGCCGGTCGCTGGCCCCGCTCATCACCACGCTCAACCGGATCAGGCGCCGCCACCCGGCGCTGCAGCAGCTGCGTGACGTGCACTTCCACTCGTCCGACAACGACGCCCTGATCGTCTACAGCAAGCGCTCCGGTTCGAACATCGTTCTGATGGTCGTCAACCTCGACCCGCACCACACCCAGGAGGCGACCGTCTCGTTGGACATGCCGCGACTCGGCCTCGACAGGCACGAGAGCGTGCCGGTGCGCGACGAGCTCACCGGCACTTCCTATCACTGGGGCAGGACCTTCTACGTGCGTCTGGAACCGGGCGTGACGCCCGCGCACATCGCCGTCCTGCGACCGTCCCCGCCGACCGGAGGGTCACCCACACCATGATCGTCAATGAGCCCGTCCACGACACGTTCGAGGACACCCCGGCCAAGGACCGCGATCCCGACTGGTTCAAGCGTGCCGTCTTCTACGAGGTCCTCGTCCGTTCCTTCCAGGACTCCAACGGCGACGGCATCGGAGATCTGAAGGGGATCACCTCCAAACTGGACTACCTCCAGTGGCTTGGCGTCGACTGCCTCTGGCTGCCACCGTTCTTCAAGTCGCCGCTGCGCGACGGTGGTTACGACGTCTCCGACTACACCGCCGTGCTTCCGGAGTTCGGCGACCTCGCCGACTTCGTCGAGTTCGTCGACGCCGCGCACCAGCGCGGGATGCGCGTGATCATCGACTTCGTCATGAATCACACCAGCGACCAGCACGACTGGTTCCAGCAGTCCCGCACCGACCCCGAGGGTCCGTACGGCGACTACTACGTCTGGGCCGACGACGACAAGCAGTTCCAGGACGCCCGGATCATCTTCGTCGACACCGAGACGTCCAACTGGACCTTCGACCCGGTGCGCAAGCAGTACTACTGGCACCGGTTCTTCTCGCACCAGCCCGACCTCAACTACGAGAACCCGGCGGTGCAGGAGGAGATCATCTCCGCCCTGCGCTTCTGGCTGGACCTCGGCATCGACGGCTTCCGGGTCGACGCCGTGCCCTACCTCTACCAGCGCGAGGGCACCAACTGCGAGAACCTCCCGGAGACCCACGGCTTCCTCAAGCGGGTCCGCAAGGAGATCGACGCCAACTACCCGGACACCGTGCTGCTCGCCGAGGCCAACCAGTGGCCCGAGGACGTCGTCGACTACTTCGGCGACTACCGGGCCGGCGGCGACGAGTGCCACATGGCGTTCCACTTCCCCGTCATGCCGCGGATCTTCATGGCCGTACGGCGGGAGAGCCGCTACCCGGTCTCCGAAATCCTGGCCAAGACACCGGCGATCCCGTCCGGCTGCCAGTGGGGCATCTTCCTGCGCAACCATGACGAGCTGACGCTCGAAATGGTCACGGACGAAGAGCGCGACTACATGTACGCGGAGTACGCCAAGGATCCGCGGATGCGGGCCAACATCGGTATCAGGCGGCGCCTGGCATCCCTGCTGGACAACGACCGCAACCAGATCGAGCTGTTCACCGCCCTGCTGCTGTCCCTGCCCGGATCGCCGATCCTCTACTACGGGGACGAGATCGGAATGGGCGACAACATCTGGCTGGGCGACCGGGACGCCGTCCGCACCCCGATGCAGTGGACGCCCGACCGGAACGCGGGATTCTCCTCCAGCGATCCGGGACGGCTCTTCCTCCCCACGATCATGGACCCGGTCTACGGCTACCAGGTCACCAACGTCGAGGCGGCGATGGCCTCGCCGTCGTCGCTGCTGCACTGGACGCGCCGGATGATCGAGATCCGCAAGCAGAACCCGGCGTTCGGCCTCGGCGCGTACACCGAACTGCCCTCCTCCAACCCCGCGGTGCTCGCCTTCACCCGTGAACACGGGGACGACCTCGTGCTGTGCGTGCACAACTTCTCGCGGTTCGCGCAGCCGACGGAGCTCGATCTGCGGTCCTTCAACGGGCGTCATCCGGTGGAGCTGATCGGCGGGGTGCGCTTCCCCGCCATCGGTCAGTGGCCCTACCTGCTGACTCTCGCGGGACACGGCTTCTACTGGTTCCGCCTCCGCAAGGACGCACCCGCGAGCTGACCGGCCGGCCGGCGCGCAGGCTCTGTGCGGGGCGGTTTCCGCCGCTCCGCACGGGGCACTCTCCACCCATATCGAACGCTTCAGGACCCTTCCTGAATCCTCCTGGCGTTTCGTTCCGTTCGAGTCGAGTCCGTACGGACCATCCTGACCCGACACGTCCCGCACAGCCGGACAGCCAAAGCCGCAATCCGGGACACTCTTCGCATCCTGTGGTGTGCCCGGGGAAAGGACGCGATGCCATGTCGGAGGCTGCATCCGCTCAGGTCACCCTGGCGAACAGCACAGCCCTGCTCCCGTCTCTCGGACCGCTGCTCCATGAATGGCTGCCCCGGCAGCGGTGGTTCGCGGGCAAGGGACGGCCGATCACGGCCTTCTCGCTCGTGTCGGCGACCGAGATACTGCCGGTGGAGAAGTCCGGCACCGCCGCTGCCGGCCCCGGGCTGCTGCATCTGCTGGTCCGGGTCCATCAGCCCACCATGCCCGCCCAGCCGCCCATCGACTGCTACCAGTTACTGCTCGGCGTACGGTCCACGCTGCCGACCCGGCTGGCGCCCGCCCTCGTCGGGCATGTGACGGACGGCCCGCTGGGCGGGCTGACCGTCTACGACGGGCTGCACGATCCACGCCTGGCCGCCCTGCTGCTGGAACGGCTGCGCACCCCCGGCAGACTCGGCGCCCTCCGGTTCGGCCGGGGTGCGGCCCCGGTCCCCGCCGGCCTCGCGCCCCGGGTGCTGGACACCGAGCAGTCCAACTCCTCGCTCGTCTACGGCAACGCCTACATCCTCAAGATCTTCCGCCGGGTGTTCCCGGGCACCAACCCCGATCTGGAACTGCCCCTCGCGCTCTCCCGCGAGGGGTGCGGGCGCGTCCCGGCCCCCGTCGCCTGGTTCGAGTCCACCGAACCGGAGCACCTCACGCTCGGCGTGCTGCAGCCGTTCCTGCGCGGTGCGCAGGACGGCTGGCAGCTCGCCCTGCGCGCACTCGCGGCGGGCCTCGACTTCGGACCCGAGGCCCGCGCGCTGGGACAGGCCACCGCCGAGGTGCACACCGCGCTCGCCGCCGCGCTGCCCACCCC
>NZ_JAFMPZ010000413.1 GCF_017353455.1 Streptomyces laculatispora
TCGCCGCGCTCGATGTCGACGCCGCCACGCCCGCGGCGGTACGGGAGGCGCTCGCCGCCGCCGAGTCCGCGGCCGGCTCCCGGCTGCTCCCGCCCACGGTCGTGGTGTGGGCCGGGGAACCGCTGCCCGTGGCCCTGGCCGCGCTGCCGCCCGGCACGGAGCTGACCGTCCGGCCCGAGGAGGCCGGTTCGGCCCCGCCGGCCCGGATGCGGACCCCCGCCGGGGATACGGATCCGGCCGTTTCCGGGGCGCCCGGCCCGGCGAGCGGCGCGCCCGCGCCCGGCTGGTGGACCGAACCCCCGCTCGGCGTGCACCGGCTGACCGCCCGGGCACCGGAGCGGCCGGCCGAGTCCTGCACGCTCGTCGTCGCCCCGGCCCGGGTCCCGCAGCCGCCGCCCCGCAGCCACGGCTTCCTCGTGCAGCTCTACTCGCTGCTCTCCGCCCGCTCCTGGGGCATGGGCGACCTCGGCGACCTCGCCGATCTCGCCTCCTGGTCCGGGCGGTCCCTCGGCGCCGGCTTCGTCCAGGTCAACCCGCTGCACGCGGCGGTCCTGGGCAGCCCCACCGACCCGTCGCCCTACCGTCCGTCCTCGCGGCGCTTCCCCGACCCCGTGCACCTGCGCATCGAGTCCGTCCCGGAGTACGGGCACGCGCCCGACCGGGCCGCACTGGACGAGCTGCGCCGCAAGGCGGGAGAGCTCCGCGACGGAGTCCTCAACAAGGGCGCCCTGATCGACCGCGACGCCGTCTGGGAGCTCAAGCGGCAGGCCCTCTCCATCCTCGCCGACGTCCCCCTCACGCCCGGCCGCCGCGCCGCCTACTGCGACTTCCTCGCCGAACAGGGACAGGCCCTGGAGGACCACGCCCTGTGGTGCGCCCTCGCCGAGCTGCACGGCTCCGACTGGCACAGCTGGCCGGAAGGCCTGCGCGACCCCCGCTCCAGGGAGACCGCCCGCGCCCGCGGCGAACTGCTCGACCGGGTCGACTTCCACTGCCGGCTCGCCTGGCTGGCCGACACGCAGCTCGCCGACGCCCAGCGCGCCGCCCGGGACGCCGGGATGACCGTCGGGATCGTCCACGACCTCGCCGTCGGCGTGCACCCCGGCGGTGCCGACACCTGGGCCCAGCAGGACGCCTTCGCGCACGGCATGTCCGTCGGCGCGCCCCCGGACGCCTTCAACGCACGCGGCCAGGACTGGGGTCTGCCGCCCTGGCGCCCCGACGCCCTCGCCGCGTCCGGCTACGCCCCGTTCCGCGGTCTGCTGCGCGGCATCCTCGGCCGGGCCGGTGCCCTGCGCATCGACCACGTCATGGGCCTGTTCCGGCTCTGGTGGGTGCCCGAGGGGCGCCCGCCCACCGAGGGCGCCTATGTCAGCCACGACGCCGAGGCGATGCTCGCCGTCCTCGTCCTGGAGGCCCACCGGGCGGGCGCCGTCGTCATGGGGGAGGACCTCGGCACCGTCGAACCCGGCGTCCGCGAGGCACTCGCTCGCCGCGGCGTCCTCGGCACCTCCGTGCTCTGGTTCGAACGGGACTGGTCGGGCACCGGCCGCCCGCTGGCCCCCGAGGAGTGGCGCGAGGGCTGCCTGGCCACCGCCACCACTCACGATCTGCCCTCCACCGCGGCCCGGCTGACCGGTGACCACGTGACGC
The DNA here is from genome assembly GCF_017353455.1 of Streptomyces laculatispora. GTDB lineage: Bacteria > Actinomycetota > Actinomycetes > Streptomycetales > Streptomycetaceae > Streptomyces > Streptomyces laculatispora. The sequence continues at coordinate 1,654 of NZ_JAFMPZ010000413.1, forward strand.
TGCGCCACCGCCTCGGGCTGCTCGCCCGCCCGCTGGACCAGGAGCGGACCCAGGACGGCGCCGACACCGCGGAATGGCTCGGCCTGCTCTCCCGGCTCGGCCTGCTCCCCGAGGGCGGCGGTGACGAGGAGGCGGCCGTCCGCGCCGTCCACCGCTTCCTGCTGCGCACCCCCGCCCGGATGGCCGGGGTCTGGCTGCCCGACACGATCGGCGACCGCCGCCCGCAGAACCTGCCGGGCACCTGGGACGAATACCCCAACTGGCGGCTGCCCATCGCCGACGCCGAGGGCCGCCCGGTCACCCTGGAGGAGCTTGCCGCCTCGCCGCGGCTGCACAGGCTGATGGAGGTCCTCAGCCCTCGTCAGGAGCCCCCGGGGGCCCGTACGGCACCCCCGGGCGCGCGGCCCTCGTAGCCGTTCGCTACGTTTGCACCGTGGACAAGAAGAACGCTATGCGCGCCGGTGCCGTCGCCGCCGGAACGACGCTGATGATGCTGCTCATGACGTCCCCCGCGCTCGCGCTCACCCGCGACGACGGTGACGACCCGGGTACCGGCCTGAGCGTGATCGACACGATCGGCCTGTTCGTCGTGGCCCCCCTGGTGCTGTTCGGGGTCATCGCCGGGCTGGTCATGGTCCTCGACAAGTCCAAGAAGCAGGCCTGACACCCGGCTGCGCGGCACACAGGGCCGCGCGGCTCCCCGGCTCCGTCCAGGGCGTCCCGATGTGCGCGAGCGCGTCGTGGCGCCCTGTCCGCGTTGGCCCGGCGGTCATCCCCCCCCATCGTTAAGTTCTGCTTCAAAAAACCCTCAGAAGTATTCGATAGGCCTGAATGTTCTCTCGGTGTGACGGTGGGTCCCGTGACCGACGCACCCCCGCACGGAGGAGAGGGCAGGGGATTCCATGGCCGTGCCGGACCGCATCCGCATCCGCAGCAGTGGGACGGCCGGTGCGAGAGGGGCGCGGTGGAGCTCCGGGGCGGGCCTCCTGCTCGCCCTCGTCGCGACGGTCGTCTGGTCCGGGAGCTTCGTCGCCGCGCGCGCCCTGCGCGAGGCCAACCGGCCTTCCTCCTGACCACCTTCGTGCTGGGCGCTCTGATGCTGACCCCCGCCTTCGCGGTCGGCGTCGCCGTCCAGGGCGGGTTCGAGCCGACGGCCGGCACCGTCGGGCCGCTCCTGTACGTCGGTGTCCTCTCCTCGGCGGTCGCGTTCTTCGCCTGGAACAGGGCCGTGGCCCTCATCGGCGCCTCGCGGACCGGGATCGTCTACTACCTCCAGCCCGTCTGCGTGGCCGGGCTCTCCTTCGCCCTGCTGGGCGAGTCGACGGGACCGGTGCAGACCCTCTGCCTGGTCCTGATCCTCGGCGGAGTGGCGCTGGGGGCGGGCCGGGCCGGTGGCCGGGCGGCGGCTAATGTGCGGACATGACCGAGTGGGACATCAAGAAGCTCCGGATCCTGCGGGTGCTGAGCGAGCGCGGGACCGTCACGGCGACGGCCGAGGCGCTGCTGATGACCCCTTCCGCGGTGTCCCAGCAGCTGTCGAACCTGGGCCGGCAGCTCGGCGTGCCACTGCTGGAGGCACAGGGCAGGCGGGTCCGGCTCACCGACGCCGCGCACCTCGTACTCCGCCACGCCGAAGTGGTGTTCGCCCAGCTGGAGCGCGCCGAGGCCGAGTT